>JASGDF010000124.1:0-51155 GCA_047607345.1 Pseudomonas sp. | reverse complement strand
GGTCGGCCGCGTCCGGGTTGTCCTGCACCGGGGCCGGGGCCGCCGGCGCGGAGCCGGCCATGCCGACCGCTCCGCCGGCCGGCGCCGTACCCGGCGTCACCAGCGGCAGCTCACGAGTCTCGAACTGGCCGTCGGCCGGCGCCGACGGCGCGGTGATCGGCACGTCGGCCACGCCGCTGTCGGGCGCCGGGCCCTTGACCAGCATCGGCAGGAAGATCACGGCAAGCGCCACCAGCACGGCGGCGCCGATCAGGCGCTGTTTCAGGGTCGTATCCACGAGGGAAGGAGGCACCGCGACGGAATGTGCGGCGATTATAAGGGCAGTGCGCGGGCGACCCGGATGAAACCGCCGCACGCCGTTAGGAAGCCTGAACGAGCGCGCCCTCAGCCATCGAAGCCGAGCAGCGGCAACACCTCGGCGACGGTATGGAACGAACCGAACACCAGCACGCGATCGCCCGGCGCCGCCTTGGCCAGGACGTCGGCCAGGGCTTCGGCAACATCGCCGAAGCGGGCCGCGGTCGCGGCCGGCGTGCCGCGCAGGCGCTCGGCCAGCGCATCGGCATCCTGCCCACGGGCGCCGCCAAGCCCGGCGACGCGCCAGGTATCGACCTGAACAGCCAGCGCCTCGGCCACGCCGGCCACATCCTTGTCGGACAACGCCGCGTAGACCGCGTGGGTGCGCCCTGGCGCCGGCCGCGCCTGCAACGCCGCGGCCAGCGCCCGCGCCGCCTGCGGGTTGTGCCCGACATCGACCAGCACCTCGACCTCGCCACGCCGAAATGCCTGCAACCGGCCCGCGACGCCGGCGCGCGCAACGCCCTCGGCCCAGGCGCTGCGCGGTACCGGCCGGTCCAGCGCGCGCAGCGCCGCAATCGCGCTGGCGGCATTGGCCAACTGCACCGGGGCCTGCAACGCCGGCATCGGCAATTCCATCCGCAGCGACACGTCGCGCCAGCGCCAGCCCTGCGCGTCGACGGGCTCGGCGAAGAAATCACTGCCGAAGCGGATCGCGTTGGCGCCCAGCTGGTAGGCGCGGCGCAGCACGCTCGATGGCGGATCGATCTCGCCGAGGATCACCGGCTTCCAGCCACGGATGATCCCGGCCTTCTCCGCACCGATCGCCTCGCGCCCGTCACCTAGCCAGTCCGCATGGTCGATGTCGACGGTGGTGATCACCGCGACGTCGGCATCGACCAGGTTGACCGCGTCCAGCCGCCCGCCCAGGCCGACCTCGAGCACCGCCAGGTCCAGGCCGGCCTGGGCGAACAGGCTCAGCGCGGCAAGCGTGCCGTACTCGAAATAGGTCAGCGCGATATCGCCACGCGCGGACTCGACCTCGGCGAACGCGGCGGCCAGCACGGCGTCCCCCACCTCCTGTCCATCGATGCGCACGCGCTCGTTGTAGCGCAGCAGGTGCGGCGAAGTGTAGGCGCCGACCTTCCAGCCGGCCGCGCGCGCGATCGCCTCGATGAAGGCGACGGTGGAGCCCTTGCCGTTGGTACCGGCGACGACGATGGTGTTTTTTGCGATTGCCTGGCGAGGGTGGTGCAGGTCCCGGTCTTTTACCGGCGCGCACAGGCCTAGCCGCGCGGCGACCTCGCGCACGCGTGCCAGGCCCATCGCGATCGGTTGCGGATGCTGGCGCTCGATGTAGGCCAGCCATTCGGAAAGGGAGTTGGTTGCGTCCACGGCAAAGAAGGTGCGGAAAACCGCGCCATTATCGCGGCTTTCCGGTTTTCGCACGCGACGAGCGCACCCGGCCGGACCGGCGGCGAGCACCCTCCATTGCCTGGGTCACCCACACCAACACGCATCGCCGGTCTCTGCCGGCCCCACGCGCGCAGCCAATCCCGTTGGAGCGAGCCCCCAGACGCAGACGCCCTACAGCGCCCGGTGCTTGGCCTCGCCGAAGAACGGCGTGTGATGCGCGCAATCGTTCAGGCGCACCACCTCCAGGCTTTCCACGTCACCGCCTTCCAGCAGGTTGAGCGTGGTCGGGGCCTGGCGGAAGCTCCACAGCCGCGACAGCGGCAGGCCGAGTACCTTGCACAGGATCACGCGGTTGACCGCATCGTGGGCGACCACCAGCAGGGTATCGTCGGCGCCGAGCCCCTCGGCCGCACGCGCCAGGCCGCGCCAGCTACGCTCGAGGACCTGCCGCAGCGATTCGCCGCCGGGCATCAGCACCGTGTCCGGCTCCTCGCGCCAGGCGCGCAGGCGGGCCGGGTCCTTGTCGTGGATCTCGCTGGCGAGCAGGCCTTCCCACTCGCCATGCGCGATCTCCTGCAGGTCGGCGTCGAGCTGCAATATCGATTCACGCGCCGGCCCCAGCGCGAAGCGCGCCGTGGTCTGCGCACGGCTCAGCGGCGAGGCCACCGCGCGCGCGATCGGCAGGTCCTGCAAACGCTCGCCGAGCGCCCTGGCCTGCGTTTCGCCGATCGGTGAAAGCGGAATGTCGATCTGGCCCTGGTAGCGGCCCTCGGCGTTCCACGGCGTCTCGCCGTGACGGGCAAGCAGGATGCGCATGCTCGGGAAATCCTTCGTGTTCGGGGGAGGTCCGTGCGCCGGCGACGACGACGGGAGCGGCATGATACCCGCTCACCGCCGTTGCAGCGGAAACGAGAGCGCTCGCCCACGGCCCCGCCCGTGCCCACATGCCTGTAGCGCCGAGCTTGCTCGGCTGGGGGCTTCACTGGGGAAGCTTCAGCCGAGCAAGCTCGGCTCTACGGGGCACGGGATCAGCGCGCCAGGCCCAGTTCCTTCAGCAGCTGCGGCGCCGGCGCGACCTCGGTCATGATCCACCGCAGGTAGCGCGAATCGACCGCGATCATGCGGGTCATCGCCGGGTCGAACACCCAGTTGCTGCTCACCGATTCCCAGTTGCCGTCGAACGCCAGCCCGACCAGACGGCCATGCGCGTCCATCACCGGCGAACCGGAGTTGCCACCGGTGATGTCCAGATCGGACAGGAAGTTGACCGGCACCGAGCCGAGGCGCTTGTCCTCCAGACCGGCGTAGCGCCGGGCCTTGACCGCGTCGAGCAGCGCCTTGGGCGAATCGAACGGGTCCGCGCCGGTCTCCTTGGCGACGACGCCTTCCAGCGTCGTGAACGGGCTGTACTCCATGCCGTCCTTCGGCGCGTAGCCCTTGACGTTGCCGAAGGTGATCCGCAGCGACAGGTTGGCATCCGGGTAGACGAACTCGCCCTGGCTGCGCTTGTAGTCGGCCAGCGCCTGCAGGTAGACCGGGCGCGCGGCGAGCTGCTCGCCGGCCTCGATCTTGTCCTGCCGCTCGATCTCCAACAGCGCCGGCATCGCCGCGACTGCGTACTGAATCGCCGGGTCGTCGCTGGCCTCGAACGCGGCGCGATCGGCCTTGAACCACTTCAGGCGCTCCTCGGTGCTGCCCAGGCGGGTGCCGTCGAGCTTGTGCAGCGCCGCCTCGACCGCGGCCGCGTCACTGCCGCCCAGCCAGCGGTCGACCGCGGCGACGCGCTGGCCGGCCGGCAGCTTGACGTACTCGCCCAGCCAGTACTGCTGCAGCCGGCGGTCCATCGCCGGGACGTAGCGGCGCTCCATCTGCTTCAGCGCGCCCTCGATCGCCGGCAGGTCGCGCTCCTGGTAGCCGGACTCGCGCTCGGCGTCCGGCTTGGCGCGCTCGATCGACAGGCGGTACAGCGTGACCGCCGCGCCGATCGCGCCGGTGCGATCGAACTGGCCCAGCACCAGGTCGCGCTGCTGGGTGGCCCTGGCGTCATCGACCAGCCGGACCAGCGCATCGTGCGCGGCCAGCGCCGGCCTGCCGGCCGCGCCCTGCTTGTTCAGCCAGGCCAGTACCGCCGCTTCCTCGGCCTTCTTCCGGCCTTCGGCGTCGATGCGCCTGAAGCCTTCCAGCTGGCCCTCGTAGTTCTTGCTGGCGTTGTTCCAGCCGGCCATGGTGCTGGCGTACTTCACCTGGATGTCGGGATCCTGCCGGCCGGCGGCCTCGACCAGCGCGATCAGCGCCTTGTAGTGGCGCACGAGTGTGGGATACGTCCAGTTCGCGGTGTTCTCGAACTCGGCGACCAGCGCATAGCGGTTGGTGCGGCCCGGGTAGCCGGCGACCATCACGAAGTCGCCGGCGCCCAGCGGCTGGTCGGCGAATTTCAGCCAGTGCTTGGGCGTGTAAGGCACGTTGTCCTTCGC
Source organism: Pseudomonas sp. (assembly GCA_047607345.1). Taxonomy (GTDB): domain Bacteria; phylum Pseudomonadota; class Gammaproteobacteria; order Xanthomonadales; family Xanthomonadaceae; genus Pseudomonas_S. The sequence goes on along the minus strand of JASGDF010000124.1, from coordinate 46,968 downwards.
GAACGGCGCCGGCTTGCCGTCCTTGCCGACATAGGCGCGGTAGAACGAGAAATCGCCGGTATGGCGCGGCCACATCCAGTTGTCGATGTCGCCGCCGAACTTGCCTACGCTGCCCGGCGGCGCATAGACCAGGCGCACGTCCTTGATCTCCAGGTTCTTGAACAGCCGGTAGGCGTTGCCGCCGGCAAAGCTGAACAGCTGGCAGCGGTAGCCCGGCTCGGCCTCGCAGTGGGCGATCTGGGCCTTGTTGAACGCCTCCAGCGCCTGGGTACGCTTGAGTGGGTCATCGCCAGCGGCGGCGATCGCGGCTTTGGCCTGGGCGGTCACGTCGGTGATCGCGTCGAGCACGTAGATGCGCGCGTTCGGACCGGCGCTCAGCTCATCGCCCACGGTCGCCGCGTTGAAGCCGTCCTTGATCAGGTTCTTCTGCGGCGTGGAGTTGAGCTGGATCGCGCCGTAGGCGCAATGGTGGTTGGTCACCACCAGGCCCTGCGGGGACACGAAGCTGGCGGTGCAGCCGCCGAGCGCGACCACCGCGCCCATCGGGTCGCCGGTCAGGTCGGCAAGCTGTTCGGGCGAGAGCCTCAACCCGGCCTTCTGCAGCGGGCCGGCGATTTCCGGCAACTGCTGGGGTACCCACATGCCCTCCGCGGCCTGGGTGGCACCGGCCGCGCCGAGGGCGGCGGCAACGGAGAAGGCGAGCAGCTTCATGCGCATCGGGACGGCTCCATGTGTCAGAAAATAACAATTCTAGCGATGCCCTCCCCGTCGCCGGCCCATGACCGATGGCAGGGTTGCCGGTACGTTGGAACAATCCGACGGAGCTTTGGCGCACGTCCTTCGCAAGGCCAGCGCACAGCTGCGTGCGGGGATTCGGATGAACGCCCCTTCGCGACTGAAGTCGCTCCTACGACGGCGCCTGCGCACGCGGCGCGCCCAACGCCGGATCGCTGCGGCTGGGCCGACCGGTCTCCAGGTGCCCGGCCAGCCGTCGCCGGAACGCGCCACCCGGCGATTCCACCTGCAGGTCGTACCAGTGGTCGCTGGCGGCCAGGTCGTAGCGCAGCTCGGTCTGCTCACCCGCGGCAAGTACCACCGTGCGCGGCGACGGATCGGCGTAGTCGCGCGCACGCAGCTGCAACGTGCAGGGCACCCGTCCCCGATTGCCGAGCCGGATCACCAGCGTGCCGTGCTCGCTGCGCGCCTCCAGCCAGGGAGCTACGCCATCGCGGGCCAGCGCCACCGGATCCCCGGCCAGCTCGCGCAGGAAACCGTTCGGCCCATGCACCGCCAGCGCATGAGCGCCGCCTTGCTCCAGGCCATGCGGAACATCCTCCAGCTCGCTGCCCGGCAACACGGTGTAGTACCACGGCCCGGCCGCGCCACCAGCCGCGTAGACATTGAATACCGCCGCGGCCGAACCCGCGTTGACGAATCGCAATTTCAGCGCCTCGCCGTCGCGCGTCGTCGCGCCATGTACGTGCAGGTCGTAGGGCAGCGCGCGCGCCGGCCGCTGTCCTGGTTCCTGCCGTGGCAACTCGGGATGGGCCGGCGGCTCCGGATCGGGCAGCTTGGCAATCGCCTCGGTGCGCTGGCGATAGTCCGACACATCCGGCAGCGCCGACAGTGCCCCGCCCTGCGGATCGCGGAAGTCGAACACACTGACCAGATCGCCGGTCACCGCGCGCCGCCACGGACTGATGTTCGGTTCGGCCACGCCGAAGCGCGTCTCCAGCAGGCGCAGTACCGAGGTGTGGTCAAACACCTGCGAATGCACCCAGCCCCCGCGCGTCCACGGCGAGACCACCAACAGCGGCACGCGGATGCCCAGCCCGACCGGCACGCCGTGGTAGGCCTCGCCGCGCACGTCCACCGCGCTGCGTCCCATCCGCGCATCCAATGCCGGCAGCGGTGCCGGCACATGGTCGAAGAAGCCGTCGTTCTCGTCGTAGTTGATGATCAGCGCGGTCTTCGCCCACACCTCGGGATTGGCGGTGAGCGCGTCGATCAGGCGCGCGGTGAGCGATTCGCCGTAGGCCGGCGGCGCTTCGGGATGTTCAGTGTAGGCAGTCGGCGCGATGATCCACGACACCTGCGGCAGGCGATCGGCCCGCACGTCGGCGGCGAACGCGGCGACCAGATGATCGGCGGTGGTCTGCGCGGCGTTGTCCGCGCTCGATCCAGCCACCCAGGCGCGCGCGCGACGATAGCGCTCGTCGCCGGCCTCCAGGCCACGGTAGTGCGCGAAGTAGGCCAGCGAGTTGTCGCCGAAATTGTCGTACTCCTGGTAAACCCGCCAGTCGATGCCGGCCGCGCTCAGCCGCTGCGCATAGGTTGTCCACTGCATCGCCGCGTAGCCGGGCTTGTCGCGCGCCATGTCGGCGGTCCAGTTGCCGTCGTCGGCGTTCTCCACCGCCTGCAGGCGGTCGTCGCCAACGCTCAGGCCACTGGTACCGGTGAACAGGAACATCCGGTTCGGGTTGGTCGGCCCATGGATCGAGCAGAAGTAGCCGTCGCAGATCGTGAACGCATCGGCCAGCGCGTGGTAGTACGGGATGTCCTCGCGCTGGAAGTAACCCATCGTCAGCTCGCCCTTGTACGGCACCCAGCAGTCGTACTCCTGCCAGCGCCGCGGCTCCTGGCCCGGCGCCCCCTTCCAGGAATGGTCGAGACTCTTGATCAACGGCGCGCGGGTATCCGGGCGGAACCGGAACGGCGCGATCGCGCGTCCGTTTGCGTCCGACTGCCGCCATACCGGGGCTCCGTCGCGCAGCGTAAGCGCGCGCGTGTCGCCATAGCCGCGCACACCACGCAACGTACCGAAGTAGTGATCGAACGAGCGGTTCTCCTGCATGAAGATCACTACATGCTCCATGTCGGCCAGCGTGCCGGTGCGCGACGCGGCCGGCAGCGCCAGCGCGCGGCCGATCGAGGGCGGGATCGCGCCGGCGGCGGTCAACGCGGCCAGGCGTTTCAGGAAGTCCCGGCGGGACGTGGCAGACATCATCTAGCGTCCTTCAAATGGAGAATCTGGGTCATGGGGAATGTCGCCGCTGCGAGGGATTCGCGCGAGCACCTGCGACGCTTCGGCGCTGCGATCGACCATCCGGTATAGCCGGTGCCAAAGACAGGGATACGACAGCGCACCGTCATCAATGCGTCACCCTCGCTCACCATCCTTGGCCGGTCGTGCCGCCACCGTCCCATCGATGGCACGGCCTTCCCACCTATTTCGAGCGAGATTTTCCATGTCGTCTCCGCTTTACCGTATGCGTTCGCTCACGCTGACGCTCGCGCTTTCCAACGTGCTGGCCGCACTTCCCGCCATGGCCACGGACGCCGTCGGCGACACCGGTGCCGATGTTTCCAACGATCCGGTCACGCAATTGGACGCAATCTCGGTGGTCGCCCCTGGCAGCACCCGTCAGGTGCAGCGCATCAGCAAGGAAGACATCGAACGGCTGACGCCAGGCAGCAGTCCGCTGAAAGCCATCGACAAGCTGCCCGGCGTGCAGTTCCAGTCCGCCGACGCCACCGGCGCCTACGAGTGGTCCACCGCGATCTACCTGCACGGCTTCGACCAGAGCCGGCTCGGCTTCACCCTGGACGGGGTACCGCTCGGCAACATGAGCTACGGCGTGACCAACGGCCTGTCGATCACCCGTGCGATCATTTCCGAAAACCTGGCCGGCGTGGAACTGGCGCAGGGCGCCGGCGCGCTCGGCACCGCCTCCAACAGCAACCTCGGCGGCACCTTGCAGTTCCACTCGGCCGACCCGGACAGCACCCCGGGCGCGCGCGTCACCCAGACCTTCGGTTCCGACGCCGCCCGCCGCACCTTCGTCCGCGCCGATACCGGCGACATCAACGGCTTCTCCGCCTACGCCTCCTACGCCGGCTCCACTACCGACAAGTGGAAGGGCGATGGCACCCAGGAATACCGCCAGATCAACCTGAAGACACTGTACGAGTGGGGCGAGGGCAACCGGGTGAGCCTGTTCGTGGACAACTCGCTCCGTCGCGAGCGCGACTACATGGACCTGTCGTTGACCAGCCAGAAGGCGCTCGGCTGGGACTGGGACTACAACTGGGACCTCTCCGCGCAGATGGCGCAGGCCTACCAGAACACCGGCGAGTACAACGGGGTGGCCAATGGCTATCCCTCCAGCCTGGCCGCGCTAGGCAGCGACTACGACTGGCTGGACTCCACCTACGCCTGGGGCGCGGGCCTGCGCGACGACACGCTCACCGCGCTGAGCGGTTCCTTCGACCTTGGCGGGGCCACGCTGGAGCTGGGCGGCTACTACCACCACGACGAAGGCGAAGGCCAATGGGTCACGCCGTACGTGGCCTCCTCCGCGTCCATGCCGATGTCCATGCGCACCACTGACTACAGCCTGGACCGCTACGGCGTCACCGGCGCTTTTAAGTTCAGCGTCGGCAACCACGACATCGAGCTCGGCGTCTGGGCGGAGAACAACAAGAACACCATCGGCCGCAACTACTACACCCTGCAGGGCACGCTGACCTCGTTCTACTGGTATTCCAGGCATCAGAGCCCGTTCTACACGCAGTTCCTGCAGCAGTACGACACCTGGACGCGCATGGCCTACGTCCAGGACACCATGCACCTGCTCGACGACCGGCTGACCATCAACTACGGCGCCAAGGCGATCAACACCACCACCCGCGCGCATTCGCTAGCCACCACCAGTTCGTACGCCGCCGGCGAGATCAGCGCCAGCGACGGCTTCCTGCCCCAGATCGGCGCCAGCTACAAGCTCGATGCGTCCCAGGACATCTACGCCTCCTACAGCGAGAACATCGCCGCCTACGGCTACAGCCCGTTCGCGGTGTCACAGGCGACCTTCGACAGCATCAAGTCCACGCTCAAGCCGGAAAAGTCGCAGACCGTGCAACTGGGCTGGCGCAGCCGCGGTGACGGCTACGAATTCTCGGTAGGCCCCTACTTCACCCGGTTCTCCAACCGCCTGCTGACCATCAGCCCCTGTAGCGCCATCCAAACCTGTTCGTCGGAGCTTGCCAACGTCGGCGCGGTCGACAGCAGCGGCCTCGATCTGGCGCTGATCTGGAAGCCGGTCGCCGGACTGAGCTGGCTCAACACCCTGTCCTGGAACCACTCCAAATATAAGGATGACTACACCAACAGCGGCCTGGTCGAGACGGCCGGCAAGTATGTCGTCGGCCTCCCGCAATGGATGTTCTCCTCCAGCCTGAGCTACACGCTGGAGCGCTGGCGGCTGTCGCTGGACGGCAAGTACACCGGCAAGCGCTACATCAGCTACCTGAATGACTCCGAGGTGCCCGCGTACTGGCTGTTCAACGCCGGGATCGGCTACGACTTCGGCAAGATCGGGGTGTTCTCCGACCTGAGCCTGACGTTGAACGTGACCAACCTGGCCAACAAGCGCTACTTCGCCACCACCGGCACCAATGGCTACGTCGCCTCCGATCCGGAAGGCACCAACCAGACGCTGATGGCCGGCGCCCCACGCCAGGCCTTCTTCACCGTGGACGCGCGCTTCTAGGATGTGCAGCGGCAGCTTTGCCGCAAACCGCACGAAAGAAGGGCGCCTTGCGGCGCCCTTCTTTCGCTTGTTGGCAGTAAGTGCTGCGCGCTTACAGGCCGATCGTCGCCGTGAACACCACGCGGTCGCCACCATTGCTGCCACCGACGCGCTCGCCGGCCTTGTCCGTGTCGATGTAGGCCAGCGACAGCGCCAGCGGGCCGAAGCTCTTGCCCACGCTCACCGAATAGTCCGAATAGTCCTCGATCCCGGCCTTGTTGCTGAACAGGCTGCGGCCGTAGCTGGCACCGATCGTGAAATCATGCGGCAGCGACCAGTTGCCGGCCAGCCCGGCGTAGTAGCCGTCCTGATCGGTGGCCCACGAGTCGTTGGAATACGCCAGCGTCAGGCTGTAGGTCTTGAGGAAGGTGGTCTTGGTGATCAGCTCGTTCCAGTTGAGGTCGCTTGCACCGCTGTAGGTGTAGCGGTTGACCATCACGTCAAAGTTGACCTTGTCGCCGAAATCCGTGTTGTAGCCGACGTAGAAGTCGCGCTCCCAGTCCGGGTCACCCTCGCCGAAATCGACATTGGACGTCCAGGCACCAACGTAGAGGCCGACCTTGGAGGTGTAGGTAGCACCTGCCTGGAACGCCGGGTCCTCGTTGGTCTGGGAAATACCGCGCCATACGTAGTCGGAGGTCACGGCCAGCGTGGCACTGAAGGGCTTGTAATCGTCGCTGCCTTCGTCCTGTGCGAAAGCGGCGGTGGAGACGGAGGACAATGCAAGCAGCAGGGTACAAGCGAGCGCGGACGACTTCATGGGGCCTATCTCCTCGGGGCGGTGGGCGGAGGGAACTGCGGGTCGGGGAACAACGCGACATGCCACTGATTTACGGATTTTTAACCGAGTCCGCGCTGCAGCGCAACAGCCGTTGCATCCGTTACGTTCCCGCTATCTTCCACAGCCGGCCTGGCCCTGGCCGCTTGCTGTCCACGCGCCGTCCTCTCAGTCTCCGATGATGGCCGGAAAAATCCCATACCGGCGCGCGGCCAGCGTCAACGGCTGCCCCGCCGCATAGGGACCGATCGCCGCCGGTAACTCCAGCTCGACCTCGCCCGCCTGCTCCAGTCTGGCCCGCACGCGCAGCCGCGCGCCGCTGCGCTGGGCCGACACCACGGTCGCGCGCCAGCCTTCGGACGCCGGCACCAAGTCCTCCGGCCGCACGTACAGGTCCACCTGCCCGGAGGCGACCTGCTCGTGCAGCGGCAGCGACAGCCCGGCCACGTCCAGATGCCCGCGCTCGACCCGCCCGGCGATGCGGTTGACCGCACCGACGAACGAATACACGAACGGCGAGGCCGGCCGGTCGTAGAGCTGCGCAGGGCTGTCGAGCTGCTCGATCCGGCCGCCGTTGAGAATCGCCACGCGGTCGGCCAGCTCCAGCGCTTCCTCCTGGTCATGGGTCACGAACACCGTGGTCAGGCCGGTCTGCTCGTGCAGTTCGCGCAGCCAGCGCCGCAGGTCGCGCCGCACCTGCGCGTCGAGCGCGCCGAACGGCTCGTCCAGCAGCAGCACGCGCGGCTCGATCGCCAGCGCGCGCGCCAGTGCCACGCGCTGGCGCTGACCACCGGACAGCTGGGTCGGATAGCGCCTCTCCAGGCCATGCAGCTGCACCAGCGCCAGCAGTTCGTGCACGCGCTCGCGAATGCGCGACTCCGCCCAGCGCTCGCGACCGCGGCGCACGCGCAGACCGAACGCGATGTTCTCGTACACGGTCATGTGCTTGAACAGCGCATAGTGCTGGAACACGAAGCCGACCCGCCGCGCCTGCACGCTCATGCCGGTGGCGTCCTCGTTACCGAACAGCACCCGCCCACCGTTGGCGTATTCCAGGCCCGCGATGATCCGCAGCAGCGTGGTCTTGCCCGAGCCAGACGGACCGAGCAGTGCCAGCAGCTCTCCCGGACGGATATCCAGGTCGATCGCCTCCAGCGCGGTGAAGTCGTCGAACTGCTTGTGCAGATCCTGGATGCGGATGCCGATGCTCATGTGACGGTTCTCAGTGACGGCGATTGGCGGCCAGCGATTCGCCGTGGCGCCATTCGAGGTAGGTCTTCAGCGCGAGCGTCAACAGCGCGCACAACGCCAGCAGCGAGGCGCAGGCGAACGCCGCGCTGTAGGCATATTCGTTGTAGAGAATCTCCACATGCAGCGGCAACGTGTTGGTGCGGCCACGGATGTGCCCGGATACCACCGACACCGCGCCGAACTCGCCCATCGCGCGCGCGCCGCACAGCAGCACGCCGTAAAGCAGGCCCCAGCGGATGTTCGGCAGGGTCACCCGCCAGAACGTCGGCCAGCCGCCAGCGCCGAGACTGAGCGCGGCCAGCTCCTCGTCGCTGCCCTGCTGCTCCATCAGCGGCATCAGCTCGCGGGCGATGAACGGGAAAGTGACGAAGGTGGTCGCCAGCACGATACCCGGCAGCGCGAACACGATCTTCGGCAATTGCACCAGCGTCTCGCCCAGCACCGGCAGGGCCACCTTCCAGCCCTCGTCGATCAGCGGCCAGAACCAGCCCTCGCGCCCGAACAGCAGGATGAAGATCAGGCCCGCCACCACCGGCGAGACCGAGAACGGCAGGTCGATCAGGCTCACCAGCAGGCGCCGCCCCGGGAAACTGTGCTTGCTCACCGCCCAGGCCGCGGCCACGCCGAACACCAGGTTCAGCGGGATCACGATCGCGGTGACCAGCAGCGTCAGCTTGATCGCCGCCAGTGCGTCCGGATCGCTGACCGCCTTCCAGAACACCTGCACGCCCCCGCGCAGCGCCTCGACGAACACCAGTACCAGCGGCAGCAGCAGGAAGCACAGCAGGAACGCCAGCGCGCCGGCGATCAGCAGCCAGCGCGCCCAGCGCGGTTCGGTAGTGGCGGCGGCAACGATCTCGCGCGAGCGGCGCGCCGGCATGGCCTGCTCCTGCAGGGACGTGGACAGGGAGGATACGGCCTGGCTCATGCTACTGCCTGCCCCGGCGCTGCAGCCGGCCCTGCAACCGGTTCACCAGCAGCAGCACCGCGAACGACAGCAGCAGCATAGCGGTCGCGATCGCGGTCGCGCCGGCATAATCGAATTCCTCGAGCCGGATCGTGATCAGCAGCGGTGCGATCTCGGTCGCGTTCGGCATGTTGCCGGCGATGAAGATCACCGAGCCGTACTCGCCCACCCCGCGCGCGAACGCCAGCGCGAAGCCGGTCAGCAACGCCGGCCACAGGCTCGGCAGCACCACCCGGAACACCGTCTGCCAGCGCCCCGCACCGAGCGTGGCCGAGGCCTCCTCCAGTTCGCGCTCGCTCTCGGCCAGCACCGGCTGCACCACCCGCACCACGAACGGCAGGCCGACGAACACCAACGCCACCACGATCCCGAGTGGGGTGTAGGCGACCTTGATCCCGGACAGCTCCAGCCAGCGCCCGATCCAGCCGCTGCCGCCGTACAGCGCGGTCAGCGCGATGCCGGCCACCGCGGTCGGCAGCGCGAACGGCAGGTCGATCATCGCGTCGAACAGACGCCGGCCCGGGAACGAATAGCGCACGAACACCCACGCGACCCAGGTACCCGCCACCGCGTTGAACGCGGCGGCCGCCAGCGCGGTGACGAAGCTCAGCTTCAACGCGGCCAGCACGCGCGGCTCGCTCCAGACCTGCCAGATCCCGCTCCAGCCCAGCCCACTGGTCTTGATGAACACGCCCAGCAACGGGATCAGCACGATCAAGCCGAGCCAGACCAGCGTGATTCCCAGGCTCAACCCGAGCCCGGGGATCACGCGGCGGCGCCGCAGCTTGCGCGCCCCTGACACCACACCTGCCAACATGGCGACCGGCTTACTTGCTTGCCTGGATCTGATCGAAGATGCCGCCGTCGGCGAAGTGCTCGGCCTGGGCCTTCTGCCATGAACCGAACGCCTTATCGATGGTCACCAGCTCCACCTTCGGGAAACGCGCGACATCGCTCTTGTCGGCGTACTCGGGATGGCGCGGGCGGTAGTAGTGCTTGGCCGCGATCTTCTGGCCCTCCGGCGAGTACAGGTACTTCAGGTACTCCTCGGCGACCGCGCGCGTGCCGTGCTTGTCGGCGTTCTTGTCGACCAGCGCGACCGACGGCTCGGCCAGGATCGACAGCTTCGGCACCACGATCTCGAACTTGTCCGGGCCCAGTTCCTCCAGCGCCAGGAACGCCTCGTTCTCCCACGCCAGCAGCACGTCGCCGATGCCGCGCTGGACGAAGGTGGTGGTGGCGCCGCGCGCGCCGGTATCCAGCACCGGCACGTTGCGGAACAGCGCGGTGATGCTGCGCCGGATCTTGTCCTGGTCGCCCTTGAAGATCTTGTCGAAGTAGGCCCACGCGGCCAGGTAGTTCCAGCGCGCGCCGCCGGAGGTCTTCGGGTTCGGCGTCACCACCGACACCCCCGAGCGCAGCAGGTCCGGCCAGTCCTTGATGCCCTTGGGATTGCCCTTGCGCACCAGGAACACGATCGTCGAGGTGTAAGGCGCGCTGTTGTCGGGCAGGCGCTTCTGCCAGCCCGGGTCGATCAGCTTGGCCTTCTCGGCGATCGCGTCGACGTCGTAGGCCAGCGCCAGCGTGACCACGTCCGCCTCCACGCCGTCGATGACCGAGCGCGCCTGCTTGCCGGAGCCGCCGTGCGAAGTCTCCACCGTGACCTTGTCCCCGGTCTTCTCCTGCCAGTGCCTGGCGAACGCGGCGTTGTAGTCGCGGTACAGCTCGCGGGTGGGGTCATAGGAAACGTTGAGCAGTTGCACGTCGCGCGCGAACGCGCCGCCGACGCATGCGGTCAGCAGCAGCGCACCGACCCAGATACGCGCAACGCGCGAGGATGCGAACCATGTCTTCATTGCGTTCTCCGCCATCAGAAGGAAATCTGTACCCGGGAGACCACCACCCTGTCGTTTTCCCGGCCTGCGCCTGCCGCAGCGCCCTCGCCAACGCGAGACCGCGAGTAATTGATGCCGGCCTGGGATGGCAGGCACGATACCCAGCCGCCAAGCCTGCTTGCCCCGGCCCAGCAAGACCACGGATGCGGACTGCGGACACGCTGCCCGCCCCACCTCGGCCACACCATACCGCCCAGCCCGCCCCACTGCATCCCGGCTCTCGCCTGCCGCGCCGAGACGCAGCAGCCCTGTATCCGGGAAGCCGATGCTGAAGATGCACATCCACGCCCGGAAATGACCAATCCGCAGGCGCTTATAGCCATTGCGCATGACATGCCGACAGCACCGTAAGGCGGCAGGCGACACCCGGCTGCCCCAAAGCGACGCGCACCCCGCACAGCAATCGATGCCCGGCAATCCCGGTGCGCCTAGGGCACCTCGCCCCGCCCGATACGGCCGGACGCGAGCGCCGCGACTTCCCACGGTTCCAGTGGCCGCCAATTCCCCTTCGCCAGCGCTCCCAACTGCAGCGCGCCAATCGCCACCCGCACCAGCCGCAGCACCGCGATCCCCTGCGCCTCCATCAGGCGCCGGATCTGCCGGTTGCGCCCTTCTTCGAGCGTGACCTCCAGCCAGGCATTGCGTACTCCCTGACGCAGCACCACGACCCGGCTGGCGCGCAGACACTCACCGTCGCCGACATCCACGCCCGCATGCATCCGCCGCAACTGCTGCGCGTCCGGGATGCAGTCGACCTGTACGTGGTAGGTCTTGTCGGGACCTCGCTCCGGATCGGTGATCGCCGCAGCCCATTGCGGATCATTGCAGAACAACAGCAGCCCCTCGCTGGCCTTGTCCAGCCGACCGACCGGCGCCAGCCAGGGCAGGCCGGCGCCATCGAAGCAACGGTAAACCGTGTCCCGGTCTTGCTCATCGCGCACGCTGGTTACCAGCCCACGCGGCTTGTTGAGCATCAGGTAGTGGCGCACCGCCTCGCCCACCGGCCGACCATCCACCTCGATACGCGGCAAGTTGCCCTGCAAGATCGGGAATTCGGGATCACGGACCACGCGACCGGCAAGCACGACACGGCCCTCGGCGATCCAGCGGGCCGCCTCGCTGCGCGAGCAGATTCCCAGTTTCGAGAGCACGCGCGCCAGACCATACCGCGGCTGCGCCGGACTGGCGCCAGGGGTAGCCGCCGTCCGCACCGGCCGGGCCGGTGGCGGCATCCCGCGTCGACTCATCGCCCTGGATCCGGGTTACTGCGTGAGCCCCTCACTGGAGCAGCGGCGCGCATACCCGTGCGCGTGCCCTTACTTGATCTCGGCCGACTCGGCCGCCGCAGCCGGGCGCGCCTTGACCACACGCACACCGCGCGACTTCATCCAGGCATCGAACTCCTCGGCGGTCATGCGCTTGCCGTTCTGGCTCATGTCGAAACGCCACGGGGTGTTGTCGAACGCGGTCTGCGCCTTGTAGGCGGCCGGATCGTTCGGATTGACCGCACCGGCGGCAGGCATGGCCTTGGACACGTCCTGGCATCCCTCCACGCGCAGGCGCAACAGTACGCGATCAACCGACTGGTCGTTGTCGTAAGGCTGCGACAGCACCCCGCTCGGGCCACCGAGCTGCACACTGCGGGCATAGAACTCGGCCGCCGCCGGGGCGACCACGGTCGCCGGCAATGGCAACGGCTGGGCGATGACACCGCCCCCACAATCCGTGGCGGCATGGGCGGCTGGAATGAAGGCGAGACCGAGCAACCCGGCCGTGGCGAGACGCAGCATCGGAAATCCATGCGGGTGAAGACCGGCCGAGTGTAGGCAGACACTCGCAGGCTTTCAAGAAATTTCACCCAAAACTTGCAATGAATCCGACAACCATATGTTTTATAAGGAAATAACTTCCTGAAAAATGCTGCAACGCAAACTTACCCACCCCCAACGCAACAACGACTCGCCGGAAAAGACAAAGCCCGGCACAAGGCCGGGCTTTGCTTGAATCACCAAAGGTCCGAGTCGGGTGGGAGGGAACCCTTGCGGGCCGCCCTCCCCCCTAAGAACCGTGCGTGCGTCTTTCCAACGCACACGGCTCAAGCCTTGGCTGTGGGTTTAACAACGTGTATGCCCAAGATATGTACCTGGACGTGACATTCCGGGTGGAGCAGGACTCGGTTGATCAGGAGGTCGGAACCCCCTGCCAGCCTAGGCTCGATGTGGTGATCGTGCCAACCTGTTTCCCGGGTGATGGCAGCGCCGCAGAGAGCACACTTGCCTTGCTGGGAAGCAAAGAGAGTAGCCCACTGGCGTCGGTGCGCGCGGGACCTGAGAAGCCGGTCCTGACGCCGTTTCTCCGCGTACAGCTCGAAACGAGGATCGAACGGGTTGTACTCCGCTTTGATCTTGACGTGTCGGTTGATGGACGTGGAGGCCATCTCGTAGAGCTCCAGCATGGAGTCCGAAGCATCTACGGTGTCGCGTGGTGCCGCAAAGACCCAGTGCCGGGTGCCGATCGAGTGGAAATAGCGATCCCGAATCCAACTAGCTCCCTTGTTGTTGTGCCTCCGCCTTGCCCACCGCCATAGAGCCTTGAACACCATGGCATCCATACGTGTGAGTGCAGCCTTGGCAACGACCGGGTGATGGTAGTTGGCCCAGCCTCTGAGCATCGGGTTAAGCATCCGGATCAGCGAACCCTGTTCGGCCATAAGCTGATTGCTGATGACTCCCTTGACCTTGTCGTAGAACGCGGAAGCGTTCTTGAGACTCGGCTTGATCAGGAGCTTGCCGCCGTATTTGCGGAAGTTCCAGCCAAGGAAGTCGAAGCCAGCATCGATGTGTGTCACCCGCGTCTTTTCGTCCGAGAGAGTGAGTCCTCGCGTAGCCAAGAAGCGTTCGACCCACGGACGGACGTGTTCAGTGAGCATCTCCGAGGAGCTGCCTGTGATCACGAAGTCGTCCGCGTATCGGATGACGTTCACCTTTGCCTGTTGGGCCCGGGTGTAGCCAAGTGAGCGATACAGATGCTCCTTTAACCCGGTCTCCAAGCCATTCAGCGCCATGTTCGCCAGTGTCGGCGAGATGATGCCACCCTGTGGTGTCCCCTCCTCCGTCGGGTCGTACTGCCCCCGATACAGGATGCCTGCCTTCAACCATTTGTGGAGGATCGCCTTGTCCATGGGGACGTTGGCGACTAGCCACGCGTGATCGATGTGGTCAAAGCAACCTTTGATATCCGCCTCCAGAACCCAACCTGGCGAGTAGTTCTTCGCCAAGCAGATGAAGTTCTGGGCCATGGCATCGTGCGTTGAGCGCCCCTGTCGAAAGCCGAAGCTGTTCGGATCGCTGGTGCTCTCGGCGACGGGTTCTAACGCAAGCAGGTACAGCGCCTGCATAGCCCGGTCGTGCATGGTGGGGATGCCCAGTGGTCGTTCCTTCCCGTTAGCTTTGGGAATGAAGACGCGCCGGAGCGGTAGAGGTGAGTAGCCACGGCGACGGAGGCGGTGGATTGCCTGCCATCGTTGTTGCGGTGTGCTCCAGAGCTGGCGATCAACGCCAGCGGTACGTTTACCCTGGTTTTCCGTCACTCGTTTCACCGCGAGTAACTTGGCGGTGAAGGAGCGGGTCAGCATCCGTTGCAGGGATTTCACCCTGCGCCAGTCGCCTTCCTGTGTCGCCTTCGCGATTCGTAGCTGCATACCCCTGACAGTCCGGTGGACGTGATGCCAATCGATGGACATCCAATCCGTAGGCCCGCCGGAGAACGCAGACTCAACTGAAACGTTGAGCTCTCTCATGCTGGACTCCTGATGGTGTGAACCCGTCAGGAGACATAGCAACCCCGAAGGGGGCTATGCCCCCCAAGGGAGTGTGAGAACCGCTTGGGAGCGGTCCGATGTGACACCGGGGTTCCTCAGTTCGTTGTCGCGAACCAAGACCACGCGGAAGTGGGCGCACTCTCGTGCCGTGTGATGTTCCAACACGTATGCCAGCGATTACAGCTGGCCGTTTGCTTTCTCCGCGATCCCATACCCCTGCACCCAACAGCCTTCCTTACGGTTGACCTGCCACGAGGGCGGATGGAGGGGCTTACCACGTTCCCGAGATGACACAGGACTGATTTAGGGCCTGTCTTTTCGCCGGTGAGCTTCATAGCGACGTGCCCCGAAACTAAAACGGGACAACTGCCCACACACCTTTTGGTCGATGCCTTAGCCAGCAGCTTTAGCACCATCGTCCTAACGGCGTTTATCAACAGTTCTCTGGTCGATACCCATGTCAGTCAGCCTAGCTCCCGAACCGCATGCTGCTTGCAGTCCTCGATCCATCCCTCACGGGGTAGATCTATCCATGTTCTGGAGGGCTTCATTGTCGGTAGGGCTTCACACAACACCGTTAACCAGTGATGCATGCCTACCTAGGCTACTGCTAGTCGCATAGCAGGCTTGCCGTCCCACGTGGTGGGTCAAGCAATGCCATCTCGGACACGCAATCATGCGCGCCTGTTTCCAGAACCCATTGCGGGCCTGGCACACCGTGGACTCCAGGATGGAGTTCGCCGGTCATCATTGCGATGAACGGACAGAGCGAGAAGTACAGACGCACGTTCCCCCAGTCCGCATTGCGCGGAAACCCGGAAGGAAACTGTGCCCCTTCCGGGCTCCGTTTTCATGCCCCTCTTGCCCGAAGGCAAGAGGGGGTACTACAGTGTGTCTCGGATAAAGCCGAGTCTTTTCAGTGCTTTACGATTGCTCGTGTCGCACTCAGTTCTGGACGTTCAGCTCGGTACGACGGTTCTTCGCACGGCCTTCCGGGTTGTCCGAACCATTCGGGTTGGTGTTCGGAGCGATCGGGCGGCTCTCGCCGTAGCCGATCGGCCCGATCAGACGCGAGGCGTCCACACCATTGCTGGTCAGATAGTCGTACACAGCCTTGGCACGACGCTCCGACAGCTTCTGGTTGTAGGCGTCGCTACCCTTCGAGTCGGAGTGACCGGCAACCTCGACCTTCAGGTCGGGGTAACGCTTCAGGATCTCGGTGGCCTCGCTCAGGATCGCCACGGCATCCGGACGCAGCGTCGACTTGTTGAAATCGAAGTTGACGCCCTTCAGGTCGATCGACACCGGCACCGGGCAGCCGTCCGGACCAATCGTCTGGCCGGGCTGCGAGTTCGGGCACTTGTCGTCGCAGTTGTTGACGCCGTCACCGTCGTCATCCAGGTCCGCGCAGGACGGTGCGACCGGGGCCGGCGGCGGAGCCGGGGCGGCCGGCGGCGGACCCAGCGGGATCACGACACCGACCGAAGCCAGCACGTCGCCGAACCAGTCCTGGTTCGAAGCGGCGATGCTCTGGTCGTCGAAATCGGCACGGTAGGCCACTTCGGCACGCACGGCGACGCGCTTGTCGAAGGTGGTCTGCAGGCCGGCGCCGACCTTGGCGGCGAAGTTGCCGTCCTTGCGATCAAGCAGATCGGCACCGCTCAGGTACTCTTCCTCGGACTTCTGGTAGCCCAGGCCGAACAGCAGGTACGGGTTCCAGCCACGGCCCTCCTGGATGAAGTGACGGCGCAGGTCGAACGAGATGCCATACTGGCTCCAGTTCTGGTCCTTGTTGGCGTCGAAGTTCGGGTTCTGGTAGTTCAGCTCACCGTCGAGCGACCAGGTCGGGCTGATGAACTTGCCCAGGCCCAGGGTGACGAACGGAGCGTCGTTGGTGGTGCGGTCGCTGTCCTGGAAGTTGAAGCCGGCCGAGCCGGTCAGATACCAGCGGTCATCGAACTCCTGCGCGGAAGCAGCCTGGGCGACGGCCAGACCACCCAGCAACGCGGCAGTGAGGATTTTCTTGTTCATGGAATACAGCTCCTTGTTTCGGGTAATAAGGCCGATAGAGGCAGGGTTCAGTGCAGATGTCTCGTCACATCCAGACGGCCGTTCCGCTTGCCATCGCGGCGCAGATTAAGCTTGCCTAAGTGAAGACCACGTTAACGGTCACATAACATGTGAAGTCAGTTCCCAGGCCACGGAAGCCTTACAACTACAACGTATACAGCTTCATCAAGAATAGCCTCGATCGCCCCATCAGATAGCCAACTCCGGGATGAACGGTGAATGGAGTCTACCTCGCGAAGCGGTGCGACCGCACGCTTCGCAGGAACGGCGCAAATCGAACGCTCCGTACCGCCAGCGGTGCACTGCGGCACGGGCGGGTTGCCGCTCCTGCCGAATCAGCGACAATGCAGCAATCCATACGCAAGCGTATCCAATATGTCGCCAGCCGCTCCGCAGCCCGCCGCCCTGCCCGCCGACAGCACTTATCCGCACCTGTTCTCGCCATTGGACCTGGGCTTCACCACGCTGCGCAACCGCGTGCTGATGGGCTCGATGCACACCGGGCTGGAAGACCGGGCCAAGGACTTCCCACGCCTGGCCACCTACTTCGCCGAGCGCGCGGCCGGTGGTGTCGGACTGATCGTCACCGGCGGCTTCGCGCCGAATTTGGTCGGCTGGCTCAAGCCGTTCGGTGGCAAGCTGTCCTGGCCGTGGGAGGCACGCCCGCATCGGCAAGTAACCAGCGCGGTGCATGCGTACGGCGCGAAGATCTGCCTGCAACTGCTGCACGCGGGCCGCTACGGCTACCACCCGCTGCAGGTGGCGCCGTCGAGGCTGAAGGCGCCTATCAATCCGTTCACACCGAGAGCATTGTCGGCCGGCGGCGTGGAGCGCCAGATCGGGGCCTATGCGCGGGCTGCGCGCTACGCCCGCGAAGCCGGCTACGACGGCGTGGAGGTGATGGGCTCGGAGGGCTATCTCATCAACCAGTTCATCGCCCCGCGCACCAACCAGCGCGACGATGCGTGGGGCGGCACGCCCGACAAGCGTATGCGCTTCGCGGTGGAGATCGTGCGCCGGATCCGCGAGGCCTGCGGACCGGACTTCATCATCATCTACCGCCTGTCGCTGGTCGACCTGATCGAGGACGGCAGCAACTGGCCAGAGATCGTGCAGCAGGCCAGGGCGGTACAGGACGCCGGCGCGACGATCATCAACTCCGGCATCGGCTGGCACGAGGCGCGCATCCCGACCATCGCCACCTCGGTGCCGCGCGCCGCCTTCGCCGGGGTGACCGCCAAGCTCAAGCCACACGTGAACCTGCCGGTGGTGGCGACCAACCGCATCAACATGCCCGAGGTCGCCGAGCGCATCCTCGTCGCGGGCGCCGCCGACATGGTGTCGCTGGCACGCCCGCTGCTGGCCGACCCGCAGTGGCCCGACAAGGCACGCACCGGCAGGCCGCACACGATCAACACCTGCATCGCCTGCAACCAGGCCTGCCTGGACCACGTGTTCGAGAACAAGCTGGCCAGCTGCCTGGTCAATCCGCGCGCTGCGCACGAGACCGAACTGGTCTATGCACCGGTCGCCACGTCCAGGACGATCGCGGTGGTCGGCGCAGGTCCGGCCGGCCTGGCCTGCGCCACGGTCGCGGCCGAGCGCGGCCACAAGGTCACGCTGTTCGACGCCGCCGGCGAGATCGGCGGGCAATTCAACGTCGCCAAGCGCGTTCCCGGTAAGGAGGAGTTCCACGAGACGCTGCGCTACTTCCGCCACCGGCTGGAGGAGACCGGCGTCGAGCTGCGGCTGGGCACGCCGGTCGCCGCGGCCGACCTGGGTGGCTTCGACGAGGTGGTGGTCGCCACCGGCATCGTGCCGCGCAAGGTCGACTTCCCCGGCGCGGACCACCCAAAGGTGGTGAACTACCTCGACGTGCTGCTCGGCCGCGTGCAGGCCGCCAACAAGGTGGCGATCATCGGTGCCGGCGGCATTGGCTTCGACGTCGGCGAGTTCCTGGTCCACACCGGACCCTCGTCATCGCTCGACGTCGCGCGCTGGCAGGCCGAGTGGGGGGTGGACCCTGCGTTCGAAGCGCGCGGCGCGCTCGCACGGCCGCGCCCTGAGGCGCCCGCGCGCCAGGTCTGGCTGCTGCAACGCAGTCCGGGCCGTCCCGGCGCGCGGCTGGGCAAGACCACCGGCTGGATCCATCGCGCCACGCTCAAGGCCAAGGGCGTGAAGATGCTCGGCGGCGTGGAGTACCTCGGCGTGGACGATACAGGCCTGCACATCCGCGTCGAGGGCAGCGAGCAGACGCTCGACGTCGGCACCGTGGTGGTCTGCGCCGGCCAGGAACCGCGCCGCGACCTGTACGCGGCGCTGCAGGCGGCCGGCAGGACGGCACACCTGATCGGCGGCGCCGACGTCGCCGCCGAACTGGACGCCAAGCGCGCGATCGACCAGGGCAGCCGACTGGCTGCGACGCTCTGAGAGAATCTTTTCATGTACTCCATGCAGGAGTACGTGCCAGACCGGCTTGTTCGACCATGGAGCCTGGCAATGCCCCGGCCCGGCTGGCTCGGCGCCGCATGACCACGGCAGGCTGCCGACCCCGCGTGGAATACGCCGCGAGGCCGCCGCCGCCCTCCCGCGCGGGGACGGAATTCGCCGGAATAGCTGAATGTCAAGCACCGGCATTCAGGTGTAGTTTCGTCGGCCGTGTCTACCTTGCGCGCACTTTCCGGCCCGCCACCTCCAGTTAGGCGAGCCACTCCGGCCCTGTTTGCATTTGGCCGGAAACCCGGGCGGCCCGCTGGCCGCCTCCCCATGACGCCAAGCCGTGTCCTGCGCCACTTCCCGCGATCCATCGGGAGGAAGCCGTGTCTCGGCCCATACGGAGCAAGGAGTTTCATGAAACTGGCCTGGATTCTCTGGCTGTCGCAGTTGTTGCCGCAGCCGGCCGCCGATTCGTTGTGCCTGAGTACCACCGTCTACCTGGAAGCGCGCGACCAGACCCTGCGCGGCCAGCAGGCCGTCGCCGAGGTGGCGCTGCGCCGCCTGGACAGTGGCCTGTGGGGCGACTCGATGTGCGAGGTGGTGACGGCGCGCAAGCAGTTCGCCCCGACCCTGGTCTCGCCCGGCACCCAGCTGAAGAACGGCGAGGCGTGGACCACCGCGGTCAACGTCGCCTTCGCCGCCGAGCAGAACTGGGCGCTACCGGTCGGGCAGCGCAAGGAGATCGTGCCCGGCGCCAGCCACTTCGCCGCCAGCGCGATCGCCAGCCCGAGCTGGCGCAACGCTTACCAGGTGGCGACGATCGGCGACCACACCTTCTACCGGGTCCAGAAGCTGCGCCCGCGCACGGCCTCCTGACCGAGGCCGCTGCGGGGCCGACGGGCGCCGGGTCGGCAACCTTCCCGGCCTGGCGTTCCCGCGCGGGCGAGCGCGACGGCCGGGCGCTTCCCCTTACACCGCAGTGCCGCCCCGACCGGCGATAATCCCGGCCGGTATCCACTGCGGAGTTGCACATGAAGCTCTACACCAAGCCCGGCGCCTGCTCGCTGGCCGACCACATCGTGCTGCGCTGGTCGGGCCTGCCGTTCGAGTTGCAGGTGGTGGACGCGGCCGCCTTGAAGTCGCCCGAGTACCTCCGGCTCAACCCCGCCGGCTCGGTGCCGGTGCTGACGGTGGACGACTGGGCGCTGACCCAGAACGCCGCGATCCTCGGCTACATCGCCGACATCGCCCCGCTCAGCGGCCTCGGCGGCGACGGCAGCGCGCGCTCGCGCGCCGAGATCAACCGCTGGATAGGCTTCGTCAACGCCGATGTACATCCCGCCTTCAAGCCGCTGTTCGGCAGCACCCGCTACCTCGGGGACGAAGCGATGATCGCGCTGTCGCACGACGATGCCCGGCGCAAGCTGCGCGGGCTGTTCCAGCAGGCCGATGCGCACCTGGCCTCGCGCACCTGGCTGGCCGGCGATCGCTCCGGCGCCGACGCATATTTGTATGTCACCGTGCGCTGGGCGAAGAAGACCGGCGTGGACCTGTCGGGGCTGGAGGCGCTGGAAGCCTTCCACCAGCGCATGGCCGCCGACCCCGACGTACAGGCCGCGCTGCAGGCGGAGGGCCTGACCTGACCTCCCGTCCGTAGAGCGGGGTTCGCTCCGCTCTACGGGCGAGCACCGGACAGGGCCCGCCGCACCTCGTCCAGCGCCCCTGGATCGTCCAGCGTGGACAGGTCGCCCGGGTCGCGGTCCTCGGCCAGCGCCTGCAGCGAGCGCCGCAGCAGCTTGCCCGAGCGGGTCTTGGGCAGCGCGTTGACGATGTAGACATGCGCCGGCCGCGCCACCGCGCCGAGCTGGCGCACCACGCACTGCTGCAGTTCCACCACCGTGGCGGCCGGATCCTGCGGCGCCTGCCGCATCGTCGCGAACACCACCGGCACCTGTCCCTTCAGCGCGTCCTTCACCCCGATCACCGCCGCCTCGGCCACCCCCGGGTGCCCGGAGATCGCCTCCTCGATCTCGCGCGTGCCAAGGCGGTGGCCGGCGACGTTGATCACGTCGTCGGTGCGGCCGAGGATGAAGGTATAGCCCTCCTCGTCGCGGATCGCCCAGTCCAGCGAGCTGTACAGCAGTTCCCGGAAGTGGCCGAAGTAGCTGTCCAGGAAGCGCCGGTCGTCGTTCCAGACCGTGCTCATGCAGCCCGGCGGCAGCGGCGGCACGATCACCAGCACGCCCTTCTGCCCCGGCGCGACCTCCGCGCCGGTGCGCTCGTCGATCACCTTCATCCGATAGCCGAGGTTGGGAAAGCCCGGCGAGCCGAACTTCACCGGCTTCATCTCCACGCCCGGCAGCAGCGTCAGCGCCGGCCAGCCGGTCTCGGTCTGCCAGTAGTTGTCGATCACCGGCTTGCCGAGCGCGGCGTTGATCCAGGCCGCGGTCGGCTCGTCCAGCGGCTCGCCGGCCAGGAACAGGTACTTCAGCCGCGACAGGCCGTGGCAGCGGATGAAGTCCACGTCGGACTTCTTCAGCACCCGGATCGCGGTCGGCGAGGAGAACATCGTGCGCACGCCGTAGCGCTCGCACAGCGCCCACCAGATGCCCGGATCGGGCTGGGTCGGCAGCCCTTCGTAGAGCAGCGAGGTGCAGCCACCGATCAGCGGGCCGTAGACGTTGTAGGAATGCCCCACCGCCCAGCCGACGTCGGAGGTGGAGAACATCGCCTGGCCGGGCGCGCAGTCGAACACCGTGCGCATCGACAGCGCCATCGCCACCGCGTAGCCGCCGACGTCGCGCTGCACGCCCTTGGGCCTGCCGGTGGTACCGGAGGTGTAGAGCAGGTAGCTCGGCTCGTTGGATTCCAGCCACTCCACCGGCACCTGGGCGTCGCCCACCTCGGCGCGCAGCGCGGCATAGTCGACGTCGCGGCCTTCCAGCCGCGGCTCGGCGGCATCCAGCCCGCGCGAGACGATCAGCACCTTCGGCGGCGGATGCGCGGCCTCGGCGCAGGCCGCGTCGACCAGCGGCTTGTACGGGATGACCTTGCCGCCGCGGCTGCCGGCATCGGCGGCGATCAGCAGCTTCGGCTGCGCATCGTCGATGCGCAGCGCCAGGTTGTGCGCGGCGAAGCCACCGAACACCACCGAGTGGACCGCGCCGATCCGCGCGCAGGCCAGCATCGCGAACACCGCCTCGGCCATGTTCGGCATGTAGACGACCACGCGGTCGCCGCGGCCGACCCCGAGCGTCTTCAGCACCGCGGCGAACGCGTTGACCTCCCGATGCAGCTGCCGGTAGCTGAGCTCGCGGGTGACGCCGGTCTCGGTGGACACCGCCACCAGCGCGAGCTGGTCGCCGCGCGCGTCGAGGTGGCGGTCGACCGCGTTGTAGCAGAGGTTGGTGAGGCCGCCGACGAACCACCTGCGGAACGGCGGATCGGCATAGTCGAGGATCCGCTGTGGCGGCGCATGCCAGTAGATGGCCTGCGCGGCCTTCGCCCAGAACTCCTCCGGCCGCTCGATCGAGCGGCGGTACGCTGTCTCGTAGTCCACGAAGCCCTCCCAGACCCGCGATCACGATGCGGCGAGCATAATCCCGGGCGCGGAAGGAGGCTTTCCGACCTTGGTCGCATGGATCGCGTCGCGCAACATGTCGGCCCTGGACGCATGAGCGATGCCGTAGGAGCGGCTCCGGATGGCCTTGGACCATCATCAGCCGCGATGGGCTTCACAGGGCAGACCCATCGCGGCTGAAGCCGCTCCTACAAAACAAAAAAAGAAGCGCCGGACGATCCGGCGCTTCGATTCCCGTCCAGCCAACCTCCGCTCACCCGCTGGTGGAGAGCCCCCCTTGAGTCAAGGGGGGCGCGCCGAAGGCGCGGGGGATGTGGAGGCTGGTGAGCCGGGCCCCACGGTTTGCATAGCAAACCGTGGGGCTTTTGCGCGAATGCGCAAAAGCGCGCTTACAGCAGGTGCGCAACCCCGCCGCGCTCTTCTTCGAGTTCGGCCAGGGTCTTGTCGATGTACTTGCGACTGAAGTCGTCGATCGGCAGGTCCTTGACGATGGTGTACTCGCCGTTCTCGGTGATCACCGGGAAGCCGAAGATCACGCCCTCGGGAATGCCATAGGAACCGTCCGACGGCACGCCCTGGGTCACCCACTTGCCATTGCTGCCCAGCACCCAATCGCGCACATGGTCGATCGCGGCATTGGCGGCCGAGGCGGCCGAGGACAGCCCGCGCGCCTCGATGATCGCCGCGCCGCGCTTGCCCACGGTCGGGATGAAGGTGTTGGCATTCCATTCCTGGTCGTTGACCAGCTCGGCCACCGACTCGCCGTCGGCGGTGGCGAAGCGGTAGTCCGGATACATGGTCGGACTGTGATTGCCCCACACCACCAGCTTTTCGAAGCTGCCGACCGGCTTGCCGATCTTGCTGGACAGCTGGGCCAGCGCGCGGTTGTGGTCCAGGCGCAGCATCGCGTTGAAGTTCCTGGCCGGCAGGTCCGGCGCCGACTTGGAGGCGATGTAGGCGTTGGTATTGGCCGGGTTGCCGACCACCAGCACCTTGACGTTGCGGCTGGCGACCTTGTTCAGCGCCGCGCCCTGGGCGGTGAAGATCTTGGCATTTTCAAGAAGCAGGTCCTTGCGCTCCATGCCCGGACCGCGCGGACGCGCGCCAACCAGCAGCGCGATGTCGGCATCCTTGAACGCCACCTCGGCATCGTCGGTGCCGATGATCCCGGCCAGCAGCGGAAACGCGCAATCCTCCAGCTCCAGGATCACGCCCTTCAGCGCCGCCTGGGCCTTCTCGTTCGGCAGCTCCAGCAGTTGCAGGATCACCGGCTGGTCCTTGCCGAGCAACTCGCCGGAGGCAATGCGGAACAGCAGGGCATAGCCGATCTGGCCGGCAGCGCCGGTCACGGCGACACGTACGGGTGCACTCATGGGACTTTCCTCTCTAAGAAGCGTCATTGGGGAGGGCGCGGCAGGATCGGCAAGCGCCCGGAAACGACGACGGCCGCGCTGCGGCGACCGTCGGGGATGGCATCAGGCGGCGAGGATCTTGTTCCACTCGGCCACGCGGTCGGCCTTGGCGGCCAGTGCGGCGTCGGCGTCGCCCTCGATCGTCAGCTTGTTGATGGTGTCACCCTGGGCGATCGCGTCGACCACGTCCAGGCCCTCGATCACCTTGCCGAACACGGTGTGCTTGCCGTCCAGCCAGTCGGTCTTGATGTGGGTGATGAAGAACTGGCTGCCGTTGGTGTTGGGGCCGGCGTTGGCCATCGACAGCACGCCGCGCTCGTGGCGCACGCCGTTGTTGGTCTCATCCTCGAAGCGGTAGCCCGGGCCGCCACGGCCGGAGCCCTCCGGGCAGCCGCCCTGGATCATGAAGTCGGCGATCACGCGGTGGAAGTTAAGGCCGTCGTAGAAGCCGCGCTTGGCCAGGTTCACGAAGTTGGCCACCGTCAGCGGCGCCTTGTCGGCGAACAGCTCGATCTTGATCGGGCCGCGGGAGGTGTCGAAATTGGCGATCAGGGACATGCAGATCCTCAGAGGGTTCGGGACGGATACGTCAGCTCGATAGGATACACCCGGCGCCTCGCCCGGCACCCTTGCCAACCTGCCCGGCCGGCCTCGCGCCCGGTTGCCTGAACAGGCTGAACCCTCCGGTTTCGGCGATCGCCCCGTCAGAGGCCCGCCAAGCAGGTATAATCGGCGGCTTACCTTTTCCTGCCCTGACTTGGCGTCGACCGAGCCCCCTTTCGCATGTCCATCGAAAACCTTCGCAACATCGCCATCGTCGCCCACGTCGACCACGGCAAGACCACCCTCGTCGACCAGCTGCTCAAGCAGTCCGGCACCCTTTCCGAGCGCACCGTGCTGGCCGAGCGCGTGATGGACAGCAACGACCAGGAAAAGGAACGCGGCATCACGATCCTGGCCAAGAACACCGCCATCACCTGGCAGGGCAACCGCATCAACATCGTCGACACCCCCGGGCACGCCGACTTCGGCGGCGAGGTCGAGCGCGTGCTGTCGATGGTGGACACCGTGCTGATCCTGGTCGACGCGATGGACGGGCCGATGCCGCAGACCCGCTTCGTGACCCAGAAGGCGTTCGCGATGGGCTTCAAGCCGATCGTGGTGGTCAACAAGATCGATCGCCCCGGCGCGCGCCCGGAGTGGGTCGTCGAGCAGGTCTGGGACCTGTTCGACCGCCTCGGCGCGACCCCGGAGCAGATGGACTTCCCGATCGTCTACGCCTCGGCGCTGAACGGCTACGCCTCGCTCGACGAGAACGCCCGCGACGGCGACATGACCGCGCTGTACGAGGCGATCATGCAGCACGCGCCGAAGCCGGAAGTCGATCCGGAAGGCCCGTTCCAGATGCGCATCAGCCAGCTGGACTACAACAACTTCGTCGGCGTGATCGGCATCGGCCGGATCCAGCGCGGCACCCTTAAGAAGAACATGCCGGTCGCGGTGATCGACCGCGAGGGCAAGAAGCGCCAGGGCAAGGTGCTGCAGGTGCTGGGCTTCCTCGGCCTGGAGCGCATCGAGCAGGAATCGGCCGAGGCCGGCGACATCGTGGCGATCTCCGGCATCCAGGAGCTGACCATCTCCGACACCGTCTGCGCGCTGGACTTCCCCGAGGCGCTGCCGGCGCTGACCGTCGACGAGCCGACCATCTCGATGACCTTCCAGGTCAACAACTCGCCGTTCGCCGGCAACAAGGACCTGTCCGGCGGCAAGTTCCTGACCAGCCGCCAGCTCAAGGACCGGCTGGAGCGCGAGACCGTGCACAACGTGGCGCTGAAGGTCGAGCAGCTCGAGGACGCCGACAAGTTCCTGGTCTCCGGCCGCGGCGAGCTGCACCTGTCGGTGCTGATCGAGAACATGCGCCGCGAGGGCTACGAACTGGCCGTCTCGCGCCCGGAAGTGATCATCAAGGAGATCGACGGCCAGCTGATGGAGCCGATCGAGCAGTTGGTGATCGATGTCGAGGAAGTCCACCAGGGTGGCGTGATGGAGAAGCTGGGCACCCGCAAGGGCCAGCTGAAGAACATGGAGCCCGACGGCAAGGGCCGCGTGCGCCTGGATTATGAAATCCCGGCGCGTGGCCTGATCGGCTTCCAAAACGAGTTCAAGACCCTCACCCAGGGCTCGGGCCTGCTGTTCCATGTGTTCGACCACTACGGTCCGAAGGAACAGGGCGCGATCGCCAAGCGTCTGAACGGCGTGATGATCGCCAATGCCCCGGGCGCCACCCCGGCGTACTCGCTCGGGCCGCTGCAGGAACGCGGCAAGCTGTTCGCCGCCGAGGGCGACAACGTCTACGAAGGCCAGCTGGTCGGCATCCACTCCAAGGACAACGACCTGACCGTCAACGCGATCAAGACCAAACCGCTGACCAACATGCGCGCCTCGGGCAAGGACGACGCGATCCAGCTGACTCCGGCGATCAAGTTCTCCCTGGAGCAGGCACTGGACTTCATCGACGACGACGAGCTGGTCGAGATCACGCCGAAGGAAATCCGCCTGCGCAAGAAGCACCTGACCGAGAACGATCGCAAGCGCGCCAGCCGCGCAGGCTGAAGCGCACCCGGCTCGTGAAGCGCGACAAGCCCTACAACCCGGATCCGCACGCGCATCCGGGTCTCCACCTGGTCGCCCTGCTCGAGGCGGCGAAGGGCGTGCTGGCGGTGCTTGCCGCCACCGGCCTGGAAATCCTCGGTCCACGGCCGCTGCAACATGGCGTGACCGAGCTGATCCGCCGTTTCAACCTCGATCCCGAGCACGGCGCGCTGCCGTCGCTGCTCAAGATGATCAGCCCCGACGCGGTCCACCTGGCCGCGGCCGGGATGCTGGCCTACGGCCTGCTGCACCTGGTCGAGTCCTGGGGACTGTGGCGGGCCAAGGCCTGGGCCTCGCTGCTGGGCTGCCTGTCGGCAGCGATCTACCTGCCCTTCGACATCTACGCCATCGTGCACCACCCCGGCTGGGCGTCCTGGGGCGTGCTTGCGGTAAACCTGCTGGTGGTCGCGGTCCTCGCGCGCGACCTGGTGCGCCGCCGCCGCAAGCCCGACGCGCACTGACACGCGCCTGCGGGGGAGGCCTCAGCTAGGCCACTGACGGCTCCGTACCCGTCTGATCGCATTGCCAACCGCGCATCCCGCCGCCATGCGCTTCTTGCGAGATCCGCGTCAGCCACAGCCTGGCTGCTCGCCGGGTGAGCCTCTGCGCCCGACGAGCAGCCGGACGGCCATGGGTCGCGCAGGATGCGCGATACGCCGGTCAGGTGCTCACGGCGCCGACATCGCGAGCGCCGCCGGTGCCTGTTGCTTGCGCACGATCGCCATCGCGATCTCCAGCGACTGTTCGTAGTTCAGGCGCGGATCGACCGTGGAACGGTAGCAGCGCTCCAGGTCACGTTCGGTCAGCTCGCGCGCGCCGCCCGTGCACTCGGTGACGTCCTCGCCAGTCAGTTCCAGGTGCACGCCGCCCAGGCGGGTACCCGCCGCGGCATGCAGATCGAAGGATGCCTCGACCTCGCCCAGGACGTTGCCGAAGCGGCGCGTCTTGAAACCGTTGCCGGTGCTCTCGGTGTTGCCATGCATCGCGTCGCATACCCACAGCACACGCCGGCCATCGCGCTTGACCGCGTCCAGCAACGGCGGCAGCTTCTCGGCGATCTGCGTCGCGCCCATGCGGTGGATGAAGGTCAGCCGGCCCGGCTCGTCCTCCGGATTGAGCACGTCGATCAGGCGCAGCAGCTGGTCCGGCTGCACCGAGGGACCAACCTTGATCGCGATCGGGTTGCGGATGCCGCGGAAGTACTCGACATGCGCGCCGTCGAGCGCGGCGGTGCGCATGCCGATCCACGGATAGTGCGTGGACAGGTTGAACCAGCCCCACTGGCGCGGCACCTGCCGGGTCAGTACCGCCTCGTAGGGCAGCAGCAACGCCTCGTGCGAGGTGTAGAAGTCGATCCGGTTGAGGTTGTGCACCTCCGCACCGGACAGCGTCTCCATGAAGCGCACCGCATCGCCGATCGAGCCCACCATCTTCTGGTAGTCCTCCGCCAGCGGCGAATAGCCTACCCAGTTGAGGTTCCAGTACTCCGGATGGTGCAGGTCGGCGAAGCCGCCATCGATCAGCGCGCGCACGAAGTTCATCGTCATCGCCGAACGCGAGTGCGCGGTGATCATCCGGCGCGGATCGGGCGCGCGTGCTTCCGCGGTGAAGTCCGGCGCGTTGATCACGTCGCCCCGGTAGCTGGGCAGGGTCAGGCCGTCGCGAGTCTCGGTATCGGCCGAGCGCGGCTTGGCGTACTGGCCCGCGAAGCGTCCCACCCGCACCACCGGCACGCGCAGGCCGTGCACCAGCACCAGGCTCATCTGCAGCAGCACCTTGAGCCGGTTGGAGATCATGTTCGATTCGCAATCGGCGAAGTTCTCCGCGCAATCGCCGCCCTGCAACAGGAAACGCTTTCCTTCCTGGGCCTCGGCCAGCTGCTGCTTGAGCGCGATCACCTCCCAGGAGGTGACCAGCGGCGGCAACTGGCGCAGCTCGGCGAGCGTGTCCTCCAGCGCAGCGGTGTCGGGGTAGGTCGGCATCTGCAGCGCCTGCCGCGAGCGCCAGCTGTCCGGACTCCAACCCGCATCGGAAGCAGGAACCAATCTCGCGGGAGATGAGGAATTCATGACGGGGGCTCCTTGACAGCGCGGGGCATCATCGCAGAGCCCCTGCCCGAGGGCAAAAGTTGAGGGACGACCAGAATTCCCTCCACGGGACACCCGCCACGCTCCGACATTTTTCCGATGTCCCTAAACCCCCAGGAAACGAGCGGGGCCTGGCATGACTTCCGGCCCGGGGGCGCCGCTGCCGCGCGCCTCATCGTTACTAGGTAACACCTCCCCCTTGCCGCTTCCGCCCCCGACATGAACAACCGCCGCCTGCTTGCCAGCGCCATCACCGTGGTCCTGGCCTATTCCCCCCTGCTCGCCCTCGCCGAAGACGGAGCGCCCGCTTCCACCAGCGGCCCCATCACCGACCTGGACGCCGTCAAGGTCTCCGCCAAGCTGGAGGCGGCCCGCAACGCGCTCTCTCCCGACATCGGCAGCAGCCAGTACCAGATCACCGCCGAGGACATCGACAAGCTGCCACAGGGCGCCTCCACCCCGCTCAACCAGGTGCTGCTACAGGCGCCTGGCGTGGTCCAGGACTCCTACGGCGGCCTTCATGTCCGCGGCGACCATGCCAACGTCCAGTACCGCATCAACGGCGTGATCCTTCCCGAATCGATCTCCGGCTTCGGCCAGACCATCGACCCGCGGATGATCAAGAGCATCCGCCTGCTCGACGGCGCGCTGCCGGCGCAGTTCGGCGAACGCACCGCCGCGGTGGTCGACGTCACCACCAAGGATGGCCACCAGCTCGGCAACGGCGGCAGCGTCGGTATCACCACCGGCTCGTTCGGCACGCTCAACCCGTTCGCCTCCTGGTGGGGCAGCGCTGGCCGCTGGAGCTGGTTCGCCACCGGCAACTACGACCAGAACAAGGTCGGCATGGAGAACCCCACCAGCAGCCGCACCCCCATCCACGACAAGACCCACCAGGGCAAGGGCTTTTTCGACCTCAACTACCTGGTCGACGACGATACCCAACTGAGCCTGATGGCCGGCTTCGCCAACAACCGCTTCCAGATCCCGAACAATCCCGGCCAGACCGCCGCCTACGACTATCTGGGCACCACCAGCTACGACTCCTCCAAACTCAACGAGAACCAACGCGAGAACACCCGCTTCGTCTCGCTGGCGTTGCAGGGTCTGATCGGCCAGACCTCCTACCAGGTCTCGGTCGGTCAGCGCTACAGCAGTGTCGCCTTCGACCCGGACATTGCCGGCGACCTGATCTTCGACGGCATTGCCTCGCGCGTGCAGCGCGCCAACCGCGCCGACACCCTGCAGGCCGACTTCTCAACTCCGCTCGGCGAGAACCACACTCTGCGCTACGGCCTCTACGGCAGCTTCGAGCACGCCACCGCCAGCAACGATTCCTGGGTGTTCCCCGCCGACGCCGACGGCAACCAGAGCAGCGACAGTCCGGAGATGATCCCCGACACGAGCAACTTCCACACCAGCACGATGGCGCTGTATCTGCAGGACGAATGGAAGATCGGCGATGCCTGGACCGTCAACTACGGCCTGCGCGGCGACCGCTACAAGGCATTCGGCAATACCGAGGGCCAACTCAGCCCGCGCCTGGGCGTGGTCTGGGAGGCGACCGATAGCACCACCGTGCATGCCGGCTACTCGCGCTACTTCACCCCGCCGGCAACCGAGCTGATCTCCGCCAGCGATCTTTCCCGCTACGACGGCACCACCGCCGCGCAGAGTTCCACCGGCCTGGCGACCACACCACTGGCCGAGCGCAGCAACTACTATGACCTGGGCGTGTCGCAGAACCTCGGCGACCACCTGACCCTGGGCCTGGACGCCTACGATCGCCGAGCACACCGCCTGCAGGACGAAGGCCAGTTCGGCGCGGCCTACATCTATTCGACCTTCAACTACCGCTACGGCCACATCCACGGCGTGGAGTTCTCGGCCGACTACGACAACGGCCCGTTCAGCGCCTACCTCAACGCCGCCTACAGCAGGGCGATGGGCAAGCAGGTCCTAACCGGCGACTACAACTTCGACGCCGACGATCTGGCCTACATCGCCAGCCACTGGATCCACCTCGACCACGACCAGAAGTTGACCTCCTCAGGCGGTGTCAACTACCGCTTCGGCGACGGCACCCGGCTCGGCGCCGACTACCTGTACGGCAGCGGCCTGCGCACAGATACCGACACCATCCCCAACGGCGGCGAGCTACCCGCCTATTTCCAGGTCAACCTGAGCGCCGCGCACGACTTCGACATCGACGGCCACACCCTGCACACCCAACTTGCGGTGGTCAACGCCCTCGACCGCAGCTACCAGCTGCGCGACGGCGGCGGCATCGGCGTATTCGCGCCGCAGTGGGCGCCGCGACGTGGCGCCTACCTGACCTTGCAGCAGGATTTCTGAGACGCGCCGCCACGCCCCCATGCGACGAACCAAGACAGCGGCGGCGCGGCTACCTGTCCGCGCTGCCGAAACCGAGCCACCAACACAAAGGCCCCGCAATGCCCGATCTCGGCGAGACCCTCGCCGCCGCTCAGAACAACGACGGTCGGCGACGGGCGCTGAAGCCGGCATACAGCGCCCAGGCCGCCAGCAGCACGAACCAGAGCATGCTCCACATCGGCATCGACAGGCCCAGGAAGCGCCAGTCGATGTTGCCGCAGTCGGCGGTGCCGGTCAGCACCGTACGGAACACCTCGAACGGCCCCATCTGCTGGCTCAGGAACGCCAGTGGTGGCCCACACGAGGCCATCTCGTCGCGCGGCATCACCTGTACCCAGACATGTCGCCCGGCGATGCCGATACCCACCGCCGCGCCGAGGAAAGCCAACACGCCATGAGCCTTGCGCGCGCCACTGCCGCGCGGCCCATGCAGTGCACCAATCAGGAACAGCAGCCCCAGCGCCGCGAACGCGATGCGCTGGAAGATGCACAACGGACAAGGTTCCAACCCCTCCTGGATCTGCATGAAGATTGCAAAGCCCAGCAGACTCGCGCAGATCACAAAGCCGAGCGCGAATTGCGCGCGGAAACCCCAGCGGAACGGATTCATCAAAGCGGCTTGAGCAGTGAGTGAACCTGGATTATCGGCGATGCCACGCCGACTGACCACGCGTCCGCATTCCGCTTACGTCTCGGCACGACATACACGCCCGCCCCATCAGGAACGGTTTGCGAACCTCACCGAGCGCCCGCATCGAGGATGGCCCCCCGGGACGCGAACACCCTACCCCGCGAACCTTGCCTCGCCGGATAACTCGACCCGCAGAGTGGGAGGGACTTCAGTCCCGGCGCCTCGCCGGTGAAGCCGGCCGGGACTGAAGTCCCTCCTACAACGGAGCCCGCTGTTGCGGGGCGTGGACCGCACGCACAAAAAACCCGGCGCAAGGCCGGGTTCTTCGAGATTCATCGCGAACGCGCTGGATCTTACTCGACCACTTCCTCGGCCACGGCGGCCGGACGGTCGACCAGCTCGACATAGGCCATCGGCGCGCTGTCGCCGGCACGGAAGCCGCACTTCAGGATACGCAGGTAGCCGCCCGGACGAGCCTGGTAGCGCGGGCCCAGCGTGGTGAACAGGGTGCCCACCGCTTCCTTGTCGCGCAGGCGCGCGAAGGCCAGGCGGCGATTGGCGACGCTGTCGACCTTGGCCAGGGTGATCAGCGGCTCGGCGACGCGGCGCAGTTCCTTGGCCTTCGGCAGGGTGGTCTTGATCAGCTCGTGCTTGATCAGCGAAGCGGCCATGTTCTTGAACATCGCCTCGCGATGGGCGCTGGTACGGCTGAACTTGCGGCCGGATTTCTGGTGGCGCATGGTGTCTGTTTCCTAGGATGAATGTTGGAACGGCTGGGGATCGTTGTCGCCTTCCCGGCGCTGTCGCTTCGGACTGCGGATGGTCCTGGCCGTCCCTCCTGGACCGCCTGGCCGCGGGCTCTGGCCCGTCGGCGTATCTACTGCGGAACTCTGCTACCGCGATGCCGCGCCCCGCACGTCGCCGTGCGAGGCGCGCCAGACTTCGTCAGCCGAGCATGCCGTGCTGGGCGATACCGGCCGGCGGCCAGTTCTCCAGCTTCATGCCGAGCGACAGGCCACGCTGGGCCAGCACTTCCTTGATCTCGGTGAGCGACTTCTTGCCCAGGTTCGGGGTCTTGAGCAGCTCGACCTCGGTCTTCTGGATCAGGTCACCGATGTAGTAGATGCTCTCGGCCTTCAGGCAGTTGGCCGAACGCACGGTCAGCTCCAGGTCGTCGATCGGGCGCAGCAGCACCGGATCCACGCCGCCGGTCTGCGGCTTCGGCGCGCCGCGGTCGCGGTGCGTGAAGTCGCCGAACACCGACAGCTGATCGCTGAGGATGTCGGCCGCGGTGCGGACGGCTTCCTCGGCATCGATCGTACCGTTGGTCTCGATATCGATGACCAGCTTGTCCAGGTCGGTGCGCTGCTCCACGCGCGCCGCTTCCACGGCGTAGGCGACGCGGCGCACCGGCGAGAACGAGGCGTCCAGCACCAGGCGACCGATAGTACGGGTCTCCTCGTCCGGGCGACGGCGCGCGGCAGCCGGCTGGTAGCCGAAGCCGCGCTCGATCTTCAGACGCATGTTGATCGCCGTGTCCTTGGTCAGGTGGCAGATCACATGCTCGCCGTTGATGATCTCGACGTTGTGGTCGGTCTTGATGTCATCGGCGGTGACGACGCCCGGGCCCTGCCTGGACAGCGACAGCGTGGCGCTGTCACCGCTGTGCATGCGGATGGCGACGTCCTTGAGGTTCAGCAGGACTTCCAGCACGTCCTCCTGCAGCCCCTCGACCGTGGTGTACTCGTGCAGCACGCCGTCGATCTCGACCTCGGTGATGGCGAAACCCGGGATCGACGACAACAGCACGCGACGCAGGGCATTGCCCAGCGTATGGCCGTAACCGCGCTCCAACGGTTCGATCACGACCTTGGCGCGGTTGTCGGTAAGGCGTTCGATCTGCGGTCCACGGGGACGCAGAACCTGGTTGGCGGTAACCGTCATGTTGCGGGGTCTCCTGCGAACCTCCGGCGGCCGCCGGAGGTTCTCCAATGTGAATTACTTCGAATACAACTCGACGATCAGCGCTTCGTTGATGTCCGAAGGCAGGTCAGCGCGATCCGGCACGGCCTTGAACACGCCGCTGAACTTCTTCGAATCGACCTCGACCCACGACGGGCTCAGATCATGCTGCTCGGCCACGGTCAGGGCTTCCTGGACACGCAGCTGCTTCTGGGCCTTCTCCGACAGGGCGATCGCGTCGCCAGCCTTGACCTGGTACGAGGCCAGGTTCACCGACTTGCCGTTGACCGTGACGCCACGATGCGACACCAGCTGGCGAGCGGCCGGGCGGGTGACAGCGAAGCCCATGCGGTAGACAACGTTGTCCAGACGGGTTTCCAGCAGCTGCAGCAGGTTCTCGCCGGTGTTGCCCTTCTTGGTCGAGGCCTTCTTGTAGTAGTTGCGGAACTGACGCTCCAGCAGGCCGTAGATACGCTTGACCTTCTGCTTCTCGCGCAGCTGGGTGGCGTAGTCGGACAGCTTGCCCTTGCGGGCGGCGCCGTGCTGGCCGGGCTTCTGCTCCAGCTTGCACTTGGAGTCCAGCGCACGGGCCGGGCTCTTGAGGGAAAGGTCGGCGCCTTCGCGGCGCGCGAGCTTACAGGTAGGACCGATATAACGAGCCATTTCTTATCGCTCCCTTTAGACGCGACGCTTCTTCGGCGGACGGCACCCGTTGTGCGGGATAGGCGTCACGTCGATGATGTTGGTGATCTTGTAGCCGACGTTGTTCAACGAACGCACGGCCGACTCACGGCCCGGACCCGGACCCTTGATACGCACTTCCAGCGACTTCACGCCGTAGTCGAGCGCGGCGCGGCCGGCCTTCTCGGCGGCAACCTGGGCTGCGAACGGCGTCGACTTGCGCGAACCGCGGAAACCCGCGCCGCCGGAAGTCGCCCACGACAGCGCATTGCCCTGCCGGTCGGTGATCGTGACGATGGTGTTGTTGAAAGAAGCGTGGACGTGGGCGACGCCGTCGGTGACGACGCGCTTGATCTTCTTCTTGGTCTTAGCTGCAGCTGGCTTGGCCATGTTCTTTGTCCCTTACTTCCTGATCGCCTTGCGCGGTCCCTTGCGGGTGCGGGCGTTGGTACGGGTGCGCTGGCCACGCAGCGGCAGGCCGCGACGGTGACGCAGGCCGCGGTAGCAACCCAGGTCCATCAGACGCTTGATGGCGATGCCGATCTCACGGCGCAGATCGCCTTCGACGATGTACTTGCCGACTTCGGCGCGCAGGCGCTCGATCTCCGGCTCGGACAGGTCACGGATCTTGGTGGTCGAGGTAACGCCTGCGGAGTCGCAGACCTTCTTGGAACGGGTACGGCCAATGCCGAAAATGCTTTGCAACCCGACCCAGACATGCTTCTGGGCTGGCAGGTTGACGCCTGCAATACGCGCCATGACGCGGTTCTCCAACTGAGTGATGGCCCGACGGCGCGCCAGCGCCATCCGGCAGGATGGATCAAAAAGTTAACTTGGGATTATAGCAAGGCCTCGGGTTACTTGGAAGCTCGTGGAACCTTGGGTTCCGCGGGCCCGGCATGGGGAGTGTGCCCATGCTCCGGCGCCGGACGACACTGGCATCGGACCAACCGCTTCCGCTACCGCCCGGACTACTCCCGCCCGGGACCATGCCGCCACACCCGCGCGCGAGACGCCGCGCGAGCCGCCCTTCTGATCGGAAGGCCTGCCACCCGGGAACCGGGCGCGCCTTCACGCAAGGAAGAACAAAGTATAGCAGTTAACCGCGCGCGAAACCGCCACGCGAGCCACCCTTGAGGTTGGCCTTCTTCAGCAGGCTCTCATACTGGTGGGACATCAGGTGCGACTGGATCTGCGCAATGAAGTCCATGATCACCACTACCGCGATCAACAGCGAGGTGCCGCCGAAATGGAACGAGGTCCCGAGCTGCGCGCGCATCACTTCCGGCAGCAGGCAGACGATCACCAGGTACAGCGAGCCGGCCGCGGTCAGGCGGGTCAGCACGCCATCGACGTAATCGGCGGTCGACTTGCCCGGACGGATGCCCGGGATCAGCGCGCCCGACTTCTTCAGGTTGTCAGCGGTCTCCTGCGAGTTGAACACCAGCGCGGTGTAGAAGAACGCGAAACCGATGATCAGCCCCGCAAACACCAGCATATGCACCGGCTCGCCTGGGCCCAGCGCGTTGGCGATCTTCTGCAACGCCTGGCCGAACCAGCTCTGGCTGGCCGCCTGCCCCGACCACATCGACAGCGTCGCCGGAAACGCCAGCAGCGACGAGGCGAAGATCGGCGGAATCACGCCGGCCATGTTGAGCTTCAGTGGCAGGAACGAGGTCTGGTTCATGTACGCGTTGCGCCCACCTTGGCGACGCGCGTAATTGACCGTGATCCGACGTTGCCCACGCTCGACGAACACCACGAACAGAGTGAACGCCAGGATCACCAGCACGATCAACAGCAACGAGATGAAGCTCAGGTTGCCGTCACGGAACGCTTCCACCGTCTGAATCGTCGCCGCCGGCAGGCCCGCGACGATACCGGCGAAGATGATCAGCGACACGCCGTTGCCGATGCCGCGCTCGGTGACCTGCTCCCCGACCCACATCAGGAAGATGGTGCCGGCGGTCAGCGCGATCACCGCGGTCAGCACGAAGCCCATGCCCGGCGCGTACACCACCGGGGCGCCGCCTGGCGCGGTCTGGTTCTGCAGCGCCAGGGCGATGCTGCCGCCCTGCACCACCGCCAGCAACACCGCGCCGATGCGCGAATACTGGGTGATCTTGCGCCGGCCGGACTCGCCTTCCTTCTGCATCGCCTTGAGCGTCGGGAAGATATGCGTGGCCAGCTGGATCACGATCGAGGCCGAGATGTACGGCATCACGTTCAGCGCAAAAATGCTGAAGCGGTGCAGGGCGCCGCCCGAGAACATGTTGAACATGTCCACGATGCCGCCGCCCTGCGCCTGCATCAGCGACAGCATGGCATCGGGATTGACGCCCGGCACCGGCACATAGCAGCCGATGCGGTAGACGATCAATGCCCCGAGGACGAACAGCAAGCGCTGGCGAAGTTCAGTGAACTTGCCCAGCCCGCCGCCGAGGTTTCCGATGCCCGCTTGCGCCATGTTGCGATTACTCCTGGACGCTGCCGCCGGCAGCCTCGATCGCGGCCTTCGCGCCTGCGGTAGCCGCGACACCCTTCAGCACGAACGCCTTGGTCAGCTCGCCCTTCTTGACGATCTTGGCCTTCTTGGCCGTGCTCGGGACCAGCTTGGCCGCACGCAGCGCGGCGAAGTCGACCTCGCCGGCCTCCAGCTTGTCCAGCTGGTAGGACAGCACCTCGGCGGTGTCCTTGGCGATCTTCGAGCGGAAACCGATCTTCGGCAGACGGCGCTGCATCGGGGTCTGGCCGCCTTCGAAGCCGGCCTTGATCTTGCCGCCGCCCTTGCGGGCGAACGAACCCTTGTGGCCGCGGCCGGCGGTCTTGCCCAGGCCGGAACCGATACCGCGACCGACGCGGGTGCGCTCGGTACGGGCGCCCTCGGCGGGCTTGAGGTCATTGAGACGCAGAGTCATGGTCGATTACTCCTCAACCTGGACGAGGTACTGAACCTTGTTGATCAGGCCGCGTACCTGCGGGCTGTCCTTCAGTTCACGCACATCGTTGAGCTTGTTCAGGCCCAGCGCCCGCACCGACAGGCGGTGGCGCGACTGGGTACCACGCAGGCCGCGCACCAGGCGCACCTTCACGGTCTTGCTGGACTCATTGGCCATGGCCGAGTTCCTCCACCTTCTTGCCGCGCTTGGCCGCGATGCGGGTCGGCGACTGCATTTCCTCGAGGCCGCGCAGGGTAGCGCGTACCAGGTTGATCGGGTTGCGCGAACCGACTGCCTTGGCCAGCACGTTCTTCACGCCCACCGCTTCCAGAACGGCACGCATCGCGCCGCCGGCGATCACGCCGGTACCTTCGGAAGCCGGCTGCATGAACACGCGCGCCGCACCGTGGCCGGACTTGACCGGATGCCACAACGTACCGTTGTTCAGATCGATGTTCAGCATGCCCTTGCGCGCATACTCCATCGACTTCTGGATGGCCACCGGCACTTCACGCGCCTTGCCATAACCGAAACCGATCTTGCCGTTGCCGTCGCCGACCACCGTCAATGCGGTGAAGGTGAACTGGCGACCGCCCTTGACGGTCTTGCTGACGCGATTGACCGCGACCAGCTTCTCGATCATGCCGTCATCGACTTTCTCTTCGCGGTTGCGATCACGATCGCGGCCCCGCGGGGCACGTTCTTCTGCCATGTCTGTTTCCTGGTTTGAATGGATATGTACGGCTCGGGGCCGCTTATGGTTGTGTCGTGGAACCGTGTTTCCGTGACTGCTGCAGAAGAGCAGGACGGCCCGGCGCACCCCGCGCCGGCAGGAAACGGACCCACCCCTGCCGGGGTGGCGTCCGCCGGATTACTTAGAACTGCAGGCCGCCTTCGCGTGCAGCGTCGGCCAGCGCCTTGATGCGGCCGTGGTAGCGGTAGCCGGAGCGGTCGAACGCGACCTTCTCGACACCGGCAGCCTTGGCGCGCTCGGCGATCAGCTTGCCGACCTTGACGGCGGCGTCGCTGTTCTTGCCGTTCTTCAGGCCTTCCTTGACGTCGGCCTGCAGGGTGTTGGCGGCGGCGATGACCTTGGAGCCGTCGGCGGTGAACACCTGCGCGTACAGGTGCTGGCCGGTGCGCAGCACCGACAGGCGGGCGACGCCGAGCTCGCGGATGTGGGCGCGGGTCGACTTGGCGCGACGCAGGCGGGCGATGTTCTTGTTGATGCTCATGGTTGAGATTCCTGTAGGAAGCTGAAGGAGGCGGGCCTTTGCATTGGAAAGTGCGGCCAGGGATGGCCGCGCTCTGCGCAGAAGGACCTGCCTTTACGCCTTCTTGGCTTCCTTGCGAATGATGACTTCACCGGCGTACTTCACACCCTTGCCCTTGTAGGGCTCCGGCGGACGGAAGCCGCGAATCTTGGCGGCGACTTCGCCGACGCGCTGCTTGTCGGCGCCCTGGACCAGGATTTCGGTCTGGGTCGGGGTCGACAGCGTGATGCCTTCCGGCGCGACGAACACCAGCGGGTGCGAGAAACCGAGCGAAAGGCTCAGGTCCTTGCCCTGCATCGCGGCGCGGTAACCCACACCGACCAGCTCGAGCTTGCGCTCGAAACCATCGGTCACACCCTTCACCAGATTGGCGAGGATCGCACGCACGGTACCGGTGATCGCGATCTGCGACGGGTCCGCAGCCGACAGCGTGGCAACGCCGTCTTCAATGGAGATCTGCACGCCGACCGGCTTAGGCAGCGTCAGCGTGCCCTTCGGGCCCTTGACGCTGACCAGCTCGGGCTGGACGTTGAGTTCGACGCCCTTGGGCAGGGAAACCGGCTTCTTGGCTACACGGGACATGGTCTGCTCCTTCCCTTAGGCCACGAAGCACAGGACTTCGCCACCGACGCCGGCCTGACGGGCCTGCGCATCGGTCATGATGCCCTTCGACGTGGAGATGATCGCGACACCCAGGCCACCGAGGACCTTGGGCAGCTCGGCCTTGCCGCGGTACTGACGCAAACCCGAGCGCGAAACACGCTTCAGGGTCTCGATCACCGGACGGCCTTCGAAATACTTCAGCACGATTTCCAGCTCGGCCTTGTTGTTTTCGACCGGGGTCACGCGCAGATCGGCGATATAGCCCTCGTCCTTCAGGACCTGGGCGATCGCGACCTTGATCTTGGAGGACGGCAGCTTCACCGTCGGCTTGCCCACCGCGGCCGCATTCTTGATGCGGACCAGCAGGTCGGCGATGGGATCAGTCATGCTCATATGAGTACCTTTGAGTGCACCGATATCCGCTTTCGCGAAAATCTTGTGTTTCCTGGGATGGGCCAGGCCCCTACAACAGCTCGACGCAAACCCCGCGCCGAGTAAGACGCGGGAGTATACGACAAAAAAAGCCCGTGCGCAGGAATGCGCACCGCTTTCGCATGGATCTCACAGAAACGGCCACCAGCGCACACATGCGCTTCGCCCTTGTGAAAACACCCATGAAAAAGAGCCCGACGACTATCGGGCTCTTTCGCTGAATGCGCAGTCCCGCCCAGACCAGGGCAGTAGCACTTTGCCCTGCCCTGTTTGGGACTTCTATTACCAGCTGGCCTTGCGCAGACCCGGCACGTCACCACGCATCGTGGCTTCACGCAGCTTGTTGCGCCCCAGACCGAACTTGCGGTAGACACCGCGCGGACGACCGGAGATCTCACAACGATTGCGCTGACGGCTCGGCGAAGAATCGCGCGGCAGCTTCTGCAGCTTGGTCGCAGCCTCGACCTTCTCCTCGTAGGATGCATCCTGACTGGAGACGATCTTCTTCAGGGCAGCACGCTTGTCGGCGTACTTCTTGGCCAGCTTCTCGCGCTTGATGTCGCGATTGACCATGGAGGTCTTTGCCATTTCGGTTTCCTCGGCCTGTCAGTTACGGAACGGGAACTTGAACGCCGCGAGCAGCGCCTTTGCTTCCGCATCCGTCTTGGCGGTGGTGGTGATGGCGATATCCATGCCGCGGATCGCGTCGACGGCGTCGAAGTCGATTTCCGGGAAGATGATCTGCTCCTTCACACCCATGTTGAAGTTGCCGCGACCATCGAACGAACGACCCGAGATACCGCGGAAGTCACGCACGCGCGGCAGCGAGATGTTGATCAGGCGGTCCAGGAACTCGTACATCTTGGCGCGACGCAGCGTGGTCTTGCAGCCGATCGGCCAGCCATCGCGGATCTTGAACGACGCCACCGAGATACGCGACTTGGTGACCACCGGCTTCTGGCCGGCAATCTTGGTCATGTCGCCGACGGCGTTTTCCAGGATCTTCTTGTTGGTGGCAGCCTCGCCCACGCCCATGTTGAGCGTGACCTTGACCAGCTTCGGCACTTCCATCGGATTGGTGTAGCCGAACTCCTTCATCAGGGC
Organism: Pseudomonas sp.; assembly: GCA_047607345.1. Taxonomy (GTDB): domain Bacteria; phylum Pseudomonadota; class Gammaproteobacteria; order Xanthomonadales; family Xanthomonadaceae; genus Pseudomonas_S. The sequence continues at coordinate 6,412 of JASGDF010000124.1, read as the reverse complement.
CGGCACCACTTCTTCCTTGTAGATTTTTTCGAGACGGGAAGTCATGACCTCATTCCTCAGGCGTCGAGCGCCTCACCGCTGGAGCGGAACACACGCAGTTTGCGTCCATCCTCCAGCACCTTGAAGCCAACGCGCTCGCCCTTGCCCGAAGCCGGGTTGACGACATTCACGTTGGAGATATGGATCGAAGCTTCACGCTCGACCACTCCGCCGGCGACACCCGCCTGCGGGTTCGGCTTGGTGTGGCGCTTGACGAGGTTGACGTTCGAGACGATCACGCGATCGCCGTCGACACGCACCACTTCGCCCTGCTTGCCCTTGTCCTTGCCGGTATTGACGACGACCTGGTCGCCCTTCTTGATACGGTTAGCCATTGTTATCTCCTTCGCTCACAGCACTTCGGGAGCGAGCGAAACGATCTTCATGAACTTCTCCGAGCGAAGCTCACGGGTAACCGGCCCGAAGATGCGGGTGCCGATCGGCTCCTGCTTGTTGTTAAGCAGGACGGCGGCGTTGCCATCGAAACGGATCAGCGAACCATCCGGGCGACGCACACCCTTGCGGGTACGCACCACGACCGCGTCGTAGACCTCGCCCTTCTTCACCTTGCCGCGCGGGATCGCGTCCTTCACGGTCACCTTGATGATGTCACCGATGCCGGCGTAACGGCGCTTCGAGCCGCCCAGCACCTTGATGCACATCACTTCCTTGGCACCGGAGTTGTCGGCGACATCGAGGTAGCTCTGCATCTGGATCATGATTCAGATCTCCCTTATTCGGCCGCGCGGGTGACGATTTCCACCACCCGCCAGTTCTTGGTCTTGGACAGCGGCGCAATCTCCGTCACGCGCACCACATCGCCTTCGTTGCAGGCGTTGTCGGCGTCGTGGGCGTGGAGCTTGGTCGAGCGCTTGATGTACTTGCCGTACAGCGCGTGCTTGACCTGACGCTCCACCAGCACGGTGACCGTCTTGTCCATCTTGTTGCTGACGACACGGCCTTCGACCGTGCGCAGCGTCTTGTTTTCAGTGTTCTCGCTCATCGCGGCGGTCCTTACTTGGTGCTGCCGAGCAGGTGCTTGACACGAGCGATCTCGCGGCGCACCTGGCGGGTTTCGTGGGTCTTCGGCAGCTGACCGGTGACGGCCTGCATCCGGAGCGAGAACTGCTCCTTGCGCAGATCGGTCAGGTGGGCCTTCAGCTCGTCGGCCGACTTTTCGCGGAGTTGTTTGATGTCCATCAGCGCACCGTCCGGGTCACGAAAGTGGTGGTGACCGAGAGCTTGGCCGCGGCCAGGCGGAACGCCTCGCGCGCCACTTCCTCGGCAACACCCTCGATTTCATAGATCATGCGGCCAGGCTGGATCTGCGCGACCCAGTACTCCACGTTGCCCTTACCGGAGCCCATTCGGACCTCGATGGGCTTCTTGGTGATCGGCTTGTCCGGGAACACGCGGATCCACATCTTGCCACCGCGCTTGACATAGCGACTGATCGAGCGGCGGGCCGCCTCGATCTGGCGCGCGGTCAGCTGACCGTGCGCCGTCGCCTTCAGACCGTACTCGCCAAAGCTGACGGCATTTCCGCTCCAGCTCAGGCCTTCGTTACGGCCCTTGTGCATCTTGCGGTATTTGGTTCGCTTGGGTTGCAACATTGCCGTTACCTCGCTTCACGAGCCGGGCGCGACGGACGGTCGCCGCGATCGCCACGATCATTACGATCGCTACGCGGGCTATCGTCCTGCTTCTCCTGGCCAACCTGGGAAAAGTCAAAAACCTCGCCCTTGTAGATCCAGACCTTGATACCGATGATGCCGTAGGTCGTCTTGGCTTCAGCGAAACCGTAGTCGATGTCGGCACGCAGCGTGTGCAGCGGCACGCGGCCCTCGCGGTACCACTCCGAACGGGCGATTTCGGCACCGTTGAGCCGGCCAGCGACGTTGACCTTGATGCCCAGGGCACCGAGGCGCATCGCGTTGCCGACCGAGCGCTTCATCGCGCGGCGGAACATGATGCGACGCTCCAGCTGCTGTGCGATCGACTCGGCAACCAGCTGTGCATCCAGCTCAGGCTTGCGCACCTCGCTGACGTTGATGTGCGCCGGAACGCCCATCAGCTCGCTGACTTCCTTGCGCAGCTTCTCGATGTCCTCACCACGCTTGCCGATCACCACGCCCGGACGGGCGGTGTGGATCGTCACACGCGCGGTCTTGGCCGGACGCTCGATTAGGATCTTGCTGATACCCGCCTGAGCCAGCTTCTTGCGAAGCATCTCGCGAACCTTGAGATCGGCAGCCAGATAGCTGGCGAACTCGCCCTTGTTGGCGTACCACTTGGAATTCCAGTCCTTGGCGATGCCGAGGCGGATACCAATCGGATGAACTTTGTGACCCATCGTTATTTGCCCTCGCCCACGACCACGGTGATGTGGCTGGTGCGCTTGAGAATGCGCGTGCCGCGGCCCTTGGCGCGGGCCATGAAGCGCTTCAGGCTCGGACCTTCGTCAACCATGATGGTCTTGACCTTCAGCTCGTCGATGTCGGCGCCCTGGTTGTTCTCGGCATTGGCGATTGCCGACTCGACCACCTTCTTGATCAGGTGGGCAGCCTTCTTGTCCGAGAACTTCAGCAGGTTGACGGCCCGCTCGGCCGACAGCCCACGCACCTGATCGGCGACCAGGCGGGCCTTCTGCGGGGAGATGCGCGCGGTGCGCAGGATTGCTTTCGCTTCCATGGTCATCTCTCCTTTACTTGCCCGACTTCTTGTCGCCGCCGTGACCCTTGAAGGTCCGGGTGATGGCAAACTCGCCGAGCTTGTGGCCGACCATGTTCTCGTTGACCAGCACCGGAACGTGGTTCTTGCCGTTGTGCACGGCGATGGTGAATCCCACCATTTCCGGCAGGATCATGGAGCGGCGCGACCAGGTCTTGATCGGGCGCTTGCTGCCGGCCGCGGCCTCCACCTTCTTGACGAGGTGGTGATCGACGAACGGGCCTTTCTTGAGTGAACGTGCCATGGTCGATTAGCCCCTACGATCGCGGACGATGAACTGCTGGGTGCGCTTGTTCTTGCGCGTCTTGTAACCCTTGGTCGGCACACCCCACGGGGTGACCGGATGCGGGTTGCCCTGACCGGCCTTCGCCTCACCACCGCCGTGCGGGTGGTCGACCGGGTTCATGGCCGCGCCACGAACGGTCGGGCGGACACCGCGCCAGCGCTTGGCGCCAGCCTTGCCCAGCTTCTCCAGGTTGTGCTCGTCGTTGCCGACCTCGCCGATGGTGGCGCGGCACTCGGCCGGCACCTTGCGCATTTCGCCCGAACGCAGGCGCAGCGTGGCGTAGACACCTTCGCGAGCGACCAGTTGGACAGCCGCGCCAGCCGCACGGGCGATCTGCGCGCCCTTGCCCGGCTTCAGCTCGATGCCGTGCACGGTCGTACCGACCGGGATGTTACGCAGCGGCAGCGTGTTGCCGGTCTTGATCGGCGCGTTGGCGCCGGCAATGACCTGGTCACCCGCCTTCAGGCCCTTCGGGGCGATGATGTAGCGGCGCTCGCCGTCGACGTAGCACAGCAGGGCGATATGGGCAGTGCGGTTCGGATCGTATTCGATCCGCTCCACGCGCGCCGGAATGCCTTCCTTGTTGCGCTTGAAGTCGATCAGGCGGTAGTGCTGCTTGTGACCGCCGCCGACGTGGCGGGTGGTGATCCGGCCGTGGTGGTTACGACCGCCGGACTTGCTCTGCGACTCGACCAGACCGGCGTACGGAGCACCCTTGTGCAGATCGGGCGTGACCACGCGCACGGCCGAACGGCGACCGGCGGAGGTAGGCTTGAATTTCATCAATGGCATGGGTTCTTACCTCAGGCCTTGGCCGTGACGTCGATGGACTGACCATCGACCAGGCGGACATACGCCTTGCGCCAATCGCCGCGACGGCCAGCACGGTTACGGAAGGACTTGTTCTTGCCCTTCACGTTGACCACGTTGACAGCCTCGACCTTGACGTCGAACAGCTGCTCGACCGCGGCCTTGACATCGGCCTTGGTGGCTTCGCTCGAAACTTCGAAGACGTACTGGTTGGACAGTTCCTGCAGGCGCGCGGTCTTTTCGGAGACTCGCGGAGCGCGCAGCACGCTGAAGATTTTTTCGTTGCTGCTCATGCCAGCCACTCCTCGATCTTCTTGACCGCATCGGCGGTGATCACGACCGTGTCGGCACCGACCAGCGCGACCGGATCCAGCCCCTGCACGTCACGCACTTCGACGTAAGGCAGGTTGCGAGCCGACAGGTACAGGTGTTCGGAAGCCTCTTCGGTCACGATCAGCGGGCGCTTGCCCACTTCCAGACCCTTCAGCTTCTCGACCAGACCCTGAGTCTTGGTTTCGCTGACGTCGAATGCCTCGACGACCTTCAAACGACCCTGACGGTTCAGCTCGGAGAAGATCGCGGCAATCGCGGCACGGTACTGCTTGCGGTTGACCTTCTGCTCGAAGCTGCGCGGCTTGGCCGCAAAGGTCACACCACCGCCGACGAAGATCGGAGCCGTCAGCGCGCCATGACGCGCACCGCCGCCCTTCTGCTTCTTCGACTTCTTGGTCGTACCGGCGACTTCCGAACGGGTCTTCTGCGCCTTGGTGCCCGCGCGGCCGGCATTGCGATAGGCGACGACGACCTGGTGAACCAGATCCTCGCTGAAATCGCGACCGAACACGGCGTCGGAAACCGAGACCTTGTTGTTGCTACCAGTGATAACGAGTTCCATCGTCATCTCTCCTTATGCCTTGCTCGCGGGGCGGACGATCACGTCGCCACCGGCAGCGCCCGGGACGGCGCCGCGAACGGCGATCAGGCCGCGCTCGACGTCGATCTTGACCACTTCCAGGTTCTGCGTGCTCTGCTGCACGGCACCCATGTGCCCGGACATCTTCTTGCCCGGGAACACGCGACCTGGGGTCTGACGCTGACCGATCGAACCCGGCGCGCGATGCGACAGCGAGTTACCGTGGGTGGCATCACCCATGCGGAAGTTGTGCCGCTTGATGGTGCCCTGGAAGCCCTTGCCCTTGGTGACACCCTGGACGTCGACCTTCTGGCCAACCTCGAAGATGTCGGCCTTGATTTCGCCACCGATGGCGAAATCACCGAGCTTGGCGTCTTCGACGCGGAACTCCCACAGACCACGACCGGCTTCGACCTTGGCCTTGGCGAAGTGGCCGGCTTCCGGCTTGTTCACCAGGGCGGCGCGACGCGCGCCGACGGTCACCTGCACGGCGCTGTAGCCGTCAGCCTCGACGGTCTTGATCTGCGCGATACGGTTGGGGGTTGCTTCGATCAGGGTGACCGGAATGGAGCGGCCGTCCTCGGTGAAGACGCGGCTCATGCCAGCCTTGCGGCCCACGAAGCCCAACGAATACTTCTTCGTCATGGTCGTAGTCCTCAGGTCAACTTGATCTGCACGTCGACGCCAGCCGCGAGCTCGAGCTTCATCAGCGCGTCCACGGTCTTGTCGTTGGGGTCGACGATATCGAGCACGCGCTTGTGCGTGCGGGTTTCGTACTGGTCACGCGCATCCTTGTCGGCGTGCGGGGAGACAAGCACGGTGTAGCGTTCGATCTTGGTCGGCAGCGGGATCGGGCCGCGCACTTGCGCGCCGGTCCGCTTGGCCGTCTCGACGATCTCGCTGGCCGAACGGTCGATCAGACGATGATCGAACGCCTTCAGCCGAATCCGGATCTTTTGGTCCGCCATGACGGGGTTCCTTCGTTAAAAGAGCGACGGGCAAGGCCTCTGGGATACCTGCCCCGAATATTCCTGATTACCTGGATCGCCCGCGTCCAGCCGGCGATGGGCACTTCCTCCGCCCAAAAACTGAGGCAGACCAGCTACCCGGCCTGCCCAGACGGAAAAGTATAATGCGCAACCAGAGCAACGTCAACAGCCTACGCTGCTGATTGCTCCCTGCGACGCGACCTTCCCGGTCTTGCGAACACGAGCGGCATCCGGCCCCTCTTTTCGCTGTATACAACCGACATCCTACCCAGGAATGTCGGGGCGCGCATTGTACAGGGGGAAATTGCAGTTTGCCAAGCCTTCTTTCAGACTTTTTGCCTTCCCTGTTGAGAGCAGCTTCAGCCGCTCCCACAAGGGGATGCGGGCGAGCGGAAAGCACGAAGCCCGCCTTGCGGCGGGCTTCGCTCTGGATCCCCGCCTGCGCGGGGATGACGAACCGGCAAAGCCGGGCGCGCTGGCGCGCCCGGGCCGGTGCGTCACTTGGTGATCTTGGCCACCACACCCGCGCCGACGGTACGGCCACCTTCGCGAATCGCGAAGCGCAGACCCTCGTCCATCGCCACCGGGTTGATCAGCGTCACCGACATCTTCACGTTGTCGCCCGGCATCACCATCTCCACGCCC
>JASGDF010000123.1:0-20699 GCA_047607345.1 Pseudomonas sp. | reverse complement strand
GTGCATCAGGCGGGCGCGATGCTGGCCCATGTGCATGATCTGGTCGCCACGCTGCGCGACTTCCGCAACCGCCTGTTCCATCATGAACCGGCATGGAAGCGGTACGGCGTGCTGACCGAGGCGGATGCCTTGCAGCACTTGCAGGAGAAGATCAGCAAGGTCGAAAACCTGCTGGCGTTGATACACCGGGAGAACCTACGGCTGTTGCAGGCCAATGGCCTACTGCGGGACGCGCACCGGGCCTGCACATCGGCCGAGATTCGGCGCTTTCAGCATCTGGCACAGGTGCATCAGATCGACTCGCTGGATGTGCTGGCCGGACTGGTGGCGCGAAGCACGCAGGAGAACAGTGTTTTGACAGCGCTAATGCAGCCAGAACCGCAACAATCCTTCCTGATTCTGCCGCCATGAACCTGCATGCCGACTGCACGATTTGCAACCAGCAGCACGACATCGCGCCTGCATCGGAATTGCACAGGTTCCGCCCTTCTTTGCGCACGAATACGTGCGCAAAGAAGGGCGGCTGGATGAAAAGCAAGCGTGCCATGCCCGAGGCATCGGCAATGCAAGCATATCGTTCGTCGTGGCTTGGCCGCATGTGCAGCGCCGCGCCGCCACGCGTGCCGTCAGGCACGGAGCGGCGGAAGGCAAGATTAAAGGGCGCGGCACCACGGTGCGCGCAAAGCCAGTCTGCACATGAGGTTGGCGCGGCACGCGCCGAATACGGCACCGTGCCATCGAAATGCGCCAAGCCGCATGAATGCTGGCTTGGCCGCGTGTCACCTACGCGGCAACACGCCTTGCAGCGCCAGAGCATCGGTGCATTGAATCTCGGGAAGTAGATCAGCGGCGCGGGCTGGATACGCCCGAAATGGCCCGCTCGATGAAGCGGGCGAGCGGCCCGGAAGCAGCCGTATCGGCTCGCAGAAGATAGGTCGTCAGAACCGGGGATATGCCCGCCAGCGGGCGGCTGGTCACGTCGGGAGGACGGCAGGCGGCGACCTGCGAAGCGCCGACCAGCGCCAAAGCGTAGCCCGCCGAAACCAAGGTCAGCATCAGGTCGAGAGAAGCGACTTCTTCGGCCACCAGCGGCTCCACGTCCACGGTGCGCAGCACCCGTGCAATCTGGCGGCAATAGCCCGCACAAACATGGGGGTCGCCCATCGCCAAGGGATAACGCAGGACCTCTTCCAGCGGGATGCGTTTGTAGGTCAGCAGTGGATGCTTGGCTGGAACCGCTACCACCAGCGGGTCATGCCACGCGGGCACTGCCAGCAGCCCGTCGCCCACGTCGTCCGACTGTGCGAATCCTGCGTCGTAAAGGTCGGCACGCAGTCCTTCGATCTGCTGCGACAGCGGTATCTCGGCCAGATGAATCCCGACTTCGGGATCATCGTCCCGGCACTTCGCCAGGAAGGCGCTCAGGCGCGGCGGCGTGATGCCGTCGGACAGGGCGATGCGCAACTGGCCGTCGTAGCCGGCGGCGACCGCTTTGGCTCCTTCGCGGGCCTGCTGCAAGGCGGTGAAGATGCGTGGCACATGCTCCCTGAAAACCTGCCCGGCACGCGACAGGCGCGTGCTGCGGGAGTTGCGGATGAACAGCCGCACGCCCAAGTCTTCTTCCAGTTCCTTAATCGCCCGCGACAGCGGCGATTGGTCGATGTGCAGTCGCTCGGCGGCGCGGGCGAAGTGGAGTTCTTCGGCCACGGCCAGGAAGCAGCGAAGATGCCGTAGTTCCATATCGCCTCACATCCATCAAAACAAGGGGCATTCGAGAATCGCGGCGTCATAGCCGCCTAACTCGCCGAAGCGTCCCCGACGAACCTTGTCCGCCCATTTCGGATCGGCCAGCAGCGCCCGTCCAACGGCGATCAGGTCGAATTCGCCAGCGGCGACAGGTTCGACCACGGCTTGCAGATCGGCCGGTGTAGATGATTCAGCCCCGGCATCTTTGCCGATGGCGCCATGCAGCCCGACGCTGCCCACGGCGACGGCCGGCTTGCCGGTGATCTGGCGTGCCCAGCCGGCCAGGCTCAATGGCGAGCCAGCGAAAGCCGGTTCCTGGAAGCGCCGTGTGCTGGCATGGAAGGCATCGACGCCGGCATCAGCCAATGGTTTCAGGATGCGCCCCAGTTCCTCGGGCGTCTCGGCGATGTGTGCCGCATAGTCGCTACGCTTGAACTGCGAGAAGCGCAGCAGTACCGGAAAGTCCGCGCTCACGGCGCGGCGCACGGCCTGCACGACTTCAAGCGTCAAGCGCAGCCGATTCTCCAGCGTGCCGCCGTAGGCGTCGGTTCGCGTATTGCTGTGCGCCCACAGGAAGGTATCGAGCAGAAATTCGTGCGCGGCATGAATCTCCACGCCATCGAAGCCCAGCGCCTCGGCCTGCGCTGCGGCGCGGGCATAGGAAGCAACCACATCGGCGATGTCCTGGGCCGTCATCGCCTTGACCAGCACCTGTCCGTTCCCGTCGCGAATTTCGACCGGCCCGAAGCCCGGCACGGACGGATCGTGCGGCAAACCGGGGCGGCGCTCCGGCCCGCAATGCCAGAGTTGCGGAATGATGTGTCCGCCCGCCCCGTGCACGGCTTCGACCACCCGCCGCCAGCCAGTCAACGCGGCATCGCCGAAGAAATCGGGGCCATCGGGGAAGGCATTCGCGCCGGGATGGTCGACGAATGTCCCTTCGGTGATGAGCAGGCCAACGCCACCTTCGGCGCGGCGTCGGTAGTAGTCGGCTACGTCCTGTCCCGGCACGCCATCGGGAGAACGTTGGCGCGTCATCGGCGCCATCACGATGCGATTGGGCAGTCGCGTGCGGCCAAGAGCGAGTGGCTGGAACAAGGGGGCCACGGACGGATGCACGAAGTCGGTCATGGGAAGCCTCATCAGGGTCAGCAGGCGAAAGCACCTGCTATCGAGATGAGGCGACCCAAGGTATCCTTCAAATAGATGCCGTGTATTCGTGGAATCCGCAAAATGGATATCGCTTCTCTGGACTTCAACCTGCTCAAGGCCCTGGATGCGCTGCTGGCCGAACCCAGCGTGTCCGGGGCTGCGCACCGCTTGGGCCTGAGCCAGCCAGCGACCAGCGCCGCGCTGGCGCGGTTGCGCCATGTTCTGGGCGACCCGCTGCTGGTGCGGCGTGGCAATGCAATGGTCCGCACGGCGCGCGCAGAGGAACTCAAACCTCGCGTCTCGGCCTTGCTCGACGAAATCGCCCGCACATTCGCGCCCGTCGATGCGTTCGATCCCGTCACCAGCACGCGCCACTTCCGCATCCTGGCCAACGACTACGCAACGCTGGTGATGCTGACGCCGCTGGTGGCCTGCCTGCGCCAGCGTGCGCCGGGCATCGTGCTGGAAATCCTGCCGTTCGATCGCCGCTTCGAGGAACGCTTCGCTGCGCGCGAAGCCGATCTGGCGGTGGGCGATGCCGACAGCCTGCGCGGCTATCGCCATGCGCAGCGACTGTTCACCGAACACTACCTGTCGCTGGTGCGCGCCGACCATCCGCGCCTGGGCCGTGGCAAGGTCACGCTGGATGCCTTTCTGGCCGAGGATCACGCGCTGGTGTCCAACCGGGGATGCGTGCCGGGTGTGGTGGACAAACCGCTCGTGGCGCTCGGCCACAGCCGCCGCGTCGTGCTGACCTTCCCGCATTTCCTGGTGGCGCCGGCCGTGGTCGCGCGCACCGATCTGGTCATGACCGTGCCCGAGTGCATTGCGCGTGGCTATGCTGAAAGCCACGCGCTGCGCCTGTTCAAGCCGCCGGTGGATGCGGCGCCGTTCGACGTGGCCTTCGCATGGCCGGCACGCAGCGTTGCCGATCCGGCGATGCAGTGGATGCGGCGGCAGGTCGAGGACACGGCGGATGTGTTGCGACAGCAGTGCCTGAGCAAGCATTGAGTTCAGGAAGGTGGTGAACACGCACGGCACGCGATCCAGGAACAGCTTGCCCGCGCGGGTCAGTCGTGCGCTGCGCGCGGCATGGGCGAACAGCACCATGCTCAGTTCTTCTTCCAGTTCCTTGATAGCCCGCGACAACGGCGACTGTTCGATATGCAGCCGCTCCGCTGCGTTGGCAAAGTGCAGTTCTTCTGCGACAGCCAAGAAGCAGCGAAGATGGCGCAAATCCATTCGATGCCTCGCAACGTCGGAGATTAAATCCAATATTTCGGATAGCTACGAGCACTGCGGCCATTGTTGACGAACCACGCCGTCAGCACGATTACCAAAGAGCCGGTCAAAACGGGCGACACGAGGTAACTGACAGGGGCATGCCCGATGATGACGACAAGAGGGTCAGCACCGGCGGGGGCATGGACTGTTCGCGTGATCTGCATGGCGGCCAATGCCAGCCCCACTCCCAGCGCGCAGGCTATCCAGCCATCCCCAAGCCACGCAGCAACCGCCAGCCCAACCACAGTTGCAATCAAGTGCCCGCCCACGATGGCGCGAGGCTGCGCCAGCGGCGAGTCCGGCACACCGAAGGCCAGTACACAGCTGGCACCAAAGGGAGCCATCAACCAGGGGATGCCCGACAGGACACTCAGTCCGCCCGTCACGGCAATCGCGACCACGGCCCCAAGGGAAGACAGCAAGATAAATTTCAACGGCGGAGCTGGCGGAGCGCCGGAGTTCAGCAGACGGCGTATGGGCATGGAAAGTCCTTTGGCGCGGTGAAAGATTGCGCTAGTATACCGATCTGTATCTTTTGGTCAACAGATCGGTATACAACCATGACTACCGCCCAACACATCGTCGCGTCTTCGCTGAAACTGTTCTATCGCATGGGCTTTCATGCATCTGGTGTAGATCTTCTAAGCCAGGAAGCAGGCGTCACAAAGAAAACGCTCTACCGCCACTACCCCAGCAAGGACGCGCTCATTGACGCGGCTCTGGCACTACGCCACAGCCAATTCATGGCGAAGATGCGCGCTGCCGTGGAAACGACTCCCATCGAGAACCGTCCCTTGGCCTACCTTGAATTCATTGCCCACTGGACTGGGGAAGACGACTTCCACGGTTGTGCGTTCATTAACGCCTCAGCCGAATTTGCAAACCCAACCGCCCCTCCGCACCAGCAGGCAGCGGCGCACAAGGGGGAAGTACAGCGCTACCTGCAAGACCTTTGTGCGGCAGCAGGCGCACGGCAGCCCGGTCTTATCGCTCAGCAGCTGTTCCTGCTCGGCGAGGGGCTGATCGTGGCCAGCCAGGTACAAGGCCATGACGCCGCCCAGGAGAAAGCAGCACAAGCACTGGCCAGTGCTGCTTGGCTTGCGGCGAAATCATCAGTGCCGTGACAACTTGGTCATCCACGCCACCATCAGCATCGCACTGGCAACCTGGCTGATAAGCGATGAAATCGCACGCGGCGAACTGGTGCAGGTGCTGCCGACACTGGAAACTCACGGCCTGCCGCTCCATCTTGCGTGGCCCGTGGGGCGGCAACTGCTGCCCAAGGTGGATGCCGTTCTGGAACTGCTGGCGACCGGGTTGCGAGTTGGCTAGTACCCGCTAGATCGCTCCTGCCCCCCTTCGCATTGCCCCCATGTGGCCCCCGACCCAATGGGCATGATGAGTGCCCAAGTACGGAAATTTCGCTTAACCCTTTGTGCCGATTGAACTTTACGGTGCACTGGTATCGCGAAAAAAACTTGACAGCGGACATTTTTCATCCCCGGCACGGAAACGGCGCACTAACGATGGGCAATCAGGCATCGCCGGTTTCCCCACTGAAGTTGAAGTTCGTCTGGCACGAACGGCCTTCGTTCAAAATAAGAAATAAGGGGCCAGAGTTAATATTTGTTTGAGGTGCTAATTTAGTCGGCCCTGAAGAACGTTCGACTATCGCAACCGGCTGCGCACGGTCAAGGACAGGGAGTTACGGACACGCTTTCGAGGGCCGCCTGACACGCAAGCGTGCGCGGATCGAGGTGCTGCTGTTGCTGCACGCGCTGTCGACGTTCGTGTCATGACTGGCAGGCATGGCGGCCAAGGCAATCAATCTGGTGTTCATGTGGTACCTCAACGACGTGCGCGAGGGCGGGCAGACCCGCTTCATCGACCTCGACCTGGAGGTCGCCCCGCGCATCGGCCGGCTGCTGATCTTCCCGCCCTACTGGATGTACATGCACGCCGCGCTGCCGCCACGCAGCGGCGACAAGTACATCATCTCGACCTATCTGGAGTTCACCGCCAAGCCTGCGGCGGGTTGAGGGGGCTATTGGTGCTCCACATCTTCCTCTCGGCGCGAGAAGGCGCGGCTTGCCTTGGAGCGCCCAGGCTACTGGCGCGACTGGGAGCACGCGGCTGCCGGTTCGCAAGCCGCGCGCCTTCACCCTGAAGCTCGAAGGGGGAAGGCCAGATCCAACCGCGCGATCGCCTCGGCCACCACTGCCTGGGTCGAATCGGCGACGTCCAGTGCGATCACGTCCGGTTCGTTCTGTGGTGGTTGCAAGGCCTCGAACTGGCTATCCAGCAGTGAAGCCGGCATGAAGTGTCCGCCGCGCGCGGCCAGGCGCGCGGCGATCACCGCAGGAGCGGCATGCAGGAACACGAAGCGCATCGGCACGCCGCAGGCGCGCAGCAGCACGCGATGCTCGCGGCGCAGCCCGGAGAACGCCAGCACCGCCGAGCGGCCGGCATCGGCAAGCCGGCGCAGCTGCGCGCCCAATGTTCGTACCCACGGCACGCGCTGCGCGTCGGTGAGCGGCATGCCGGCGGCCATCTGCGCCTTGGCCGCGTCGCTGTGGAAGTCGTCGGCGTCGAGGAAGGTGAAGCCGTAGTGATCGGCCAGCGAAAGCGCCACGGTGGACTTGCCGCTGCCGGAGACGCCCATCACCACGATGGCCTGTACGGCGGCCGTGCCTTGCGGATCTTTCATGCGCGTCGTTATACCGCGCCGTCCACGCGCCGTCATGAGGGGGAGGTGTAGGAGGGACTTCAGTCCGCGCCGCAGGAAAACCTGCAGGCCATGATGTTTGGCGCGCCGCCGCGCGAGGCGATGTTTCCGTCGAGGGCTGTTCTGTGGGAGGGACTTCGGTGCCGACGGGCTCCACCGGTAAAACCCGTCGGCACCGAAGCCTCTCCCGCAGATAAACTGCGCGGCAATTCAACGAGGGATGATCCTTGGTTTCCAGCTGGATCCTGCTGCTGGTCTCGGTCGGCTACGCCGCGTTGCTGTTCGGCGTGGCCTGGTGGGGCGACCGCCGTCCGCTGTACCCGCACCGGCCATGGCTGCGGCCAGCGGTCTACAGCCTGGCGCTGGCGGTGTACTGCTCGTCGTGGACCTTCTACGGCGCGGTCGGCACCGCGGTGCGCAACGGCATCGGCTACCTGCCGATCTACCTCGGCCCGCTGCTGCTGCTGATCTTCGGCTGGCGCATCATCGAGCGGCTGGCGCTGATCGCGCGCAGCGAGAACACCGTCTCCATCGCCGACTTCATCTCCTCGCGCTACGGCCGCTCGCGCCGGCTCGCCGCGCTGGTGGCGGTGATCGCGCTGGTCGGCATCGTTCCGTACCTGGCGCTGCAGTACAAGGCGGTGGCGATGAGCCTGGAGGTGCTGACCGGGCAGACCGGCGCCGGGCACGGCTTCTTCACCGATCCGGCGCTGTACGTGGCGCTGCTGATGGCGCTGTTCGCCACCCTGTTCGGCACCCGTCAGGTCGATGCGACCGAGCATCACCACGGCATGATGCTGGCGATCGCGCTGGAGTCGGTGGTCAAGCTGGCGGCGATGCTGGCGGTCGGCCTGTTCGCCTGGATCTGGCTGGACCGGCGGCAGTTGCATATCGTCGACTCGGCCCGTGTCTTGTTCGAGCACACGCCCTCGGTCGGGTTCATCTCGCAGACTCTGCTCAGCTTCCTGGCCATCGTCTGCCTGCCGCGCCAGTTCCACGTCGCCGTGGTCGAGTGCAGCGACGTCGGCGACATCCGCCGCGCGCGCTGGCTGTTCGGCATCTACCTGGTGTTGATCTCGGCGATGGTGGTGCCGATCGCCTCGGCCGGCATCGCGTTGTTCGGCGGCACGAGCGCGGTGGTGGACGATGTGATGGTGCTGGCACTGCCACTGGCCGAGGGCAGCCGGCTGCTGGCGCTGGTGGCCTATGTCGGCGGCTTCTCGGCCGCCACCGGCATGGTGATCGTCGCCTCGATCGCGCTGGCGACGATGGTCTCCAACGACCTGGTGATGCCGGTGCTGCTACGCCGCGCCGGCGGCCGCGCCGCCGCCGCCGACCGGGTGCTGTGGATCCGCCGCCTGGCGATCGGGCTGCTGGCGCTGGTCGCCTATGCCTACTACCGCAGTTCCAGCGACGACAGCACGCTGGCCTCCTACGGCCTGATGGCGTTCGCCGCGGTCGCCCAGTTCGCGCCGGGCGTGATCGGCGGGCTGTACTGGCGTGGCGCCAGCCGCCGGGGCGTGGAGACCGGCATGCTGCTGGGCTTCGCGATCTGGGTGTACACGCTGCTGCTGCCGGCAATGACCCATGCCGGCATGTTCGACCCGGCGTGGTTGTGGCATGGGCCGTTCGGGATCGCCTGGCTGCGCCCGCAGCAGCTGTTCGGCATGAGCGGCTGGGACCCGCTCGCACACGGTACGTTCTGGTCGCTGCTGGTCAATGCCGGCGCGATGCTGGTGGTGTCGGTGCGCTGGCGTCCAGGCGTGGACGAGCGCCTGCGCGCCGCGCCGTTCCTCGACCCGTACGCGCAGCGCCCGGCGGTGGCCGGCGAATGGCCCGGCCACGTGCACGTGGACGACCTGCTGGCCCTGGCCGGGCGCGTGGTCGGCGAGCGCCACGCGCATCGCGCCTTCGCCGAGCAGGCGCAGCTGCTCGGGCGCGAGCTGCAGTCCAGTGCGGTGGCCGACCGCGCCTGGGTGCAGTTCACCGAGCGCCTGCTGGCCGCCTCGATCGGCGCCGCCTCGGCGCGGCTGGTGCTGACCAGCCTGCTGCGCGGCTCGGGCATGGAACTGGGCGAGGTGGTGGCGGTGCTGGACGAGGCCGGCCAGGAGCTGCGCTTCAACCGCGAGATCCTCTCCACCACGCTGGAGAACATCAGCGCCGGGGTCAGCGTGGTCGACCCGGACATGCGCCTGACCGCGTGGAACCGCCGTTACCAACAGCTGTTCGGCTATCCCGACGGCATGCTCTACGTCGGCCGTCCGGTCGCCGACCTGATCCGCTACAACGCCGAGCGCGGCGAGCTGGGCGAGGGCGACGCCGAGGCCCAGATCGCCCGCCGCATCAACCACATGCGCGCCGGCACCCCGCATGTGTTCGAGCGTACCCGCAGCGATGGCAAGGTGATCGAGATGCGCGGCCAGGCGCTGCCCGGCGGCGGCTACGTCACCAGCTACAACGACATCACCGACTACAAGCGCGCCGAGCTGGCCCTGCTGGAAGCCAACGAGACGCTGGAGCAGCGCGTGGCCGAGCGCTCGCGCGAGGCGGAGCTGGCGCAGCAGTCCAAGACCCGCTTCCTGGCCGCGATCAGCCACGACGTGCTGCAGCCGCTCAACGCCGCCCGGCTGTTCGCCTCGGCGCTGCGCGAGGCGCACCAGAACAACGAGGAACAGCGCCACCTGGCCGAGCGCGTGGACGCCTCGCTGCGCGCGGCCGAGGAACTGCTCGACGGCCTGCTCGACGTCTCGCGCCTGGAGGCCGGCGGGCTGCGCCCGACCCTCGAGGACTTCGACGCCGGCCTGCTGTTGCAGGAGCTGGCCGCGCAGTACGCGCCGGTCGCCGCCAGCCGCGGGCTGAAGCTGCAGGTGCAAGCGCGCGCGCTGTGGGTACGCAGCGACCGCCGGCTGCTGCGCCGGGTGCTGCAGAACTTCATCGCCAACGCGCTGCGTTACACCCGCCAGGGCCGCATCGTGCTGGGCGTGCGCGGGCGCGGGGCGCTGGTGGAACTGCAGGTCTGGGACACCGGCCCGGGCATTCCCGAGCACCACATGCAGCAGATCTTCGACGAGTTCCATCGCTACCAGCAGCCGTTCGACTGGGGCGAGCAGGGACTCGGGCTGGGCCTGTCGATCTGCCAGCGCATCTCGCGCCTGCTCGACCACGACCTCAACGCGCGCAGCCAGGTCGGGCGCGGCAGCATGTTCTCGATCCTGCTGCCGCGCGTGGCGCCGGTCGTACACGTCGTCGCGGCCGGCCCGGCGCGCGCGGCCAGCAGCGGCGATTCGCTGGCCGGCATGCGCGTGCTGTGCGTGGACAACGACCAGGAGATCCTCGACGGCATGCGCGCGCTGCTCGGTCGCTGGCAGGTGCAGGTGATCGCCGCGAGCACCGTCGATACGGCGCTGGAGAAAGTGCACGAACGGCCGGACGTGATGCTGGTCGACTACCACCTGCACGACCGGCTCGACGGCCTGGACACGCTCGATGCGCTCAACGCCGCCGCGGCACGGCACATCCCGGGCGCGCTGCTGACCGCCGACGGCCGCGATGAGCTCAAACAGCTGGCGCGCGAGCGCGGCTACCGGCTGCTGACCAAGCCGGTGAAGCCGGCATCGCTACGCGCGTTCCTGACGGCCTTCCACGACGCCCTGAAGGGCCGGGATTCGTAGGTGCTCGCTTCTGAGTGTGGGAGGGGCTTCAGCCCCGACAGGCTTCACCGGCCGACTGTCGGGGCTGAAGCCCCTCCCACAACAAACACCAGTCTGGTGGATAAGCCGCCCATCCGCCAAATGGCGGGTCATCTCGACCTCACGCCGCGGCGCTCAGATGCTCGTACAGGATCGTGCTGCCGACGATCACCAGGATCGCCCCGCCGATGATCTCGGCACGCTTGCCGACCAGCGCGCCGAGCGCGCGGCCGAGCATGATCCCGAGCGTGACCATGACCAGCGTGCACAGGCCGATGACAGTGGCGACCACGCCGATGTGCACGTCCAGGAACGCGAGGCTGACGCCGATCGCCATCGCGTCGATGCTGGTGGCGAAGCCGGTGGTCGCCAGCGCCAGCAGGCCGTGGCGGCCGTGGTGGGGCGCCTGCGCGGCTTCTTCATCCTGCCCGCGCAATCCGGCGACGATCATGTGCAGGCCCAACGCGCCGAGCAGGCCGAACGCGACCCAGTGGTCGAACGAGGCGAGGTAGTCGGAGGCTGCGCGGCCGAGTAGCCAGCCGACCAGCGGCGTGATCGTCTCGATCACGCCGAAGATGGCGCCGGCGCGCAGCGCATCGCGCAGTTGCGGGCGCTGCATCGCCGCGCCCTTGCCGATCGCTGCGGCGAACGCGTCGGTCGACATGGCCAGGCCGATGAGCAGGATGGAAACGGGGGACATGCGGGCAGCGGCGGTCGGGCGTCGGCGACAACGGCACGCGTTCGCGCCCAACCGTGGTTGCGCACGCGTGCCGCTGGTCTCGCCAACCCGAATGGTTGCCCGCGCCACGGCGCATCGGCCGAGTGTGTTGACGCGGGCGCTCCCGCAAGGCGGAAGCAGGCTACTCCCCAGCGGGGAGCGCGCAGTCTATCAGCGTGAAACGACGGCGAAAATGCTTTGAACGCACGCGAACCTGCACCTGTCTTTCATAGCCGCGGCTATGTGTGGTGGCTGCGCAACACCCCGGTCACTTGTGCGTAACCGGTGAATGTTGGGATGGACGGAGTACTGCGTGCGGGTTGCGTGATACGCAACGAGTGGCGAAAGCCCGCGCTAAAGTCTGGTCGATCCTGGCCGATAGGTGATGTGGTTTTTTATCTGGCGCATGGTCATGGCTTTCTCGGTGGGGATCGCTCGCAAACTCTATCTGAGCCTGGGTGTGCTTGTGCTTGGCATGGGCCTGATCGGCTTCGCCTACTGGCGCGTTGGTGCCGGCATCGCCGCCAGCGATGCGCGGGTGGAGCGCTTCCAGCAGGATGATGCGCGCATGCAGCGCGTGGCCGAGGCGTTCGCCGAAGCTCGGCGGTTGCAGGCGGAATACGCGCTGTCGTTCTCCGAGCACAGCGGCGAGCATTTCCGCGCGGCGCTGAAGACGCTCGAAGCGGCCTCCGCCGCGCTGCCCGGTGGATCGGGCGGCAAACCGGATCCGCTGCATGCGGCGCTGAAGGAATACATCGATTCCGGTCGCGAGCTCGATGCGCGCGTCGCCGAACTGGGCCATGACGCCGACGACGGCCTGCAGGGCCAGCTGCGCAAGGCGGTGCATGGCGTGGAGAACCTGCTCGCACAGTACGACGAGCCGCGGCTGCAGGCGTCGATGCTGACGATGCGCCGCTACGAGAAGGATTTCATCCTGCGCCGCGAGCAGAAATACGCCGACCAGCTCGGCGAAGAAGGCATGACCTTCGAGCTGCAACTGCGGAAATCGCATATCCCCGAGACCACACGCAACCAGATCCGTCCGCTGATCCAGCAGTATCAGAGCGCTTTCATCGCCTATGCGGCCTCGCGCTTCGGCATGGACAGCGAGGCGCAGGCGCTGGACGATATCGCCGCGCGCGTGCAGCCGGCACTGGCGAGCCTGCGCGCGCGCCAGCAGCAGGTGCTCAATGATGGCCGTGCGCAGCAGACCAGTGTGCGTGCGCACATGGACCTGGTGTTCGTCGCCACGCTGGGAGTGGTTGCGCTGGTGCTGGTCAGCATGCTGGTGCTGCTGCTGCGCGCGATCGTGCGACCGCTGGCCGACGCGGTGAGCTTCGCCCGCGACATCGCCGGCGGCCGCCTCGACGGCGAGCTGGCGATCCACCATCCGCACGACGAGATCGGCCTGCTCGCGCGCACCCTGCTGCGGATGCAGGCGAGCCTACGCGAGCGGATCGAGGCCGACCGCGTGATCGCGCATGAGAACAGCCGCGTACGTCACGCCCTTGACGCCGCCCAGGCCGCGGTGATGGTGGCCGACGGCGACGGTCGCATCGTCTACGCCAACGCGGCGTTGCAGGAGGCCCTCGCCGGTGCCGGCATCGACGCGCTGGCGCTGCTCGGTCAGTCGCTGGAGCGGATCGGCGAGCAGGTCATCGCGATCGTCCATCGGGTGATCGACGAGGGCGCCGCATGCAAGGACGAGATCGCGCTCGGTGACAGTTGGTTCCTGGTCCATGTCAGCCCGGTGCTGGAGGACGCGGCGCTGATCGGTCTGGCGCTGGAATGGCAGGACCTGCGCCTGGAGCGGGTGATCGAGGGCGAGGTCTCGGCGCTGGTGACGCGCGCCGCGCAGGGCCATCTGGACCAGCGCATCGCCATCGAGGGCAAGTCCGGGTTCGTGGCGGTGCTGGCCGTGAGCATCAACCGGTTGCTGGGTAGCGTGCAGTCGCGCCTGTTCGAGGTCAGCCGGGTGATGGACGGGTTCGCGCGCGGCGACCTGCGCGAGCGCATGCGTGGCGAGCACCAGGGTGTCTACGCGCAGCTGCGCGACGCGCTGAACGCCGCGATCACGCAGGTCAACGGCATCGTCACCGACATCCAGCAATCCGCGCAGGCGGTGCGTGCTTCGGCCGACGAGATGGCCAGCGGCACCTCCGACCTGTCCGCGCGCACCGAGCGCCAGGCCAGCGATTTGCAGGAGGCGATGAGCCTGATGAGCAGGGTCTCGGCCGAGGTGGACGAGAACATCGACCGCGCGCGCGACAGCACTGCGATGGCGGTGACCGCCAGCGACGCCGCGCGCCAGGGTCGCGAGGTCGCGCGTTCGGCGGTGGACGGCATGGGCAGCCTGCGTAGCTCGTCGCGGCGCATCGGCGAGATCGTCGCCACCGTCGACGGGCTGGCGTTCCAGACCAACCTGCTGGCGCTCAACGCTGCGGTGGAGGCCGCGCGCGCCGGCAGCCACGGCCGCGGTTTCGCGGTCGTGGCCGGCGAGATCCGCAACCTGGCACAGCGCTCGGCACAGGCCGCGCAGGAGATCCGCCGTCTGATCGACGAATCATTGCGCCAGGTAGAGAGTGGCGCGCAGCTGGTGGAATCCACCGGCGCCACGATGGAGGAGATCCTGCGGAAGGTGCAGTGCGTGGCCGAGGTGATGGAGCAGATCCACCAGGCCTCGGGCCGCCAGGGCGCGGCGGTGCGCGGCGTCGACGAGCGCCTGCGGCGCATGGGCCAGGGTACCGAGCAGAACGCCGCGCTGGCAGAGGAATCCTCGGCGGCGGCGCGGCACATGCTCGAACAGGCCGACGCCCTGGCCGAGGCGGCCGCGAGCTTCGTCGTGGACGACGAAACGGAGGTGGAGGCCGAGGAGCGGGATGCGGCCTGAGCGTGTTCGCTACCGGCGCTTCAGGAGGACACCGGCTTGCGAGCGATCGGCGTCGCGATGGAGTCCGGCGGGGCAGACCCGCAGGGGGTGTCAGAACAGGCTTCCGGTGGGAGGGACTTCAGTCCCGACGGGGCGTTGCTGGGAAGGCCGCATCGGGACTGAAGTGCCTCCGGCAAGAGCTGGCTCAGTCCTCCTCCGGCGGCAACACGATGCCGTCGGCATCGATCGCCAGCTTGCCGGCCATCAGTACCGCCTGGGTGCGGTTGGTGACGCCGAGCTTGCGCAGGATCGCGGTGACGTGGGCCTTGATCGTCGCCTCCGACACGCCCAGGTCGTAGGCGATCTGCTTGTTCAGGCGGCCGGCGCCGAGCATCTGCAGCACCCGGAACTGCTGCGGGGTCAGTTCGCGCAGGCGCTGGCCGACCTCGCGCTCGGCGTGGTCTGTCGGCGGCAGGTTGCGCGCCTCGGCCGGGATCCAGCGCTCGCCGTCGAGCACGGTGGAGAGCGCCTGGCCGATGGTGTCCGAGTCGGCCGACTTGGGAATGAAGCCGAACGCACCGTGGTCGATCGCGCGGCGCATCACGCTCGGTTCCTCGCGCGCGGACACGACCACGATCGGCAGCTGCGGGTGCAGCGCGCGCAGGTGCACCAGCGCGGAGAAGCCCTGCGCGCCGGGCATGTTGAGGTCCATCAGCAGCAGGTCGGCGTCGGCGTGCGCGTCGGCCAGTGCGTAGAGCGCATCGACGGTGTCGGCCTCGAACAGTTGCACGCCGGGCATGACCCGCTGCACGGCGCCGCGCAGGGCTTCGCGGAACAGCGGGTGGTCGTCGGCGATCAGCAGGGTGGGCATGGGGGGCGGAGTCGGGTTTCGTGATTCGGAATGCGTAACCGCCACAGCTGGAGTCGGGAGGGATCGGGGACCGCGCTCGCGGATCCCCGATCCCCAATCCCGGTGCGTCAGCGCGCCAGCCGCTCGTTCACCAGCGAGTCGACCACCGACGGGTCGGCCAGTGTGGAGGTGTCGCCGAGCTGGTCCGGGGCGTTCTCGGCGATCTTGCGCAGAATCCGGCGCATGATCTTGCCTGAGCGGGTCTTCGGCAGACCCGGTGCCCACTGCAGGTGGTCGGGCGAGGCGATCGGGCCGATCTCCTTGCGCACCCAGGCCACCAGCTCCTTGTGCAGCGCCTCGCTGGGCTGCTCCTCGGCGACCAGGGTGACGTAGGCGTAGATGCCCTGGCCCTTGACCTCGTGCGGGAAGCCGACCACCGCGGCCTCGGCCACCTTCGGGTGCGAGACCAGCGCGCTTTCGACCTCGGCGGTGCCGATGCGGTGGCCGGAGACGTTGATCACGTCGTCCACGCGTCCGGTGATCCAGTAGTAGCCGTCCTCGTCGCGGCGGCAGCCGTCGCCGGTGAAGTAGCTGCCTGGATAGGTGCGGAAATAGGTGTCGATGAAGCGCTGGTGGTCGCCGTAGACGCTGCGCATCTGGCCGGGCCAGGAATCGAGCAGCACCAGGTTGCCTTCGGTGGCGCCCTGCTTGATCTCCCCGTCCGGGCCGACCAGCGCAGGGCGCACGCCGAAGAACGGCAGCGTCGCCGAGCCGGGCTTGAGGTCGGTGGCGCCGGGCAGCGGCGCGATCAGGATGCCGCCGGTCTCGGTCTGCCACCAGGTGTCCACGATCGGGCAGCGGCCGTCGCCGACCACATCAAAGTACCAGCGCCAGGCCTCCGGGTTGATCGGCTCGCCGACGCTGCCGAGCAGCCGCAGTGAGGCGCGCGAGGTCTTCTTGACCGGCTCCTCGCCCTCGCGCATCAGCGCGCGGATCGCGGTCGGGGCGGTGTAGAAGATCGTGACCTGGTGCTTGTCGATCACGTCCCAGAAGCGCGACACGTTCGGGTAGTTCGGCACGCCCTCGAACATCAGCGCGGTGGCGCCGTTGGCCAGCGGCCCGTAGACGATGTAGCTGTGGCCGGTGACCCAGCCGACGTCGGCGGTGCACCAGTAGATGTCGTCCTCGCGCAGGTCGAACACGGTCTCGTGGGTGTAGGAGGCGAACAGCAGGTAGCCGGCGGTGGTGTGCAGCACGCCCTTGGGTTTGCCGGTCGAGCCGGAGGTGTAGAGGATGAACAGCGGGTCCTCGGCGTTCATGCGCTCCGGCTCGCATTGCGCCGGTTGGCTGTCCACCACATCGTGGAACCAGCGGTCGCGCGGGGCCTGCATGTCGACCGCGCCGCCGGTGTGGCGCACCACCAGCACGGTCTCGACCGAGTGGGTGCCTGGGATCTTCAGCGCCGCGTCGACGTTGGCCTTGAGCGGAACCTTCCTGCCGCCGCGCAGGCCCTCGTCGGCGGTGATGATCAGCTTGCTGCCGCAGTCGATCACGCGGTCGGCGATCGAGTTCGGGGCGAAGCCGCCGAACACCACCGAGTGGACCGCGCCGATGCGCGCGCAGGCCAGCATCGCCACCGCCGCGTCCGGGATCATCGGCAGGTAGATGGTGACCCGGTCGCCCTTGTTGACGCCGAGCTGGCGCAGCGCGTTGCCGAGCCGGCACACGCGCTCGTACAGTTCGCGGTAGGTGACCCGGTAGGACGGACTGTCGGGGCTGTCCGGCTCGAACAGCAGCGCGGTCTTGTCGCCGCGCCGTTGCAGCTGCCGGTCCAGGCAGTTCACGCTGGCGTTGAGCTCGCCGTCCTCGAACCACTTGATGCGGAAATCGTCGAGCTGGTAGCTGACGTTCTTGATCCGGGTCGGCTTGACGTACCAGTCCAGCCGTTCGGCGGCCTTGGCCCAGAAGGCGTCCGGATCCTGCACCGACGCGCGGTAGAGATCTTCGTAATGCGCCTTGTCCACGCGCGCCTCGGCGGCGAATTGCGGCGGGACGGGATACAGATCGGCCATGGCACCCTCACTTGCACTGAGCTGATGGAAGACAGCGGCCGCGGCGCGGCCGGCTCGGGTATTCAGTTTGCCGCATCGCTCCGCGAGGTGAGCGAAAAAGGCGTTAGACCATGGTCGTAAAGCGCGGTGCCGACCGCTGTCGCTTCGACCAAAGGCGAATAGGCGCGGGGCGGGCAGGGACGCACGCTCCCTCCAGCCGCGTGGCCGCGCGGTGAAGGTGTTTGTTCCAGAAGGAGCAATGAACATCCGCATTGCACCGACAGCGACGTCGCGCTGACCGGCATCCGCAGGGTCAGCGCCGCGAGGCCGCCATTCAACCGGGTCCAGGACCCGCCATCCCACTGCTAGATCAATGCTTCGGAGGGGAAGCCTCTTATGTCCAGCACAACCGTCAACGCCGCCCACAAGGCCGCGCTCAGCCAGGGCCACAAGAAAGTGATCTTCGCCTCGAGCCTGGGCACGGTGTTCGAGTGGTACGACTTCTACCTGTACGGCTCGCTCGCGGCGATCATCGCCAAGCAGTTCTTCAGCGGGGTCAACGAGACCACGGGCATGATCTTCTCCCTGCTGGCCTTCGCCGCCGGCTTCTTCGTGCGTCCGTTCGGCGCGGCGTTCTTCGGCAGCCTCGGTGACCGCATCGGCCGCAAGTACACCTTCCTGGTGACGATCCTGATCATGGGCATCTCCACCTTCCTGGTGGGCGTGCTGCCCAACTACGCCAGCATCGGCGTGGCCGCGCCGGTGATCCTGATCGTACTGCGCCTGGCGCAGGGCCTGGCGATGGGCGGCGAGTACGGCGGTGCGGCCACCTACGTCGCCGAGCATGCCCCGGACGACAAGCGCGGGTTGTACACCAGCTTCATCCAGACCACTGCTACGCTGGGCCTGTTCCTGTCGCTGCTGGTGATCCTGGTGTGCCGGCTGAGCTTGGGCACCGAGGCGTTCGAGGCCTGGGGCTGGCGCATCCCGTTCCTGGGCTCGATCCTGCTGCTGGGCGTGTCGGTGTGGATCCGCCTGCAGCTGAGCGAGTCGCCGCTGTTCCAGCAGATGAAGGCGGAAGGCAAGGGCTCCAAGACCCCGTTCCGCGACAGCCTCAAGGACGGTAATTTCAAGCTGATGCTGATCGTGCTGCTCGGCGCGACCGCCGGCCAGGCGGTGGTGTGGTATGGCGGGCAGTTCTACGCGCTGTTCTTCCTGCAGAGCACGCTGAAGGTCGACTCCACCATCGCCTACTTGTTGATCGCCGCCGCGCTGGCGCTGGCGACCCCGTTCTTCCTGTTCTTCGGTTGGCTGTCGGACCGGATCGGGCGCAAGAAGATCATCCTCACCGGCTGTCTGCTGGCGGCGATCACCTACATGCCGCTGTTCAAGGGCATCACCCACTTCGCCAACCCGGCCATCGAGGAGGCCAGCCGTACCGCGCCGGCACTGGTGGTCGCCGATCCGGATACCTGCAGCTTCCAGTTCGATCCGGCCAACGTCCGCAAATTCACCAGCTCCTGTGATGTGGCCACCGCCGGACTGACCAAGGCCGGTGTGCCCTACGAGGTGCAGCCGGCAGCGCCGGGCTCGCTGGCGCAGGTGAACATCGGTGCCAGCCAGGTGGCGTCCTACGAGGCCACCGGGCTGAGCGCGGAGGAGGCCAAGCCGAAGGCCGATGCGTTCGGCAAGGCGCTGAAGGGCGCGCTGGCCACGGCCGGCTACCCGGAGAAGGCCGACAGCAGCCGCATCAACTACCCGATGACGATCCTGTTGCTGTGGGTGCTGGTGCTGTACGTGACCATGGTCTACGGCCCGATCGCGGCCTACCTGGTCGAGCTGTTCCCGACCCGCATCCGCTATACCTCGATGTCGCTGCCGTACCACATCGGCAACGGCTGGTTCGGCGGGTTCCTGCCGGCGATCTCGTTCGCCCTGGTCGCTGGTACCGGCAACCTGTACTACGGCCTGTGGTATCCGATCGGCATCGCGCTGATGACGGTGGTGCTGGGTACCTTGCTGTTGCGCGAGACCAAGGACGTGGACATCGGCAAGTAAGCATCGTTGCGGCAGCGTTGTCCCCGTGCGCGGGGACAACGCCCGGTTCCGCCGCGCGGGGCGGCGGCCAGGACCGCCCCGGATCCGGCCCGCCAAGATAAACTGTTGATCCAGAAAGATAGTTGGATCTGCCTTGAAAATCGCCAGCTGGAACGTCAACTCGCTCAACGTGCGCCTGCCGCACCTGGAGCAATGGCTCAAGGACTTCGCGCCGGACGTGGTCGGCCTGCAGGAAACCAAGCTGGAGGACCACAGATTCCCTGACGCCGCCCTGGCCGGGCTCGGCTATCGCAGCGTGTTCGCCGGGCAGAAGACCTACAACGGCGTGGCGATCCTGGCGCGCGAGCCGGTACACGACGTGCAGATCGGCATTCCCGGCTTCGAGGACGTGCAGCAGCGGGCGATCGCCGCCACCGTCGGCGCGCCCGGATCCTCCGATCCGGGCCAGGCAATCCGCATCGTCAACCTCTACGTGGTCAACGGCCAGGACCTGGGCACCGACAAGTACGCCTACAAGCTGCGCTGGCTCGAAGCGGTGCGTGGCTGGCTGGCCGCCGAGCTGCGGCGGTACCCCCGGCTGGTGGTGCTGGGCGACTTCAACATCGCGCCCGATGCGCGCGACGTGCACGATCCGGAGGTCTGGAACGACGACCACATCCTCACCTCCAGCGCCGAGCGCGCCGCGTTGAACGCGCTGCTCACGCTCGGCCTGCACGACGGCTTCCGCCTGCACCACGACCAGCCGGAGGTGTTCAGCTGGTGGGACTACCGCGCCGCCGGTTTCCGCCGCAACCTGGGTCTGCGCATCGACCTGACCCTGGTCTCCGACGCGCTCAAGGCCGAGGCCGTCGCCGCCGGTATCGACCGCACGCCGCGTACCTGGGAGCGGCCCAGCGACCACGCGCCGGCCTGGGTACAACTGGCTTCGTGAGGTTCCTGCCGATGTAATGAAACGAGGCCCCGGCCGTGGCCAGGGCCTCGTTCGGGCATGGCCTGTCAGCGGACCCGGCCGCGCGTGAACAGGTTGACGATCGCCAGCAGGATCACCGCGCCGACCAGCGACCAGACGAAGCTCCACAACGTGATCGCCTGATTGATGCCGCCGCCGAACAGCCAGCCGGCGATCAGCGCGCCGACGATCCCGACCACGATGTTCAGGATGATGCCCTGCTGCGCGTCGCGGCGCATGATGATGCTGGCGAGCCAGCCCACGATGCCGCCCACGATCAGCCAGATGATGATGCCCATGCCCGAATCTCCTTCTTGTTGTCCCGGCCCGGTGCGGGCGGGTTGCGGCCATTCAACGCGCAGGCTCGTGAAGCACCCGTCGAATGCGTTAGCCCGTCGCAGCCTTCGGTTCGGCAAGATGGAAGTGACGTGAACGCGGCAGGCGCGCATTCGGGTGAGTGGACGTTCGGTCCGGTGCGGGTCTGGCTGCGGCCGCATCGGCCGGGCCAGCGCGGCGAACCGCAGGCGCGCGCACTGCTCGGCCAGGCGCTGGCGCTGGCCCCGGAAGCGTTGCCGCTGGCCCGCGACGCGCGCGGCCGACCGTGGCTG
>JASGDF010000122.1:0-4077 GCA_047607345.1 Pseudomonas sp. | reverse complement strand
TTGGTTACTTTTCTTTACGCGGCACATCCCTGTGCCGCGCCCTGCGGGCGGCTGCGCCGTGCGGCGCCGCTCCTTCGGCGCACGTGCACAAGCAAAGAAAAGTGACTCGCCGAAAGGCGAAAGCCTTTGATTTCCAAACAATGCCGGGAAAGCCCGTCGGGACTGAAGTCCCTCCTACAGAAAAGCAGAAACAAAAGCCAAAGCAGGGAAGCAACGTCCATGACTCCGCGCTTACGCGGGAATGACGGTAGACGGAGGACGAGTCGCCCGCCTATATCCAAAGTCATTTGCGCCCCGGCGAGCGCAGGCATAGCCTCCACGGCTCAAGCCCGTCCATGGAGTGACCCATGCTTCGTCCGCTGTCCTTGCTGATCGCCGGCGTGCTCGGCACCGGCGCCGCCGCCTTCCTGCCCCCCGTGGATGCCGCCCCAGCCTCGCTGGCCCAGCCCGCCGACGCCGCGATCCCCGAGATCGCCTACACCCGCTTCACCCTGCCCAACGGCCTGACCGTGGTGGTGCACGAGGACCACAAGGCGCCGGTGGTGGCGGTCAGCATCTGGTACCACGTCGGCTCGGCGGACGAACCGGCCGGCAAGACCGGCTTCGCCCACTTGTTCGAACACCTGATGTTCTCCGGCTCGGAGAACCACAAGGGCACCTTCTTCCAGCCCTTCGAGCAGGTCGGCGCCACCGACCAGAACGGCACCACCTGGTTCGACCGCACCAACTACTTCGAGACCGTGCCGACCACCGCGCTGGACATGGCGCTGTGGATGGAGTCCGACCGCATGGGCCACCTGCTTGGCGCGATCGGCCAGAAGGAGCTGGACACCCAGCGCGGCGTGGTCCAGAACGAGAAGCGCCAGGGCGAGAACCGCCCCTACGGGCGCGTCGACCAGAACATCCTCTCCCACCTGTTCCCAGGCAACCACCCCTACCAGCACGACACCATCGGCTCGATGGACGACCTGGACGCGGCCTCGCTGGAGGACGTGAAGGGCTGGTTCCGCGACTACTACGGCGCCGCCAACACCACCTTGGTGCTGGCCGGCGACATCACCGTCGCGCAGGCGCGCGCCAAGGCCGAGAAGTACTTCGGCGACATCGCAGCCGGCAAGCCGGTGCCGCGCCAGCAGCCGTGGATCGTCCCGCTCGCCAAGCAGACCCGCGGCGTGCAGCACGACCACGTCGCGCAGCCGCGCATCTACCGCACCTGGGTGGCGCCGCAGCTGGGCAGCGACGACGCGGTCCAGCTGGACCTGGCCACCACCGTGCTCGGCGGCGGCAAGACCTCGCGCCTGTACCAGCGGCTGGTCTACCAGGACCAGCTGGTCGACGACGTCTCGGCCAGCATCCAGCCGTTCGCGCTGGCCAGCCAGCTGCAGATCCAGGCCGACGTGAAGGATGGCGTGGACCCGGCCAGGGTCGAGGCCGCCATCGACGACGAGCTGAAGAAGTTCCTCGCCGAAGGCCCGAGCGCCGACGAACTGCAACGCGCGCAGGTCGGCTACCGCGCCGGCTTCGTGCGCGGCCTGGAGAAGGTCGGCGGCTTCAGCGGCAAGGCAGTGATCCTGGCCGAGGGCCAGGTCTACCGCGGCGATCCGGAGGCCTACCGCAAGGACCTGCAGCGCGCCGCCACGGCCACGCCGGCCAGCGTGCGCCAGGCCGCCGATACCTGGTTCGGCAAGGGCGACTACCTGCTGACCGTGCTGCCGGCCGGCGATGGCTTCGACCCGGCCGCCGAGGACAAGGCGGTGGTCGCGCTCGGCGACGCGCCCGGCAAGCCGGCGCCGAAGCTGCCGCCGGCGGCCAAGTACAGCGTCGGCCGCAACCAGGTCGACCGCGCCGCCGGCGTGCCGCAGACCACGCAGTTCCCGGACCTGAGCTTCCCCGAGCTGCAGCGCGGCAAGCTCAAGAACGGCATCGAGGTGATCCTGGCCGAGCGCCACACCATCCCGGTGACCCAGGTCGAGCTGCTGTTCGACGCCGGCTACGCCGCCGACCAGGGCCACAAGCTCGGCACCGCCAGCTTCACCGCGCAGCTGCTGAGCGAGAGCACCAGGACCCTGGACTCGGTGGAGGTGGCCAAGCGCCGCCAGCGCCTGGGCGCCGGCATCGCCACCGAATGCGACCTCGACGCGTGCAGCGCCTCGCTGGACGCGCTCAACGACCAGCTGCAGCCCTCGCTGGAACTGTTCGCCGACGTGGTGCGCAACCCGGCCTTCAAGCCCGGCGACATCGAGCGTGTGCGCGGCCAGTGGCTGGCCGGCATCGCCCAGGAGAAGACCCAGCCGCAGGGCCTGGCGCTGCGCACGCTGCCACCGTTGATCTACGGCCGCGACCACGCCTACGGCATCCCGTTCACCGGTACCGGTACCGAGGCCTCGATCCAGAGCCTGACCGCCGCCGACCTGCAGCGCTTCCACGACAGCTGGCTGCGTCCGGACAACGTGCGCATCCTGGTCGCCGGCGACACCACGCTGGACAAGATCATCCCGCAGCTGGACGCGGTGTTCGGCGACTGGCAGGCACCGGCCGCCGCGGTGCCGAAGAAGAACCTCGCCCCGGTCGCCGCGCAGGCCGCCCCGCGCGTGTTCCTGATCAATCGCGCCGACGCGCCGCAGTCGCTGATCTTGGCCGGGCTGCTCGCGCCGTCGACCAAGGCGCCGGACAACCTCGAGATCGGCGTCGCCAACGGCGCGTTCGGCGGCACCTTCACCTCGCGCTTGAACATGAACCTGCGCGAGGACAAGCGCTGGGCCTACGGCGCCTTCAGCTTCCTGATGGATGCACAGGGCCAGCGCCCGTTCCTGTTCTACGCGCCGGTGCAGACCGACAAGACCGCCGAGTCGGCCGCCGAGGTGCTGAAGGAAGCCACCGCGGTGGTCGGCAACCGGCCGCTGACCGGCGAGGAGGTCGACAAGATCAAGAACCAGCGTATCCGTGCCCTGCCCGGCAGCTACGAGACCACCCGCGCGGTGCTCGGCGCGGTCGAGGGCATCGTCCAGTTCGACCGCCCCGACGACTACGTGCGCACGCTCAAGGCGCGCCTGGAGGCGATCGGCCAGCCGCAGGCGCAGGCGGCGGTCAAGGAGATCGTCGTGCCGCAGGCGCTGACCTGGGTGATCGTCGGCGACCTGAAGAAGATCGAGGCGCCGATCCGCGCGCTCAAGCTCGGCCAGGTGCAGGTGATCGACGCCGACGGCAAGCCGGTCGGCAAGTAACGGCCGGGCTCCCGCTGGCGCGGCCGTTGGCCGCGCCAGCGCGTTTACGAAGCGCTTACCGGCAACCTCGGCCGGTCATCGCATCGCGCGTCCCGGGCGCTCACCCGCACAGCGTCCACTGCTTGCGCGCGTACCACAGCGCGCGCCGCGCCAGGTCATAGGCGCTGTCGGCCTGCCGTGGCAGCAGATGCTCGGCCATGATCGGGTCGGCGCCGTGTGCCAGCACGTGCTCGACCCGCTCCAAATCGGCCAGGTGCGTGCGCGCCGTGGCCAGCAACTGCTTGCGCCGCGCGCCGTCGCAGGCACTCGGCTGCGCTTCCAGCGCGGCCAGTTCCTCGCGGATGCGGCGGCTGGCCGCGCCCTTCAGGTCCGGCACGTCCTCGTGCGCGATCGGTGCGGACTTGTAGGCATCGCCGGTGGCCTCGCTGCCGAGGTCGGCCTTGTTTTCGGCCAAGGCGGGATTGAAGCGGACGTCCGGCGGCGGACGCGCCTTGACCGCTTCCACTTCCTTGCCCCAGATCGCCCCGTTGATCACCTTCATGCCACGGTTGAGGCTCTGCACCGCGACGTCGCCGAGGGTGCCGCTGCTGACCCAGTCCTTCTCGAAGCGGGTGCTCTTGTAGTCGACCGGATTGGGCCGCTCCAGCAGCTTGCGCGCCTTGTCCAGCGCGCGCTTGTCCTCCATGCCCGGCGGCACCGCCGCATAGCCGGAGTCGAGCGGATTGACTACCTCACCCATCCGCACCCGGCCATCGCGCGTGTACAGCTGCGCCGGTGGAGCCGCGGTGGCAGTGGCGGCAGCGGTGGCGACCCGGACCGGCTGCGCAGGCGCAGGCGCGGCCGCCGCGCGAGG
>JASGDF010000121.1:0-4272 GCA_047607345.1 Pseudomonas sp. | reverse complement strand
GACGACGAAGGCGGCCGTCTTCGACAGGCCCAGACCGATCCCCGAGGACGCGGCGGCGCGTTCACTCGTGCGCAGCGCCATGAGGCGTCGTCCCGTGGGACTGGCGCGAAGATTCGAGACGCCGACGGCGACCAGCCCCATCACCAGCATGGCGAGTGCGGCGTAACGCTGCGGATGAGCGACGGCGTCGAGGCTCATGCCGAAGAGGGACGGAGTCTCGACCGGCGTACCGCCGTAGACGTTGGACAGCGTGAGGTTGCCGTTGCTGTACAGCACGTTCTGGAGTGCGACACCGACACCAAGTGTTGCGATCGCCAGCGTCGGACCACGCGTCCGGAACGCCGGAAGCGCGAAGACGATGCCCGCGGCCGAACCGGCCAAGACCCCCACCACGAGAACCCCGAGGAACGGCCAGCCCGCACTGTGACTCAACGCCGCCGAGACGAGGGCGGCGATGCCTGCGATGGAGAGCTGGGCCAAGGCAGCCTGACCCGCGAGGCCGGTGACCACGACCAGGGAGAGAGCGACGATGCCGAAGGCAGCCATCGTCGCCAGCTGGGTCGCCAAGCGGTCCGAAGCCAGGAAGACCAGGGCAGCCACCAGGATGCTGAACACGACCCCGAGGATCGGGGACACCGCCGCCCGTCCGACCGACGGCAGTCGGGTGGCGACTTCCCCGCGCTTGGGGAAAGGCGTCCCACCGACCACCAGGATGACGATGATGATGATGAACGGGAGGGCATCGGGCCATCCACCGTTGAACTTCTCGCCGAAGATGTCGCTCTGATAGCGGACCAACAGGCTCTGGCCGATGCCGATGATCAGGCCCCCGGCGATCGTCAGGCCGTAGGAGGAGAACCGCCCGATCATCGAGGCAGCCAACGTCGGGATGATCAGCAGCACGATGGGATCCGGGCTGAGCGATCCGAGGATCGGCACCAGTAGGACACCGGCGAGGCCCGCTGCACCAGCACCGACCATCCAGTTCAGCAGCGCGATCATGTTGGTGTTCACGCCCATGGTCGAGGCCACCAGCGGACTCTCGGCACCGGCGGTCGTCGCCAGACCGACCTTGGTGCCCGTCATCGCCAGGCGCAACACCAGGCCCAGCACGAGCGTCACACCGACGACGATCAGCCGGTCGTAGGTGAGGCCGACGTCGTGACCGAGCCTGAGCAGGCCGTCCGGGTACGGCGAGGACACCGGCTGCGTCTGAAAGTCCTGGCCGAAGACCAGGGGCACGAACTGCTGCAGGATCGCAAGCACGCCGAGGGTCGCGATGATCTTGACCAGCGGCGCCGACTCGCGCAGCGGCCGCATCACCAGGAGTTCGACGAGCCCTCCCACCGCCGCGGGACCGGCGATGCCGATCAGGGCGGCGATCGGGAACGGCAGGTTCCACCGTTCGTAGGACCACACGAAGAGCACGCCGCCCAACAACGCCATCGCACCGTGGGACAGGTTGAGGACCCCCGATCCTCGGTACACCTGGGTGAGGCCGAGGCCCGAGATCGCGTAGGCGCCCCCGGCTCCGAGGCCCAGCACCGCGAATTGAAGAAGCTCTGCCATGTCCTGCTCCCCTGCCGTCGAGGCTCTGACCGGCCGGCGCTCGGAGCGCCGACCGATCGGTCATGCGGCGTTCCTAACACTGCCGGAAACGTGACCGCGCTCATGGTTCCCGCTTAGCGGGACACCTCGATGCCCGGCGCTCGAAACCCCCACTAGCGTGCGCCAGCGCTTGAGGTTCATCTGTGCCCGGTCAAGAGGACGAGTGTTCCGTCCATCGGCCGAGCGCACCCGTTACCCGCCCCGAGGAGACCCCATGGAAACCAAACGGAACGCGTCGAAGCTGATCGCGCTCACCACCGTGCTCGTGCCGCTGCTGGCGGCGTGTGGAAGCTCGGACGACGGCACCGCCGCCGGATCTTCCTCGACGGCTGCGGCGAGCGCCGCCGCAGCCACGGACTGCAAGACCCCCGCCGGCCCGACCGTCAAGGTCATGGCACTCCTCGAGGAGGCGAAAGCGTTCAACGTCTTCCAGCCCAGCCTGCGTGCCGGCATCGATTCCAAGGTGAAGGCGATCAACTGCGCCGGTGGCCTGGGCACGGCTGGCAGCAAGGTCGAGGTGGTGTCCTGCGTCGGCAACTTCGACCCCAACGCCGTCGACGCCTGCGCGAACCAGGCCGCCAACGACGAGTCCATCGTCGCCGTGGCAGGCGGCGGCGTCGCCGAGGGCACGCCCGGCGCGACCTTTGCCAAGGCGGGCCTCACCAGCATTCCGCAGACGGCGTACGCCAGCGACCTGACCGGGGCCACGACCTTCGCCATCATCCCGAGCGGCGTCCAGCTCGGCCCGGGTGAGCCCGTGATGGGATGCACGCTGGGCTACGAGAAGCAGTCCCTCCTCCTCATCCAGAACCCCGCGGCGGCGGGTGTTCCGGACCTCGACAACGCTGCACTGAAGAGCTACGGCTGCCCGGACCTGCTCCGCACGGTCCAGGTCCCGCAGACCGCGACGGACCTGTCCTCCCAGCTCGTTGCGGCCTCCAAGGATGCCGACGCCATCGTGCTCGCGGTCGGGCCGGCCCAGGCCGTTGCCGCGTTCAAGGCGAAGCAGCAGCTCGGCATCGAAGTTCCCTTCATCACGAACTCCGGCACCATGACCGCCGACACCATCAAGGCCGCTGGCTCAGCAGCGGAAGGCGTGCTCGTCGAGTCCCAGGCCTACCTCCCTGCCGACGACTCCGAGTCCACCGGGGCGGCACAGTTCCGAGCTGACATGAAGGCGAACGGAACCTCGGACCTGGTCGATGGCTGGGCGCAGGGCTCGTGGTTGACCTTCGACGTGCTTCAGGCCGCCACCAAGGACGTGGCGACCATCGATCGCGCTTCGGTCCTCGCCGCGATGTCGACATTCTCGGGCTACGACGGCGGTGGCCAGCTGCCCACCATCGACTTCACGAAGCCGGTCCCGAACCCGGACTTCCCGCGGCTCTTCAACGACCAGTTCTCGCCTGCGGTCATCAAGGACGGCAAGCTCGTCGCCCTCGAGGACGGCACGATCGACAAGTTCGTGGCCATCAGCAAGGTCGACTGACCCCGCCCAGGACGTCCGCAGGACCACGCCCGGGCCAGCCTTCGGCGGTGGCCCGGGCGTGTCATGTCGCAGACCCGTCGAGGCGCAGAACGCGTGCGCGGCGGAAGGAGCCCAACCGACGGTTGGCTCGACCTTCCGGACCGTCTCCTCGTCGCAGCAGTTCTCGCGTGCCTACGGCGCGTCGCGCAGGAGGAACGAGAGCACGGCGCTCTCGAACTCGTCCTTGCGCTCGATCATCGCCCAGTGACCGCAGTCGTAGAAGACGTGGAGCTCGCACTTGGCGATCAAGCGCATCGCCACCAGCGCACTGTCCAAAGGGGTGACGCGGTCGTCGCGCCCGAACGTGACCAGCGTGGGAGCCTCGATCCGGCTCAGCGCCGCGACGTGGTCGGCCGCGTCACCGCGGCGGTGCCTCATCGCGGCGAGCGCCTGGCGGTTGTGCAGCCCTCTTAGGTCAGCGAGCGCCGTCGGGTCGTTGGCCGCGTCCCATCGCAGCTGGACGAATTCGTCGGTCAGAACGGCGGGGTCGTAGACCATCGACTCCATCCAGGTCACCAGACGCTCCCGGGTCGGGTTCTCGACGAAGTCGACGAGGAGCTTGAGGCCTTCGGCAGGCGAGGGGCTGAAGAGGGCGAGGCCGACGCCGCCGATGGTCACGAGGCGGCTGACGCGCCCTGGGTGGTCGGCCGCGATCCGGGCAGCCATGGCGCCACCGAACGAGTTGCCGACGACCGGAAGGGACTCCAGGCCGAGACCGTCCAAGAAGTCGAGGACAGCGGGGGGTGTCTGGACGAACGGGTTGCCCGTGAGCGAGTAGCTACCGCCGTAGCCGGGCATGTCGAGCACGTACGTCGTGAAGTGCCGGGAGAAGGCCGCGAGATTGCCGCGGAAGTTGGCCCACCCGCTGACCCCGGGACCCGATCCGTGAAGGAGGAGGAGCGGCGCTCCCTCGCCCGCGACGTGGTAGTGGAGTGGTCCCTTGGCGGTCGCCAAGGTCCGGCTCGTCGCCTCGTACGTCAACTCTGTCAATGCCTTGCTTCCTGTCGCCAGTCCGGGTCGGTTGCCCGACAGCACCGGGCCGGGCAGGACCACGATGCCGCGCCGTGCAGAACTCCGGCGCCGCTCGTTCCACCTACCGGGAGCGCGCCCGGAGAGCTCCTCCGAATCCGGTTTTC
>JASGDF010000120.1:0-46051 GCA_047607345.1 Pseudomonas sp. | reverse complement strand
GCTGCCCGCGCTGGCGCCGCCGACCGCACTGGGCGGGCTGGCGGCGCTGCTGCCGGCCGAGGCACTGCGACTGACGCTCGATCCGCAGGGCGAACACGGCCTGAAGACCCTGGCGATCGACACGCCGCAGGTGGTCGTCGCGATCGGCCCGGAAGGTGGCTGGTCGCCGCGCGATCGCGAGGCGCTCGCGCAGGCCGGCTTCCAGGGCTTGCGGCTGGGCGCGCGCATCCTGCGCACCGAGACCGCGGGACTGGCGGCGATCGCGGCGCTGCAGGCGCGCTTCGGGGATCTGTAAGACCGCCTTGTCCGTAGGAGCGACTTCAGTCGCGATGGGGCTATACCGGGGGGAATGCCCCATCGCGACTGAAGTCGCTCCTACGGGAAGGCAGGTCAGGCTGGCAGCGCCTCCAGCAGGCGCGCCTCGATCGCATCGAGGTTCGGCAGCAGCGCGCTCTGCCCGTCGATCAACACGCGCATGTGCACACACTGCGGCAGGGCATCTTCCGATGCGTCGGCGAGCAGGCCATCGCGAGGCACCGAGACCAGCTGCGGGAACGAGGTACTCAGCAACGCGAAATACGGCAGCGACGGATGCCGGCCCAGCGCCTTGAGCACGATCACCTTGTTGTTGAGCGTCGGCGGCTCCTCGCCAAGACCGCTGAAGCGCACCAGCGACAGCAGCGGCACCTTCCAGCCGTGCCAGGCGATCTGCCCGACCAGCCAGCGCGGCGCGTCGGCCAGCGGCTCCACCGGCACGCGCGACATCACCTCGGCGACCGTCGCGTTCGGCAGCAGCAACCGCTCCTGGCCCGCCTGGATCAGGACGCCGCGGATTTCATCGTTGTTGGCATGGCTCATGGCAATCCTCCGAAGTCCGATCAGGCCGCCGGCCAGCGCTCGGCCAGCGCCTGCGCCAGCCGCGCCGGTTCGGCGGCTGGTAGTCCGTGCAGCGCCAGCCGCGAGGCCGCCGCGGGGTCATAGCAGCCGTCCACCGCCTGTCCGGCCACCCAGGCGCCGGCATCGGCCAGCGCCAGCACGTCCTCGACCAGCGCCTCGCTGGCGCCGCTGAGCAGCAGCACGGCGCTGTCGCCGGCCGGCAGCGCGGCCACCAGCGCGGCGGCATCGCCACCGGCGACGAACACCAACGCGCCCTGGCGCGCGGCCACCGACAGCCCGTCGGACAGGATGTAGGCCTTGCCTGGCTGCACCGTCCCGCCCGCTTCGCCCAGTTCCACCGGCAAGGCCGAGACCCGGGCCATCTGGCGCACGAGGTTGCCGTACTGGCCGCCATCCAGCGCCATCCGCACCAGCACCGCACGCGGGAACTGCGGCGGCAGCGCGGCCAGCAGGCGGCGGATCGCATCCGGACCGCCGATGCCGGCGATCACCAGCACCACGCCGGGCGGCCCGGCCGCCTCCTCCTCGATCGCCACCAGCGACAGGTTGCCGGTCGCCAGGTGGGAGAAATCGCGCTCCGGGCGCCGGCCCTGCTCCACCGTCACGTCAATCAGCCCCCAGGTGCTGGAATCGCCCGGCGACGCAGTCGGCGCCGGCACCGCGGCGGGCGTCGTATCGGCAGCCGGGGCACGCGCCAGCGCGAACAATTCATCGCCCGGCACCCGATCCAGCACGAGCGCAGCCGCCTCCAGGTGCAGGTCCACCGACTGGTCCGCGTGCAATTGCGCCGGGGTCAACGGCAGGCCCGGCTCGGGCAGCAACGCCGGCTCGACCTCCGTGCCGGGCGGCAGCACATCGCGATGCCCGTGCAGCTTGGCCGCCAGGTGGCGGGTCCAGCGCTGCGCGTCCCAGCCCGCGCGGCGCGCGGCCAGGTCGGCTTCGTCGAAGATCACGGTCAGGCCCGGCGCGCTCAGCGCCGGTTCGAGCGCGTCGAGCGCGTCCTCGATGGCCGGTTCCAGCGCCACCAGCACCGCGACCGGGTCGGCGTCGCGCAAGGTCTGCGCATCCACCGCGGCCGGCTCGTCCTCCAGCACCACCACCGCGCCGGCCAGCGCCAGCGCTTCGCGCAGACGCTCGCGCGCCAGCCCGGCGCGTCCCAGCAGGGCCACCGGCTTGCCCAGGTCTGCCGCGTCATTCGCGGACACGGGCGATCCCCAGCAGGTCGTACACGTTTCGCATCAGATCCAACTCCTGGTAAGGCTTGCCCAGGTAACGCCGCACGCCGATTTCGAAGGCGCGCTGGCGGTGTTTCTCGCCGCTGCGCGAGGTGATCATCATGATCGGCACCGCCTTGAAGCGCTCGTCGGCACGCATCGCCGTGGCCAGCTCGTAGCCGTCCATGCGCGGCATCTCGATGTCCAGCAGCATCAGGTCGGGCACGCGCTCGGCGAGCTTCTCCAGCGCCTCCACGCCATCGCGCGCGACCACCACTTCGAGGTTGTGCCGCTCCAGCACGCGCCCGGTGACCTTGCGCATCGTCAGCGAGTCGTCCACCACCATCACCAGCGGCGCGATCCGCTGGCTCTCGGCCGTGGCCTCGGCCACCGGGCGCGCCGGCTGGGTCAGATGGCGGCGCACCAGCGGGGCGACGTCGAG
Organism: Pseudomonas sp.; assembly: GCA_047607345.1. Classification (GTDB taxonomy): domain Bacteria; phylum Pseudomonadota; class Gammaproteobacteria; order Xanthomonadales; family Xanthomonadaceae; genus Pseudomonas_S. Next base: position 43,498 of record JASGDF010000120.1, on the reverse strand, counting down.
AATCACCACCACGCGGCCGTCGCCGGTGATCGTCGCGCCGTGGATGCCAGGCACCGAGGCAATCTGCAAGCCAACCGGCTTGACCACGATTTCATGGTTGCCGAGCACCTGGTCGACCGCCACCGCCGCGCGCAGGTCGCTCGTACGCACCAGCAGCAGCGGCACCTGCGCGGCGCCGTCGGCGGTAGCCGTGGCCTGGCCGACCAGCGAGCCAAGGTCGTACAGCGTGTATTCCTCGCCGGCATAGTGGTAACCACCCTCGCCGGCGGCGTAACGAGCCCGCGCGATGCGGCCGATGCCGCTGACCGAGGCGACCGGCACGGCGAAGGTGGCCTCGCCGATACGCACGAACACCGCCTGGGTGACCGCCAGCGTCTGCGGCAGGCGCAAGGTAAAACTGACGCCCTGCCCATCCACCGAGTGGATATCGACCGAGCCCCCAAGCTGGCGGACCTCGTTGCGCACTACATCCATGCCGACACCACGCCCGGACAGCTGGCTGACCTGCTCGGAGGTGCTGAAGCCGGAGGCGAAGATCAGGTTGTCCAGCTCCACCTCGGCGAGGGGCTCGCCCGGAGCGATCAGGCCATTCTGCTCCGCGCGGCGGCGGATCGCCTCGCGGTCGAGGCCGGTGCCGTCATCGGCCACTTCCAGCACGATTTCCGAACCCTCGCGGCGCAGCCGCAGGGTGATCGTGCCCTGCTCCGGTTTGCCGGCGGCGCGGCGCGCCGGTGGCGCTTCCAGGCCGTGCGCGACCGAGTTGCGCAGCATGTGCTCCAACGGTGCGGTCATGCGGTCGAGCACGTTGCGGTCGAGTTCGCCATGGGTGCCTTCCAGCACCAGCTGGACCTGCTTGCCGGTCTCCGCGGCCGCCTGGCGCACCACCCGGCGCAAGCGTGGCACCAGGCCATCGAACGGCACCATGCGCGCGCGCATCAGGCCGTCCTGCAGCTCCGAGCTGACCCGCGACTGCTGCTGCAGCAGGCCGTCGTACTGGCGCGCGAGGTCGTCGAGCACGCCCTGCAGGCCGGCCAGATCGGCCGCGGACTCGTTCAGCGCGCGGCTGAGCTGCTGCAGGGTCGAGAAACGGTCCAGCTCCAGCGGATCGAAGTCGCGGTCGGCATGCGCCTGCTCGCGCTGGTAGCGCGCGACGATCTGCGCCTCGGTCTCCAGGTCCAGGCGGCGCAACTGGTCGCGCAGGCGGATGTTGGTACGCTCCAGCTCGCCCATCGCGCCACGGAACGCGCCCAGCTGCTGCTCCAGGCGCGAGCGGTAGATCGCCACCTCGCCGGCGTGGTTGACCAGGCGGTCGAGCAGGTCGGCGCGCACGCGCACCTGCTCGCGTTGCACGCGCGGCAGCGGTTCTTCGTCCGTCTGCGGTTCGATCGATACCGGCGCGGACAGTGGCGCGGGCACGACACCTTGCGCTCGCGTGCCCGCCAGCGCCACCGGCACGCCGACCTTGGCCCCGTCACGACCATGGGTACGCGCTTCGAAGGCCTCGATCAGGTCGGCCGGCATCGCCACGGCGCGATGCCGGCCGGTCAGCACCAGCAGCCGGTGCAGCCGGTCGAAACCGCGCTCCAGCAGGTCGATGTCGTCGCGTGTCAGTTCGCTGCGGCGGGCGGCGACGGCTTCCAGCAGCGACTCGATGCCATGACCAAGGTCGCCGATGGCGTTGATGCCGGCCATGCGCGCGCCGCCCTTCAGGGTGTGCAGGTCGCGCTGCAGGCCGATCAGCAGTTCGTGCTCCTCGGGCGTCTCGCGCAGGCTGACCAGCAGGCCATCGCAATGGTCGAGCAGGTCCTTGCCCTCCTCGACGAAGATGTCCACCAGCTCGCTGTCCAGCTCCTGGAAGTCGAGCGGACCGTGATCCTCGCGCGGGCCGGCCTCGGCAACCTGTGCCACATCCGACACGGCGGACTTCAGGATCTCGACGGTTTCGGCCTCCCGACCGGAACCGGCCTGTCCTTCCGCATCGGCCGACAGCTCGTCGGTCGCCGGGGCGGCGGCGGGTTCGATGATCGCGCCGGGATCGGCGGGCGCGGCCAGTCCGGAAGCGGCGGCGACATCGGCATCGAATACCGCAACTTCACTGATCAATGCCGCGACCGCCGGCTCGGACCACGCGGACTGCTCCGAGGTCGAGCCGAAGGAGGTCGCGCCGATGGGTTCGGCGACGTCGAACACCTCGGGTCCAGCCGGCACCTGCGCAGCTTCCGACACCTCGGCCGGTGCCGGCGTCGCGGCGACCGCGCCCGACGGCGGTGCCTCCAGGTCCAGGTACGCGCTCAGGTCCTCGACGCCGCTCAGCTCGCGCCCCGGCTCCGCAAGCGTCGCCGGCGTGGCGTCCAGATCGTCCAGATCGTCGAAATGCGGCAGCGGCCACTGCGCTTCGGGCAGGCTGTCCACCAGCCCGCCCAGACGCGCGGCCAACGCGGCGAACGACGGGACACGCGGCGACTCGGCCTGCAATCCGGCGATCGTGGCCGAGATCGCCGCGGCAGTCGCCGCGATGCAGTCCACGCCCTCCTGCGAGGGCGTCACACCCGCCGCCAGCGCACGCTTGACGTAGCTTTCCGCCGGTAGGGTGACAGCGGTGATCTCGGGCACGTCGGTCATCGCGAACGCGCCGCTCATCGTATGCACCGCGCGCAGCAGCGGCTCGGTGGCCGGCTGCGGCTCGGCCTGCGAAGCCAGCAACCAGGCGTGCACGGTCTCCAGGTGGACGGCGACCTCGGCTTCGAGGATCTCGCGCAATACGCGGTCCACCGAGGCTGGGGTGCCTTCGCCGGCCGCGTCTTCCCGCAGCGCGGGCACGGCTTGCGGCTGCGCCGGCAGATAGAACGCGTCCTCGCCTGCGCCAATGCGGTCGGCCAGCGCCTGCATCGCCGGCAGGTCGGCGTGAATCGGCGTGCCCTGGCGCAACGCGGCATTGAGCTGCGGCAGCACCTCATGGGCCTGCCCGACCATCGCCAGCACCGCCGGGCTGGCGCCGCGGCTGCCGTCGAGCACGCGGTTGAGCATGCCTTCGATCTTCCAGCTGAACTCGCCGAGCGCGCGCGCGCCGACCAGGCGGCCGCTGCCCTTCAGGGTATGGAACACGCGGCGAATCGGTCGCAGATTCTCCAGGTTGCCGGGCGCGGCGCGCCAGACCGGCAACAGTCGCGACAGGTTGGCCAGTTCCTCGTCGAACTCCTCAAGGAACACTGCACGGATGTCGTTATCGATCTCGTGGCCGTCGTCCTCGAAGCCCCCCTGGATCGCCACCTCCGCCACCGGCCACGCGAAGACCTCGGACACGTCTTCGGCGAGCGGATCGAGCGCAAAGCCGGTCGCGGCCGCATCCAGTTCGGCCAGCAACACGCGCGAGGCCTCGTCGAGTTCGATCGCCCCCACCGCGACTTCGTGCCCCCTCGGATGTGCCTGCCCCTGTTCGATTGGGAGTGCCTCCGCGATCGCACCGGATCCCACGAACGGGCTGTGTTCACCGCCCCCTGGCAATTGCACGCCACCGTCGCCGGCCTCGGCCGGCGGGTCAGCGGCCTGCTCGGCCAATACCGGATCGAACGCCGCTGCCCGATCCGGCACGACGGAGCCTACGCTGCCGTTGTCCGGCGCCTGGCCGGCATCGCCTGGCAGATCGAGCAACGTGACCGGCAGCGGTGTGCCGGTACCGATGCCGTGGCGCGCCTCCTCGGCGGCCACCGGATCGAAGAAGAACCCGGTACCCGTGGCTTCGTCCAGCGTCGTCGCCGACCCGGTGGCGGCATCGGGCGGAACCTGTTGCTGCTCGACCGGGGCCGGCATCCACGCCCTCGCATCGGCGTGAGCGTCGGCAATCGCGGGCAGCGGCCAGTAGCGCAGCATCTCCAGGCTGCCGCGAGTGATGTCGAGGATTTCCTCGCGCCCTGGGCGCCGCTCACGCAGCGCCTCCAGGTAGTACTCGAGGCTGGCCATCGCATCGGCCAGGGCGTCGAGCTGGCCGCCACTGGGAATCCGCTGCCGCTCGATCAACTCGTGTTGGACGTAGCCGCGCACGCCGTCCAGGTAGCCGGCCGGCTGCGGCAGGTCGAGAATGCGCATCGCACCGCCGACCTCGTCGAGCAGCTGCGGCACCTCGGCCAGGCGCGCATGGTCCCAGTGGGTCTCGATGAACGCGACGAAGTGCTCGCGTGCCGCGGCGAAATTGGCGATCGCCTCGTGCGCCAGCACCTCGACGGTACGGCGCACCTCGGCGACATTCGCGCCGGCATCCACATCGCCGGCGGCTTCGGCGCCCAGGCTGGCAACCTGGTCGTCCAGCGAGGCATCGACGTAGAGCAGCGCGCCGGCGATGTCGAGCAGCAGGCCCTCGTCGACCGCCTGCTCTCCCTCGACGATGCGGCGCAGCGCGTCGCGCTGCTGCACGACCACGTTGCGGGCCACGCCGAGCCCCATCATGCCGAGTGTGTCGGCGACCGCGCCCAGCGCGCCGACCTGGGCCTGCAGCTCGCTCGCCTCGCCGCCGGTGCGCAGGTGCAGGTCGAGCGCGTCCTTGACCCGCAGCAGCTCCTCCTTGACCGCGTTGCCGACGGTATCCAGCAGCTCGCGGTTGCGCCCGCTCAGGCTGCCACGGGCATGCTCGAGCTCGGCGGGCGTGGCGTGGCCTGCGGCCGGGTCGAGCGCGAGCAGCACGCTCTCGCTCAGCCCCGGCTCGCCGCGCGCGGCGCGGATCTCGTTGAGCAGCGGCAGCAGTACGATCGGAATGTCGCGATGGCCGTTCTGCAGACGCTCCAGGTAGTCCGGCAGCAGCACCGCGCCACGCATCAGCATCGCGCAGGCCTCGTCGCGGTCGCCCACCTGGCCGGCCTGCACCGCGTTGGCGAGCCGTTCCAGCTCCTCGGCCACCATCGCCGGGGCGTACAACTCGAGCATCCGCAACGTGCCCTGCACCTGGTGCAGATAGCCGGCGCAAGCGCGCATGCGGTCGCTGTCGGCCGGGGCCTCGGCGAAGGCCTCGATCTCGGCCCGCGCCTGGCGCAAGGTCTCGTCCAGCTCCGGCTTCACCCAGCCCAGGGCGGCATGGTTCATCGCGTCGGCAAGCGCGCTCATCGTGGTTTCCCTGCCTGCTGCATTGGCCTGTCACGGTGCGCCATCTGCGTGTCCTCTCCGCGCCTGCGCCGCCCGCTCACGCCGGCAACTTGAAGTCGGCGACCGAACGGCGCAGGTCCGCGGCCAGCTGCGCCAGGTGCCCGATCGAATCGGCGGTATGGCCCGCGCCCTGAGAGGTCTGGCCGGTGATCTGGCGGATCACGCTCATGGTCTGGGTGATGTCGGTCGCCGCCGTGGCCTGCTGGTGGGCGGCGATCGAGATGTTCTTGATCAGGTCGTTCAGCGCGTTGGACACGCGCTCGATCTCGGTCAGCGCGGTACCGGCGTCCTCGGCCAGGCGCGCGCCGGAGACCACTTCCGAGGTGGTCTGCTCCATCGAGGTGACCGCCTCGTTGGTGTCGGCCTGGATCGCCTGCACCAGGCCCTCGATGCGACGGGTCGCGCCGGAGGTGCGTTCGGCCAGACGCTGCACCTCGTCGGCCACGACCGCGAAGCCGCGTCCGGCCTCGCCCGCCGAGGCCGCCTGCACCGCCGCGTTGAGCGCCAGGATATTGGTCTGCTCGGAAATATCGTTGATCAGTTCCACGATCGAGCCGATTTCCTGCGAGGACTCGCCCAGGCGCTTGATGCGCTTGGAGGTCTCCTGGATCTGGTCGCGGATCTGGTCCATGCCATGGATCGTCTCGCGCACCACGCCGGCGCCCTCGGCGGCGATCACCACCGAGCGCTGCGCCACCTCGGCCGACTCGCTGGAGTTGCGCGAAACCTGCTCGATGCTCGATGCGATCTCGTTGATGCGCTCGGACGCGGTGCCGATCTGACTGGCCTGGTGGCCGGCCGCCTCGGCCAGCTGCATCGCGGTGGACTGGGTCTGCTGCGCCGACACCGCGACCTGGGCCGAGGTGTCGTTGATCGTGGTCACCAGGTGGCGCAACTCGTCCACCGCGTAGTTGATCGCGTCGGCGATCGCGCCGGTCATGTCCTCGGTCACCGAGGCCTTCACGGTCAGGTCGCCCTCGCCGAGCGAGCTGATTTCGTCCAGCAGCCGCATGATCGCCTGCTGGTTGCGGCTGTTGAACTCCACCTGGGCCTGGTAGCGCAGCTCCTGCTCGCGCGAGCGGGCACGTACCGTCGACCAGACGAAGCCGATGATCGCCACGACCAGCAGGAAACCGAACACCACGCTCAACCAGAAATTCGGAAACAGGCGGGTATCGCGCGAGGAACCAAACGTGGAGAACGCGTCGAACAACTGCTTGCTGTCATCGAGCATCCGGCCCGAGCCGGCGGTCAGCGCGGCGGCCGACGACTGCGCGGCGAACAGGTTGCGCGAACTGGCCAGGATCGCGTCGAGATCGGTCTTCATCGCCGTCCACTGCGCCTGAGACTGATCCAGCGCCGACAGCGCCTCGGCGTTGCGCACCGGGACGACGCCGAGCTCCTCGTTGCCGCTGCGCAGCCCCTGCAGCATCTGGCTGAACACCATCGCGTCGCGCGCCAGCGCGTCGCCGGCCGCGGCGGCCCCTGCTCCGCCCGCGCGCATCTCGGTCACGCGCCGGGCCATCGTGCCGGCCGCCACCACCTGCTGCAGGGTGTTGTAGATCTGCGCGGCCGGCGCACCACTGACGGTCATCGCGCGCACCGCCTCGTTCAACTGTGCCTGCAGCTGCGGCACGCTGGCGTTGAAGCGCTCGGCATTGCCGGCCAGCGCCAGTACCGCCGACTCGGAGGCAACCACCTGCGTGGCATTCTTGCCCAGCGGAGTCCAGGTCGACTTCAACTGGCCGATCGCCGAGGACACGCTGGCCTCGCTGCCATAGCGGGCTTCCAGATCGCGGACCGTGCCATCGATGCGGGCCTTGGTGTCCTTGAAGGCCGCGAACGCCTTGGCGTCACCGCCTATCGCCTCGCGGCCCTGGTTGGCAAGCTGCTGCGACAACACCTGAAGGTCGGCCGCGCCGGTACTGGCGCCAGCCAGACGACTGCTCTGCCAGGTCGCCACGCCGGTGTTGGCGCCGAACACGACGATCGACAGGATCAGCAAGCCCAGCCAGAAACGGGTGCCGACACCGCCGAGCTTGTGGGTCTTGCGGGTGTCCGCAGCGGGGGTACTCATGGGCAACCTCTGGGTTTCGGGTGCGGGCGGCCGCGCTCAGGCGGCCGCCTGCCGGAATTCGGGTGTCCGCGACAGCAGCGAGAGCGAGAACACGCCCCATTCCTGGGTATCGCTGCGGAAGGCGCGGTCGATGAAGTGGGCATAGCGGCCCTGGGCCAGTTCGCCCGGCGCGATCGCCTGGGCCTGCGCGAAGCTGCGCTGACCGTAAAGCTCGTCGATCGTCAGCGCGACGTCGCCGCCGCTCTGGCGCATGATCAGCACGCGCTGGCGCTCGTGCAGCACGGTGCGGCGGCCTTCCATGAACCGCTTCAGGTCCACCACCGGGAACAGGTTGCCGCGCAGGTTGCCCACGCCCAGCAGCCAGGGCTGCGCGCCGGGCACCGGGGTCAGCGGCGGCATTGGCACGATCTCCACCACCTCGCGGAAGTCCGACACCAGCCTGCGCGTGCCGACGCGGTAACCGATGCCACGCCAGATGTCCTCGGCGAACTGCCTGCCGGGCAGCCGCACCGCGTGGGCAAGGCTGCGCCGCTCGTAGTCCTCCAGGAGGTCGAACGGGGAGCGCATCAGCCCACCAGCTCGTCAATCCGCGCGATCAGGTCTTCCTCGCGCGGCGGCTTGACGATGTAGTCGACCGCGCCCTGGCGCAACCCCCAGGCCTTGTCCGCCTCCATGCCCTTGGTGCTGACGATCAGCACCGGGATATGCCGTGTGGCCTGGTCGCGCGACATCGCGCGGGTGGCCTGGAAGCCACTCATTCCCGGCAACACCACGTCCATCAGCACCAGGTCCGGTGCCTGGCCGCGCGCCAGTTCAAGACCTTCCTCGGCGTTGTCGGCCACCAGGACCTGGTGGCCGGCCTTTTCCAGCCACTGGCTGAAGACCGCCCGGTCTGTCGGCGAGTCCTCGATCAACAAGATTCGAGCCATGTTGCCCTTCCCCCTCCCGGTCAGGCGTTGACGTATGTACGGATCGCGCTCAGCAGTTCTTCACGGGTGAATGGCTTGGTCAGGTACTGCTCGGAACCGACGATGCGGCCACGCGCCTTGTCGAACAACCCATCCTTGGACGACAACATGATCACCGGCGTCGACTTGAATACCTGATTGCCCTTGATCAGCGCGCAGGTCTGATATCCGTCCAGCCGGGGCATCATGATGTCGACGAAGATGATCTGCGGCTGCTGGTCGGCAATCTTGGCCAACGCCTCGAAACCGTCCGTCGCGGTGACGACCTCGCAGCCCTCGCGCTTGAGCAACGTTTCGGCGGTGCGCCGGATGGTCTTCGAATCATCGATGACCATCACCTTGAGTCCCGCGAGCTCCCCGCCCGCAGCCGTGTTTTCAGTCATTGCCCATATCCCCGGGGCGCGTGGCGCTTCATCGCTTCCGGCGCCACTGCGAAACCGCACCTATATCCCAACAACCGCGCATGCTGTCAAGAGACCATGACAGATTGAGGTGCCGAGCCCCCCAAGAGCGTGATCGCGGCCTTCCAAAACACCGCGCCCCAGGGTTCGCCGCAGCCCCGCGCCAAACGTTACCATCGGCGCCTGATCCTCCAGGTTTCGCCCATGCCGCTCGACGTCATCGTGGTGATGGACCCCATCGCCCACATCAAGATCGCCAAGGACACCACCTTCGCCATGCTGCTGGAAGCGCAGCGCCGTGGCCACCGCCTGCACTACGTCCGCCCCGGCGGGCTGGCGCTGCGCCAGGGCGAGGCGGTCGCCCAGGCCGCGCCGCTGAACGTGCGCGACGACAAGGCCGGCTGGTTCACGCTCGGCGAATTCGCCGAGCTGGCGTTCGGCCCCGGCCAGGTCGTGCTGATGCGCAAGGATCCGCCGGTCGACGCCGAGTTCATCTACGACACCCAGGTGCTGAGCGTGGCGCAGCGCGCCGGTGCGCAGATCGTCAACGACCCGCAGGGCCTGCGCGACTACAACGAGAAGCTGGCCGCGCTGCTGTTCCCGCAGTGCTGCCCGCCGACCCTGGTCAGCCGCGACGCCGCCGCGCTGAAGGCATTCGTGCTCGGCCACGGCCAGGCCGTGCTCAAGCCGCTGGACGGCATGGGCGGGCGCTCGATCTTCCGCAGCGGCAGCGGCGACCCCAACCTCAACGTGATCCTGGAGACGCTGACCGACGGCGGGCGCAAACTGGCGCTGGCGCAGCGCTTCATTCCCGACATCAGCGCCGGCGACAAGCGCATCCTGCTGATCGATGGCGTGCCGGTGGACTACTGCCTGGCACGCATCCCGCAGGGCGACGAATTCCGCGGCAACCTGGCCGCCGGCGGCCGCGGCGAGGGCCGTCCGTTGAGCGAGCGCGATCGCTGGATCGCCGCCCAGGTCGGCCCGGAACTGAAACGGCGCGGGATGCGCTTCGTCGGCCTGGACGTGATCGGCGACTGGCTGACCGAGGTCAACGTCACCAGCCCGACCTGCGTGCGCGAGCTGGACGCGCAGTTCGGGCTGAACATCGCCGGACAGCTGTTCGACGCGATCGAGGCCGGCCAGCCGCAATGAGCGTCGCCGTGCCTGGTGCCGGCGCCGAACAACGCCTGAGCGCGACCCTGGTGCTGTCGCTGGTCGTGCATGGCCTGCTGATCCTCGGCGTCGGCTTCGCGGTCGGCGACGAGGCGCCGCTGGTACCGACGCTGGACGTGATCTTCAGCCAGACCAGCACGCCGCTGACCCCGAAGCAGGCCGACTTCCTGGCCCAGGCCAACCAGCAGGGCGGCGGCGATAGCGCGCGGCCGCAACGCCCGCGCGACAACCAGCCCGGGGTGATCCCGCAGCCGCGCAGCGGACTGGCGCCGCAGCCACAACGCGCCACCACGGTCGCACAGACTCCGCTGCCACAGCCACGCGTGGTCAGTAGCCGCCACGGTGAGAACCCCATGCCGGCGCCGCAGCCCGACTCGCAGGCCGAGCCATCCCCCCAGGCCACCGCCGAGCGCGTACGCCGCGACGCAGAGATGGCGCGCCTGGCGGCCGAGGTACACCTGCGCTCGGAGCAGTACGCCAAGCGCCCCAACCGCAAGTTCGTCTCGGCCAGCACCCGCGAGTACGCCTACGCCAACTACCTGCGCGCATGGGTCGACCGTGCCGAGCGCGTCGGCAACCTGAACTACCCCGACGAGGCGCGCCGGCGCCGGCTCGGCGGACGCGTGGTGATCAGCGTCGGCGTGCGCCGCGACGGCAGCATCGAGAGCAGCCGTGTGCTGGTGTCCAGTGGCATGCCTGTGCTCGACGCGGCCGCGCTGCGCATCGTCCGGCTGGCGCAGCCTTTCCCGCCGCTGCCGAAGACCGATGACGGCGTGGACATCCTGCAGGTCACGCGCACCTGGCTGTTCCTGCCCGGCGGCGAGCTGCGCGACGATCGCTGAGCGCGGCCAAGGCGCACCTGCCGCCCACGCCTGATTGACGCCAACTGTCCGCTGCCGCAGCAGCTCGACCGTCGTCCCCGCGTAGGCGAGGAACCATTGCCTTGCCGCAGCCAAGGCGCAAGTCACCAGGTCCCCGCGTGCGCGGGGATGACCGTATGCGACTGGCTGCCGAGGCCCGACGCCGATCAAGCCACCCGCGCCGCCCACGCTCCTGGGCACTGCCGAGGTCGCGCGAATTCCAAGGCATCGGTACCTCCCCGGATAAAAATCAAAAATCGATGTTTTTATAAAATTCAAAATTTGATTATTAGTGTCATTTAATGACATTAATTTCAAGTAATGAAATTAATACCTTAAAAAGATAACGATTAGTTTCAAATTTATAGCCAGCTGAAATTTCCAGGAAATTGTCGAAATAAGGTTAATTATTCGTAAGGATCGCGAAAGACATCGCGTCGGCCACTTCCGGCCGGGTCCCCGCCCCCGTTCCCACCTGGAATTTCCATGAGCGCATCCCACAAGATCCTGCGCCGCAGTGCGCTGGTGCTGGCCCTCGGCCTGGCCTTCGGCGTCGCCGATCTGCATGCCCAGTCCACCACCGGCAGCCTGACCGGCCAGGTCCCGACCGGCGCCACCAGCGTGCTGGTGCAAAGCGACAGCGGCCTCAGCCGCGAAGTGCCGGTCGACGGCCGTGGTCGCTACCAGATCAACCAGCTCCCGCTCGGCACCTATACCGTCACCGTGAAGCGCGAGGGCTCCGAAATCGCCCACCGCTCCGACGTCACCCTGACCGTCGGCGCCAACACCGATGTCTCCTTCGCCGACGTCGCCACGCTCGACGGGGTCAAGGTCACCGCCGACCGCGCCGCCGCCAGTATCGACGTCAGCAGCGTCGACTCGCGCACCGTGATCACCGCTGAGCAGCTCGCGAAGTTGCCGCTGGGGCGTTCGGCCGAGGCGATCGCGCAACTGGCGCCGGGCGTAGTCGCCAACAGCAGCAACGGCAACTTCGTCGGCCCCACCGGCGATGCGCTGGTGTCCTTCGGCGGATCCTCGGCTGCGGAGAATGCCTATTACATCAACGGATTCAACACCACCGACCCGCTGCGCGGACTGGGCGGCCTGACCCTGCCCTACGGCGCGATCGACCAGCAGGAGGTGTACACCGGCGGCTACAGCGCCAAGTACGGGCGCTCCGACGGCGGCGTGATCAGCGCGGTCGGCAAGCGCGGCACCAACGAATGGCACTACGGCGCGCAGTTCATCTGGCAGCCGCCGGGCACCCGCTCCAGCGCCGCCGACGTCTACTACCCCGCCACCGGCGAGCTGTACGAGCCCAAGAGCAAGAACAGCACCTGGGTCACCACCAAGAGCGTCTACGCTGGCGGCCCGCTGATCCAGGACAGGCTGTTCTTCTTCGGCGCCTATCAGCTGGAGCAGCAGGAAGGCACCACCGTCGATGATGTCGAGGCGACCAATTCCTACACCGACTACAGCTACGAGCGCCCCAGCTGGTATGCCAAGCTCGATTGGAACATCAACGACAGCAACCTGCTGGAGATCACCGGTGCCTCCAGCAAGCGCAAGACCCGCGGCAAGATCTACGACTACGACTACGACACCCTGACCCGCGGCGACTTCAAGGGCTACGACAGCATCAAGAAGACCGGCGGCGACCTGTGGGTGGCCAAGTACACCAGCTACCTGACCGACCGCCTGACCTTCAGCGCGCTGTACGGCAAGATGCGTACCAGCGACTACATCGGCACGCAGGGCTACAACAGCGCGCTGACCTACATCTCCGGCGCCAGCTACCAGAACCCGGCGATCACCGGCGGCACCCCGATCACCAACTCGCAGACCGTATCCACCCTATACGACCCCGGCCGGGGCAACCGCACCAGCAACCTGCGCCTGGACCTGAACTACGTCATCGGCAACCACAGCATCACCATCGGCATCGACAACCAGGACGCCGAGGCGGTCAACCAGGGCTACACCACTTCCGGCCCCGGCTACTACTGGGTCTACGGCCTGTCCGACCCGGACACCGCGATCAACAGCGGCCTGGGCGTGCCGGCGACCGGCAGCTATGCCAACGGCGAGGACGGTTACTACGTGCGCAAGGTGGTCTACAGCAAACTCGCCAACGTGCATTCCAGCCAGCGCGCCCAGTACATCGAGGACAACTGGCAGGTCACCGACCGGCTGCTGCTGAGCCTGGGCCTGCGCCTGGACCAGTTCACCAACTACAACTCGGCTGGCCAGGTCTACATCAACCAGAGCAGCGGGCAGTGGGCGCCGCGCCTGGGCTTCAGCTGGGACGTGAACGGCGACTCGCGCTTCAAGGTGTTCGGCAACGTCGGCCGCTACTACCTGGCGCTACCGCTGAACCCGGCGCTCAACGCCGCCGGCGCGACCCTGTCGACCTCGACCTACTACACCTACAGCGGCATCGACGCGAACGGCGAGCCAACCGGCCTGACCCAGATCTCCGACGCCGTGTCGGCCAACAACAACTACGGCATCCTGCCCGACCCGAAGACCGTCACCGCCCAGGGCCTGAAACCGTCCTACCAGGACGAGGCGATCCTCGGTTTCAGCAAGGCCTGGGGCGCGGACTGGGTGTACGGCGCCAAGGCCACCTACCGGGTGCTGCGCAGCGGCGTGGACGACTACTGCGACATCGACACCGTGTTCGCCAAGGCCGCCGCGCTCGGCTACACCGTCACCAGCGACAGCAACCCGGTCAGTTGCTGGCTGATCAACCCCGGCAAGTCCAACACCTTCACCCTGGTCGACACCAGCGGCAACTACGTCAGCGTGCCGCTGAGCGCTTCCGAACTGGGCCTGCCAGAGTACAAGCGCAAGTACTACGCACTCGACCTGAGCCTGGAACACCCGTTCGACGGCAAGTGGTACGCCAGCTTCAACTACACCTTCTCGCGCAGCTACGGCACCACCGAGGGACAGTTGCTGTCCACGATCGGACAGACCGCAGTGTCCACCACCGTGGACTGGGACTATGCCTCGCTGATGGAGTACACCAACGGCGTGCAGAACAACGACCATACCCACCAGATCAAGCTGTTCGGCTATTACCAGTTCAACTCGCGCTGGCTGGCATCGGCCAACATCAGCCTGGTCTCAGGCGCACCGAAGAACTGCCTGAGCTACTACGGCAGCGACAACAGCGACCCGTCCGGCTATGGCCCGTACTACCACTTCTGCAACGGCGAGCCTTCGCCTCCCGGCTCGCAGGGCCGGCTGCCCTGGGTCAAGCAGCTCGACCTGGGCGTGAGCTACCGTCCCGATTTCGGCAAGGGCCGGTTGAAGTTCGGGCTGGACGTGTTCAACGTCTTCAACAGCCAGACCGTGACCTGGATCTGGCCGTACCAGCAGACCGATCCCGGCGTCGCCGATCCGCTATACGGCGCGGCGGTCGTGCGCCAGGCCCCGCGCTACCTGCGCCTCAACGTCAGCTACGACTACTGAGCAAACCGGCGGCGGCCGCGCTGGCCGCCGCCGGCATCAACGCGCCGCGCGCGCGGCGCGCTGCTGCTCCAGGGTCAGCGCGACGTTGTCGCGCAGATAGGCCGGCTCGATCTTCTCCGGCGCCACGCCCTCGCCGCGCGCCAGCGCCGGCAACGCCAGTGCCAGCAGGTCGGCCGCGTGCGGCAGCGCCTGCGCATCGACGCCGGCCAATCGTGGTGCAAACCGTAGAGCCAGCGCGCCATTAATCGCGCCCAGGCCGGTGCCGACCGCATACCAGCCATCGGCTGCGCCGGGCAGTTCCACCGCGTCCGGCGCGCGCACCACTTCCGCAGACAACGGCACCAGCACGCCGTCACGACGCTCGAACGCGGCCGTGTAGACCTCGCCCATGCGCGCGTCGATCGCCGCCAGCACGCGCGGCGCGGTGGCCGGCGCGCGCTGCGCCAGCACCTGCAACGTGGAGATCGACACCACCGGCAGGTCCAACGCCAGCGCGATACCCTGCGCCAGGCCAATACCCAGGCGCACGCCGGTGAACGCGCCGGGGCCGCGCCCGACCGCAATCGCGTCGAGCTGCGCGCGTGCCAGTCCGGCCTCGGCCAGCAATTGCTCGGCCCACGGCAACGCCACTTCGGCATGCCGGCGCGGCGCGATCTCGAAGCGCTCCAGTACCCGGCCGCCGGCGTGCAAGGCGACCGAACAGGCTTCGGTGGAGGTTTCGAAGGCGAGGAGGTTCATTGGCAATGCGGCTTGCGGTCAAGCGCGGAAGCTTAACACCCGAGGATTTCGCGGCTTCTTTGTGGGAGGGGCTTCAGCCCCGCCCGGGGTTCCCGGGGGGGCCCCGCGGGGGTTCCGGGGGGCGCCCCGGGGGGCCCCACGCCCCTCCCACAAAGGTACGCCCTACGACGAAAGTGCGAAGAACGCGCGCACGTCGGCGATCTCGCGGGTCCTGGCGAATGGCGGCAGTGAAT
Source organism: Pseudomonas sp. (assembly GCA_047607345.1). Lineage (GTDB taxonomy): Bacteria > Pseudomonadota > Gammaproteobacteria > Xanthomonadales > Xanthomonadaceae > Pseudomonas_S. The sequence goes on along the minus strand of JASGDF010000120.1, from coordinate 28,435 downwards.
CCAGGAACTTGCGGCCGTAGCCCTTGCTGAGCAAGCGCGGGTCGCACAGCACCAGTACGCCGCGGTCGTGCTCGCTGCGGATCAGCCGGCCCACGCCCTGCTTCAGCGCGATCACCGCCTGCGGCAGTTGCTCGTCGCGGAACGGGTTGCCGCCCGCGCGCCGGATCGCGTCCAGGCGCGCCTCGAACACCGGCTCGTCCGGGGCGGCGAACGGCAGCTTGTCGATCACCACCACGCTCAGCGCCTCGCCGACCACGTCCACGCCCTCGCGGAAGCTGGCGCTGCCGAGCAGCACGCCGTTGCCCGAGGCGCGGAAGCGTTCCAGCAGCGTCGCGCGCGGCGCCTCGCCCTGCACGAACAGCGGCCACGGCCCGTCGCGCAGCGCCTCGGCGGCCTCGCGCAGCGCGCGATGCGAGGCGAACAGCAGGAACGCACGCCCCTGCGAGGCCTCCAGCACCGGCCGCAGCGTGGCGATCAGCGCGGTACCGAAGCCGCGCGCGCCCGGGTCCGGCAGGCCCGGCGGCAGGTAGCACAGCGCCTGCCGCGCCCAGTCGAACGGGCTGGGTTGCAGCAGCGTCATCGGGTCGCGCAGGCCCAACCGGGTGGCGACGTGCTCGAAGTCACCATCCACCGCCAGCGTCGCCGAGGTGAACACCCAGGCCGCATGGGTCTTTTCGCGGTGCTCGCGCAGCGGACCGGACACGTCCAGCGGCGTGCGCTGGCAACGGAAGCCGCGCGGGGTCAGTTCGTACCAGAGCACTTCGGAGGAAAAGGGGCCAGAGTCATTTTCCGACCAATAGCCATCGCCCTCGGGAAGAGCCTCGCCGGAAAATGACTCTGGCCCCTTTTCCCCCGATTCCTCGCCCAACCAGCGCGACAGGCGGCCGCGCGCCTCGACGGCGCGCGCGGCGCAGCCATCCAGACCCGGCGACGCCGCGCGCAGCGGCTGCAACGCCTCGTCCAGTCCCGCCAGCGCCGACATCACCGCGTCGAAGCCATCGCGCACCTCCGGTTTGGCCAGTGCGCGCCATTGCGTACCGCGCGCCGGCAGGCCGTCCATCGCCAACCGCAGCGCGCGCAATGCCTCGTCCAGCTCGCGTACCGACTCCTGCAACGCCGATTGCGCGCCGGCGACCAGCCGCGCCTCGGCCAGGCAATCGCGCGCCAGTTCCTGCCACGGCCGCATGCCGAAGCCCTCACCGAAGAAATTGGCAGCCAGCTCCGGCAACTGATGGGCCTCGTCGATCACGAACGCCTGCGCGCCGGGCAGGATCTCGCCGAAGCCTTCCTGCTTGAGCGCCAGGTCCGCCAGCAGCAGGTGGTGATTGACCACCACCAGGTCGGCCGCCTGTGCGCGCTGGCGTGCCTGCACGACGAAGCATTCGCCCCAGAACGGGCAGTCGCTACCCAGGCAGTTGTCGACTGTGGAAGTCACCATCGGCAGCAGCGGCGAGTCGTCCGCCAGCGCCTCCAGCTCGGCCATGTCGCCGGCGCGGGTGCGCCCGCTCCAGGCCAGGATCCGCTGGAACTGCGCGACCTGCTCGGACGTGGCGAAGCGCGGTTCGCCGCGTGCCTGCTGCAACCGGTACTTGCACAGGTAGTTGGCGCGTCCTTTCAGCAGCGCGGTCTGCAGGCCGGTCCCGAGCGCGGCACGCACCCGCGGCAGGTCGCGGTGATAGAGCTGGTCCTGCAACGCGCGGGTGCCGGTGGAGACGATGGTCTTCAGCCCCGACAGCAACGCCGGCACCAGGTAGGCGAAGGTCTTGCCGGTGCCGGTGCCGGCCTCGGCCAGCAGCACGTCGCGCTGCTCGAACGCCTCGGCGATCGCCTCGGTCAGGCGCAGCTGGGCCGCGCGCGGCGTGAACGCGTCGAGGCGGCTGGCGAGCGCGCCGCCTTCGCTGAGGGCTTCGCGGCTGGCGGTGGCGAGCAGGGACATGGGATTCGGGTTTGGGGATTGGGACTCGTAGGAGCGACTTCAGTCGCGATGGGGCTTTCCCGGTAAAGCCTCATCGCGACTGAAGTCGCTCCTACGGAGATCCTCGACTCCGGCCTCAATACCGCTTGATCCCCGGCACCGTGCAGCTCTCGATCTGCGCATGTGCGGACGCCGCATTCTCCTTCTCGTCGCGCGCCAGCCGCGACTGTTCGATCGTCGCCCAGTGGCGGCGGCACAGCGGACCGGTCTTCGAACCCAGGTCGATCGCCTGCCGGGCGAAACGTTCGGCGCCTGCATAGTCCTGTTGCAGCAGCGCGAGCTCGGCGCGCTCCTGCAACACGCCCGGATCGCCCGACACCAGCTTCAGCGCCTGGTCCAGCGCGGCGGCGGCACCGGCAAGATCACCCGCGGCACGCCTGGACTGGGCCGTCTCGCGCAGGTCGTCGACCTGCGGGTCGCGCAGCGGCTGCACCGACAGCTCGGTATCGTCGACGCCGGCGATCTTTTCGATCTCGGCCATGCGCTGCGCCGGCGTGATGGTGGCGACCGGGGCAACTGGCGGCGGGGGGGGCGGCGCACTGCTGCAGGCGGCCAGCGCGACGGCGCAGGCAGCGCCGGTCAAGACATATCGCAGATTCGACATGGGCTATGGCTCTCGTGAGGGAGGTTCGGAGACCGGCGCCGCCGGTTCGGCCTTCTTGTCCAGGCCGAACCAGCTGCGCCAGCCCCCAGCCCCGCCCTGGTTGTCTTCCGTGGGTAAGGCCTCGACGCTGCACGGCACATGCGCGGGCGCATAACCGGCGACGAACGGGAACTGGCGCGCGCCCGGACACGATGGCTCGGTCGCGCCCGAGCCGGTCGGCTCGACCCATTGCCAGTCCAGGCCCTTGCCATTGACCTGCAGCGGCGCGCTCGGCAACCGCGTGAAGATACCCGACCACACCCGCATCGCGCCGGTGGCGCCGAACAGGCCGGTCTGTGCGTTCTGGTCGTTGCCCATCCAGATCACCGCCAGATGGTCGCCGGTGTAGCCCGCGTACCAGCTGTCACGGCCATCATTGGATGTACCGGTCTTGCCTGCCGCCGACAGCCGGCCCAGGCCGTCGCCCAGCAGTTGGCGACCGGTGCCCCCACTGACCACCTGCTGCAATGCCACGCCGATCAGGTTGGCCGCGATCGAATCGCCATCCTGCGCCGGCGCCGGGGTCTTGTCGTAGCGCTTGAGCAGCTTGCCCTGCGGGTCGAGTACGCCGCGCACCGCGTGCAGTGGCTGGATCTCGCCGCCCGAGGCGAGGAACTGGTACAGCTGCGCCATCGCATACGGGCTCTGGTCGGTTGCCCCGAGGATCAACGCGGGGTTGGGATCGGCCTTCAACCCAGCCAGCACGTTGATCAGCTGCACCAGGCGCTCTGGGCCGACCTGCATGCCCACCCGCACCGTGGCCTGGTTGTAGGAACGCGCCAGCGCATCGACCAGCCGCACCGTGCCATGACTGCGGTTGTCGGCGTTGCCGGGCGACCAGTTGCGGCCGCGACCGAGCTGCACCGTCACCGGCGAGTCGTCGACCCAGCTGGCCAGCGACCAGCGGTCCGGCGAGGCCAGCGCCAGCAGGTACACGAACGGCTTGAGCAGCGAACCGACCTGGCGCTGCGCCTCGACCGCGCGGTTGAAGCCGGGCGTGGCCACGTCGCGGCTGCCGACCACCGCCAGCACGTCGCCGTTGTGCACGTCGGTCAGCACCAGCCCGGCCTGCAGCGGCGGGCGCCGGCTCTTGCCGGACTTGGCGTTCTCCAGCGAGGTGATCGTGCGCGTCACCGCGCCCTCGGCATAGGCCTGCGCGGACGGCGACATGCCGGTCAGCACGCTCAGTCCCGCGCCCTGCAACGCGCTCTCCGGATAGTCATGGGCGAGCTGGCGGCGCACCAGGTCGACATAGGCCGGGAAGCGGTTGGCCGCGACCAGGCCCGGCTCGGCCGGCACGCCCAGCGGCGCGGCCAGCGCACGCTTGTACTCGGCATCCTCGATCAGCCCGCTCTCGCGCAGCTTGCCGAGCACGAAGTTGCGCCGGTCCACCGCGCGCTCGGGCGCACGGCGCGGGTCGTAGTAGGACGGCCCCTTGACCAGGCCGATCAGCAGCGCGACCTGCTCGGTGGTCAGCGAGCCCAGCTCGCGGCCGAACCAGAACTCCGCGCCGGAGGCCATGCCGTGCACCGCCTGGCCGCCGCGCTGGCCGAGGTAGACCTGGTTGAGGTAGGCCTCCAGGATCGTGCGCTTGTCGTAGCGCGCCTCCATGATCAGCGCGTACAGGATCTCGTTGAACTTGCGGGTGACGGTCTGTTCCTTGCCGATCCCGAGCAGGCCGCTGCGCGCCAGCTGCTGGGTCAGCGTGCTGGCGCCCTGGCGGGTATGCCCGCCGCTGCGCAACGTCACCCACGCCGCGCGCGCCATGCCGCTCAGGTCGATGCCGTGGTGGTAGTTGAAGTCGCGGTCCTCGACCGCCTGCAGGCCGGTGACCAGCAGTTCGGGCACTTCCTCCAGTCGCACCAGACGGCGCTCCTCCTGCTTCTGCCCGTACAGCGTGGCGATCCGCGCCGGGTCCAGCCGCGCGCTCTTGATGCCTTTGCCGGTAGTCGCATCGCGCAGCGCGGCGACGCTGCCGCCGGCCACGGCGACCTCGATCCGGCGCGCCGGCACGCGCCCGTCCACGTCGACGTAGCCACGGCTGGAGATCACGAACCGGCCGCCCTGCTGCTGGTAGGTACCGGGCAGCTTGCCGACGCCGTCGTCGCGGTAGGAGGCCGCGTCCAGTTCGGTCTTGAGGGTCTTGGCGTCGAGCGCACGGCCCGGCGCCAGCACCAGCGGACGTGCGTACACGCGGGTCGGGATCTGCCAGCGCAACTCGCCGAAGCGCTGAGTGACCTGACCGTTCAGGTACAGCGTGTAGGGGATCAGGAAACCAAGCGCCAGGGCCAGCGCCGCCAGCCCCCAGACGATCAGCCGGCGCTGCCAGCGCGGGCGGGCGTCGCCATCGTCCTCGAATGGCTCGGAGTCTTCGTAGTCGTAGCGTCGTGGCACGGGGATGCGAGAATGGAGAATGTAAATTCCGCCGAGTCTAGCGCAGCCCCATCGGCGGTGCGGACCCGCCACGCCACTCGTTAAATCCCCGCACAGGCTTGTGCGGACCGACCTGGAGCTCCAACGGAATGTCGATGTCGCTGGCCGACGCGCGCTATCTGCTGCACCGCGCCGTCGGCCTGTTTCGCCGCAGCCTGTCCAGCCTGCGCACGCGCGGCTGGCGTGCAACCTGGGCACGCGTGCGTGTACACACGCAGCGCACGCCCGAACTGCCGCGTGAGCCGCTGTGGCTGCCCGCGTCCAGGCCGTTCGAGCCGTTTGCTCTGCCGACCGCCTCGACGCCACGCGTGTCGGTGGTGATCCCGGTCTACAACCATGTCGCGCACACGCTGGCCTGCCTGCGCGCGATCGCCGCGCATCCACCGGCGGTACCGTTCGAGGTAATCGTCATCGACGATGGCAGCGGCGATGCCACCGCGCGGCAGATGCCCCAGGTCAGCGGCCTGCGCTACCACCGCCGCGACGCCAATGGCGGCTTCATCGCGGCCTGCAACGACGGCATTGCGCAGGCCCGCGGCGAATATGTCGTGCTGCTCAACAACGATACCGTACCGCAACCGGGTTGGCTCGACGCGTTGATCGGGCTGTTCGCCAGCCATCCGGACACCGGCCTGGCCGCCGCGCAGCTGGTGTACCCGGACGGGCGGTTGCAGGAGTCCGGCGCCGTGGTGTTCGCCGATGCCAGCGCCTGGAGCTATGGCCGCTTCGAATCCGCACAGGACCCGCGCTACCGCTACGTGCGTTCGATCGACTACGGTTCCGGCGCGGCGATCATGTTGCCGCGCGCGTTGCTGGAAAGACTCGGCGGCCTGGACACGCGCTACGCACCGGCCTACTACGAGGACACCGACCTGGCCTTCGCGGTGCGCGCCGCTGGCTATTGCGCGCGCGTGCAGCCATCCAGCCTGGTCGTGCACGACGAGGGCACCAGCAACGGCACCGATACCGGCAACGGGATCAAGGCCTACCAGCTGCGCAACCAGGGCGTGTTCGCGGCGAAGTGGGCGCAGGCGCTTGCGGCGCAGCCCGCTGCCGGCGAAATACCCTCGCCGGCACTGCTTCACCGCGGCCAGCGCCAGGTGCTGATCCTCGACGAGGCGGTGCCGCAGCCAGACCGTGATTCAGCCTCGCTGCGCCAGTTCAACTTGATCCGCATGCTGGTCCAGGCCGGCGCGCACGTGGTGTTCGTCCCAACCCTGCGCGAGCACGGCGGCCGCCATACCCAGGCCCTGCAGCAACTCGGCGTGGAAGTCTGGTACGCGCCCTACCTGCAGAGCATCTCAGGCTGGCTGCGCGAGCATGGCCACCGCTTCGACGTGGTGGTGCTGGTGCGCCACCACATCGCCCACGCCTGCCTGCCCTTGCTGGCCTCGTTCGCCCCACGCGCACGCAAGGTGTTCGATACCGTCGACCTGCACTACCTGCGCGAGCGGCGCGGCGCGGAAATCGCCGGCGATGCCCGGCTGCTGCGCGAGGCCGAGCGCACACGTGAACGCGAGTTGCAGGTGATGGGAAGGGTCGACGCGACCCTGCTGGTGTCCGAGGCCGAGCAGCGGCAGTTGCGCCAGGACGCGCCTCAGGCACACACCGAACTGCTCTCCAACCTGCACGACCTTGCCGGTCCGGGCCTGCCCTGGTCACAGCGCCACGATCTGGTGTTCGTCGGCGGCTTCCGCCATCCGCCCAACCTGGACGCGATGCGATGGTTCATCGGCGAGGTGTTCCCCCGCGTGCGCGGGCTGCTGCCGGAGGTCATGTTCCATTGCATCGGCATCGATGTACCGGACGACCTGCGCGCGCTGGCCGACACCCGACCCGGCGTGATCATGCATGGCCACGTCCCCGACCTGTCGCCATACATGGAGGGCGCCCGGGTCGCGGTCGCGCCGCTGCGCTTCGGTGCCGGCGTGAAGGGCAAGGTGAACCTGAGCATGGCGCACGGCCAGCCGGTGGTGGCCACGACTTGCGCCGTGGAGGGCATGCACCTGCGCGATGGCGAGGACGTGCTGGTCGCCGACGAGGCCGAATGCTTCGCCGAGGCGGTGGTCCGGCTATACCATGACCAGGCGCTGTGGCAGCGGCTTTCGGCCAATGGCAGGGCCAACATCGCCCGGCATTTCTCGCTGGACTCGGCGCGAGCGACCGTGGAACGGGTGTTCCTGCGCTAGCGCAGCGCCGCCGCCTCCACCTGTTCGGCGAAAGCACTCAACTCCGGCGCGGCCGGATCCAGCGCGCGCGCCTCGGCCAAGGCCTGGCGCGCGAAGGCTACGTCCTCCGCACGCAAGCGTTCACTGCCCACCGCGATCCAGCGCTGCGCCAACCGCCGCCGCGCGGCCGCAACGCCCGCATCGCGGGTGGCCGTGGCCTGCCAGGCATCCAGGCAGATCCGCGCGGCGCGCAGGTGGTTGCCGCTCAATTCGTCCTCGAAGCAGGCACGCGTGGTCGCCACGATACGACGCAGCGCATGCAGCACGCGCTTGTCCTGCGGGGCGATCGCCTGTGCCTCGCGCAGCTTGTCGTAGGCACTCGCGCCCGGTGGCGTCAGCCAGTCCTGCGCGGTCTCGGCTCGCTGCACCTGCAGCATCAGCGCACGCAGGCGCCGTTCCCGCTCGGCCGGTGCCAGCCCGGGGTGGCGGGTATCGTGGGTCGCGCGCGCGCGCGCGAGTGCCTGTCCGGCGGCGGCGATCGCCGGGTTCTCCGGATCCAGCCCGCGCGCCCGCGCGAGGGCCGCATCGGCGGCCTGGAAGCGGAAATCCGCCGCATCGCGGGTGGCCTGTGTGGCGAGGGCCGTGGCCACGCGCGCCAGGTCGTCGCGCGCTCGCATGTCGTCGGGCTGTGCCTGTACCAGTCGCTGGAAACCGCGCGCGGCCGCATCGAGCCGACCGCGCTGCAACTGCAGCTCGGCTGTACGCCGGTGCTGTTCCAGCAGGCGATTGAACTCCGCCTGCGCCGCAGGCAGATCGGCATGGCCAGGATCGTAGCCGCGGGCCGCGGTCAGGATCGGAGCGGCGGCGGCGATGTCGTCCCTGCACAATGCGACCCAGGCTTGCTGGATGAGATCGGACAGCGCGTCCTCGCGCCCCTCCAGCGCTTCGGTACGCTCCGGCGCCAGCTGCAGTATCCGTTGGTACAACGGCAACGCACTGTCCGGGGTGCCGTCCAGGCGAGCTTCGCTGCGCGCCTGCGCGGCCTGGGCCAGCAGCCTGTCGAGGCCAGCGCCATGTACGCGCGCCTGCCGCAGCTGCTCGAGCAGCGGACCGACCCGTGACTGCGGCACCTGCAGCGCCTGCGCCAGCGACAGCGCACGCGAGGCATCACCAGGGCGGCCAGCGGCCAGCGCCGCGCGCGCCTGCGCCACCGCCGCCAGGCCGGTGCGGGCGAGCCCGTCGCGGGCTTCGTCGCGATCGGCATCCAGCGCCAGCGCCGCGTCGAACAACTCGGTCGCGCCGCTGCCATCGCTGGCCGTCAGGCGCCCCTGGGCCAACGCGGCCTCGGCGCGACCAAGCAATTGCTGGATCCGGGTCTCCGGCCAGATCCAGTCCGAGAGCGGCTGCCGGAATGCGACCGCCAGCACCACCAGGCACGCCGCTGCCGCCAGCACGCCGCGCCACAACCGGCGCGACCGCAGCGGCGACCACAGGCGTGACCTGGCCCATCGCGGTGTTCTTGGCATGCGGCGGCGTCCTTCCCGGGCGCGGCCGGGTCCGGACGCGTTCACATGCCGATGGTAACGCCCGGGTGGTCATGGTGCCGTCGAGGAATGCATCGCACCGTGGCCGGCCCTGCCCCGCATTCAGGCCTGCGCGCGCAGCGGCGCGCCGGGCCAGGCGGAGCCATCGATCGCCACAGTGGCCCAGCCCCCTAGCCGAGCCGCCGCACCTCGTCGACCCCCGGCAACGCATCGAGCTTGCCCAGCAGCGTGGCCAGCTGCCCGTAGTCGGCCACCTTCAACCGTAGCCGCAGTTGCGCCCGACCGCTGTCGCGCACGTTGTCGCTGTTGATCTCCAACACATGCGCGTCCTCCTGCGCGATCAGGTTGGTGATGTCCTTGAGCAGCCAGCGCCGGTCCATCGCGCGGATCAGCACGTCGACCTCGTAGCTGCCGCCGGCCGTGCCCCACTCCACCGGCAGTACCCGCTGCGGATTGGCCGCCGCCAAACGCGCCAGCGCCGCGCAATCGGCGCGATGCACGGTGACGCCACGGCCGCGGGTGAGGTAGCCGACGATCGGCTCGCCGGCCACCGGCTGGCAGCAGCGCGCCAGCTGCACCAGCAGGTTGCCGACGCCCTGCACGGTGAACTTGGACGTGCCGATGCCGTCGCGGCGCGCGGTCGGGCGCGGCAGCGCCGGCGCGGCCGGCTGCGCGGCGGCGCGCTCGGCCTCCAGCAACGCGCGGCTGACCTGGCTCGGACCGGTGTCGCCGAGCGCGACCTGGATATACAGATCATCCACGCTGTCGGCATGGAAGCGCCTGGCCATCGGCGCCAGATCGGCCTGCAACAGCCCGAGCCGACGCAGTTCGCGCTCCAGCAGCTCCTTGCCGGCCTGCACGTTGCGCGCGCGGTCGAGCTTGTGGAACCAGGCACGCACCTTGTCGCGCGAGCGCCCGCTGGCCAGGAAGCCATTGGCCGGCAGCAGCCAGTCACGGCGCGGATCGGGCTCCTTGGCGGTCAGCACCTCGACCCGGTCGCCGCTGCGCAGACGATAGGTCAATGGCACGATCCGGTCGTTGACCTTGGTGCCACGGCAACGGTGCCCGACCATCGTGTGGACGTGATAGGCGAAATCCAGCGGGGTGGCGCCCTGCGGCAGGTCGATCACCTCGCCCTTGGGCGTGAGCGCGTAGACGCGGTCCTCGACCAGCTCGGCCTCCAGCGCGTTGGCCAGCCCGGCCTGCTCGCCGTCCTGCGACTGCTCCAGCAGCTGCCGCATCCAGGTGATCTTGCGCTCGAATGACTTCTCGGTACCGCGCCCGCCTTCCTTGTACTTCCAGTGCGCGGCCACGCCCAGCTCGGCTTGCTGGTGCATCTCGTGGGTACGGATCTGGATCTCGACCGTGCGCCCTTCCGGGCCGACCACCGCGGTATGCAGCGAGCGGTAGTCGTTGGCCTTGGGACGGGCGATGTAGTCGTCGAACTCGCTCGGCAACGGCGCCCACAGCGCGTGCACCACACCGAGCGCGGCATAGCAGTCGGCGACGCTGTCCACCATCACCCGCACCGCGCGGATGTCGTAGAGCTGGTCGTAGGCCAGGCGCTTCTTCTGCATCTTCCGCCAGATGCTGTAGATGTGCTTCGGTCGGCCGCTGACCTCGGCCTTCAAGCCGTGTTCGCCCAGCGATCGCGACAGCTGGCGCTTGACCGACTCGATGTAGCGCTCGCGCTCCACCCGGGTCTCGTCGACCTCGCGCGCGATGTGGCGGTAGGTGTCCGGCTCCAGGTAGCGGAACGCCAGGTCCTCCAGCTCCCACTTCAGCTGCCAGATGCCGAGCCGGTTCGCCAGCGGCGCATGGATGTCGCGGGTGAGCTGGGCCAGCGCGCGCCGCTCCGGCTCGGGCAGGGCGATGGCGGCGCGCATCTTGGCCAGCTGGCGGGCGAGCAGGATCGGCACCACCCGCAGGTCGTGGATGATCGCCAGCAGCAGCCGGCGCAAGCCCTCGCTGTTGCGCCCGGCCTCGCGCCCTGCATGCAGCGCCCAGACCTGGTCGGCGGCATCCTGGCCATCGAGCAGGCCCTCCACCGCGCCGCGCCGCTGCGGGCCTGGCCAGGGAAGTTCGGCCAGCCGCGCGCGCAGTGGCGGCAGGTCGAACAGCAGCGCTGCCAGCAGCGTGGCCTCGTCAGCCGACAGCAGCGCCAACGCATCGAGCGTATCGGCCAGTACCAACCAGGCAATGTCCGGCGCGGGCGCCTGTTGCCATGCCTGCAGCAGCGCATCGCGCAATGCCGGCGCGACGCTCGCCATCGCGGGGCGTTCCAGCAGGACTTGCAGGCTTTCGACGGTGGGGCGGTTCACGACGGTTCTGCGCAAAACGGTTGGCCCTACACTATCGCCCATCCAACCTCCGGAACAATCGCCATGCGTCTGCCATGCGCCATGTTCGCCGCCACCGTGCTCACCGCGTTCGCTTCACCGGCACCAGCCCAGCGCATGGCCTCGGGGGAGCTGCAGCAGCAGATGACCCCGGCCGAGTTCAAGGCCGCCGGCTTGGACAGGCTGAGCACGGACGAGCTGGCCTCGCTCAACGCCTGGCTACGGGGCAAGGCCGGAAAGGACACCGAGGCGGCGCTCGAACAGGCCAGGGAGGAAGGTCGCCAGGACGTCATCGCCAAGCACCGCGGCTTCCTCGATTTCGGCAGCAAGGAGCCGATCGAGAGTACCTTGGCCGGCGACTTCGACGGGTTCGGCAAAGGCAAGAAGTACCTGCTCGCCAATGGCCAGGAATGGGAACAGACCGAGTCGACCAGCCTGTCCGGAGCGCGCCTGTCATCGCCAAAGGTGAAGATCAGACCCGGCATCGCCGGGGTGTGGTACATGCAGGTCGGCAACTACAACACCCGGGCCAAGGTCCGCCGCGTCAAGTAGTCCATGACGATGCACGCGCCCGTGCCCGCCGGCCCCTTGCAGCGCGCAGTGCGTGCGGTACGCAGGCGGCCGCGCACCGGCGGGGGCTGGCGGTTCATCGCGCTGGCGCTGCGGGCCGGTCTGCCGAGAAACTGGACAAGCGCCAGCGCGAGTTGATGGGGAGCGCGTCGAGGACGGCGAGACCGAGGCGGAGATCCCCCACAAGCGTTGTCCCCGCGCAGGTGGGGACGGCGCTTGTCGGTCGTTCAAGCGCCCCGCAACGCCGCCACCCGCTGCGCCAGCTTCTTGGCCGAGATACCGGCCTTCGCGCCCAGCTCCTGCGCGAACGTGGACACGCGCAATTCCTCGATGTCCCAGCGCAGCGCCTGCCATTGCGAGCGCGCCTGCCGGCCCTGCGCGGCGGCATCCTCCAGCGCGTCCAGGAACGGCTTGATCTCCAGCATGCGCTGCTGGTCGCGCGACGGATCGCGCTTGGCGCGCTCGGTGCGCAGGACCATCGCCTTCAGGTAGCGCGGGTACTGCGCCAGCGCGTCGGCCGGCGTGTCGCGCAGAAAGCCCGGATGCACCAGCCCGGCCAGCTGCCGCTCCATGTCGTCCAGGTTGCCGCGCGCCCAGCCCATCAGCGGCGCCTCCAGCAGCGGCTTGAGCTCGCCGACCAGCGACAGGATCGACTCGGCCAGCTTCAGCCGCGCCATCGCCTCGCCGAACAGACGCTTGCCGGCCTGCTCGCAGCGCTGCTCGAATGCGGCGCGGTCGCGGATCGATTCCAGCTCCTCGGCCAGCACCGCGTTCAGCGCCGCATCGACCAGGTCGCCGCGCAGGCGTTCCTGCCGCGTGGAGGCCTTGGCCTCCGCGCCAACACCAAACTCGTGGATCGCCGCGTACAGCAGCCCGGTCTTCGGCGACACCGGCAACTGCTTGCGCGCCTGCTTGATCTTGTCGGCCAGCGCGATCTCCAGCAACCGGCGCACGCCGCGCGGATGCGCCTGCGCGGCCTCGGCACGGTCGGCGTAGATACGCAGCGCGGCCGTCTCGCCGGCATCCACCAGCGCCGGATAGGCCGGTACCCCGGCTTCGCCCGGGACCTGCTCCGGGATCGCCTGCGGCGGGAACGAGCGCAGCCCCTCGGCGGCCATCTCGCGTCCGGCGCGCGCCGCGAACGCGTGCCCTGCGCGATCGCCGAATCGCGCGCGCAACGCGTCCAGCTCGCGCGCCTCGGCCAGCACCTGGCCGCGCTCGTCGCGCAGGCGCAGGTTCATCCGCAGGTGCGGCTCCAGCGCAGCCTCGTCGAAGTCCAGCGCCGCCACCTGCACGCCGGTGGCGCGGCTCAGGAACCGCGCCAGCTCGCCGCCGATGTCGTCGGCCGACGCCCGTGGGAACGCCTCGAAGAACGCGCGTCCGAAGTCCGGCGCCGGCACGCAGTTGCGCCGCAGCGCCTTCGGCAACGCGCGGATCAGCGCCGAGGCCTTGTCGGCGACGAAGCCCGGCGCCAGCCACGACAGCCGCGCCGGATCGAGCGCGTTGAGCAGGTGCAGCGGCACCTCCAGCGTCACCCCGTCGTCGGCCGCGCCCGGCTCGAACCGGTAGTGCAGCGCCAGCCGCGCGTCGCCCAGCGGGAAGTACTTCGGATAGCGATCCTGCTCGCTGCCCTCGCCGGGCAGCAGGTCGGCCAGGGTCCAGCGCAGGCTGCGCCGCTTGTCCTCCGGCAGCGCCTTCCACCACGCGTCCAGCGCACGGGCGGAATGGATCTCGCCAGGCACCCGGTCCAGGTACCAGCGCGCCTGCCAGTCCTCGTCGGCGACCAGTCCGGCGCGGCGCAGCTTGGCTTCCTCCTCGCGCGCCTGTTCCAGCGTGCGCAGGTTATCGGCGACGAAGCCGGCGCGGGTGTCGATCTCGCCGCTCACCAGGCCCTGGCGCACGAAGATGTCGTGCGCGCCGGCCGGATCGATCCGGCCGTAGTGCACCGGCTTCTTCGGCGCCAGCACCAGCCCGAACAGGCTGACCTGCTCGGAGGCCAGCACCTGGCCCTGCGAGCGCGACCAGTGCGGATCGAAATGCTTGCGCAGCAGCAGGTGGCCCAGCTCGGCGATGACCCAATCCGGCTCGATCGCCGCATTGGTCAGGCCCCACACCTTCTGGGTGTCCAGCAGCGTCGCGCTGAGCACCCACGGTGGTGTCTTCCTGGCCAGCGCCGAGCCGGGGAACAGCGCGAAGCGGCGCTGGCGCGGCGCCTGGAAATCGCCCTTCTCGGTACGATGGCCGATCTGCGTTGGCAAGCCGGCCAGCAACGCGCGATGCAGCGCCTGGTAGGCGGCGGCGCGCTCGCGCTCGCCGATGTATGCCGGCTGCGGAGTCTGCAGGAGCGACTCCGGGTGGCCTCGGGCCATCAGTCGCGATGAGGCGTTCCCGTTAGAGCCCATCGCGACTGAAGCAGCTCCTGCAGAAGCCACAACCTTGCCCTCGCGCGCCAGCCGCGCGGCGCGATGCAGCTCGCCACGGGTCGGCCGGCCGGCATCGCCGCGCTCGGCCGCCGCCGGCCCGGCCAGCAACGAGGCCAGCAGCGTACCGGCCGGTTCCTCGCGCCAGCCAAGCTCCTCGCACAGCAGCCGCAACTGTCGATGCAGCTCGCGCCACTCGCGCATGCGCAGGAACCCCAGGAAATGCCGCTCGCACCAGTCGCGCAGCTTGGACTGGGTCAGGTCCTCGTGCGCCTGCCGGTACGCCTCCCACAGCCGCAGGATGCCGACGAATTCCGAGCGCGCATCGGCGAACTTCGCATGCGCGTTGTCGGCCGCCTCGCGTGCCTCCGGCGGGCGCTCGCGCGGGTCCTGGATGCCCAGGAACGCGGCGATCACCGTCATCTCGCGCAAGCAGCCCTGCCGCTGCGCGGCGACCAGCATCCGCGCCAGCTTGACGTCCACCGGCAGCCGCGCCATCTGCTTGCCGGTCGGGGTCAACCGGCGCTCGCCATCGACCGCGCCCAGCTCGACCAGCTGCTGCCAGCCATCGGCGATCGCGCGCTCGTCCGGCGCCTCCAGGAACGGGAAGTCCTCGATCCTGCCCAGCCCGAGCTGCAGCATCCGCAAAATCACGCCCGCCAGCGACGAGCGCCGGATCTCCGGGTCGGTGAACGCCGGGCGCGCCAGGAAGTCGGCCTCGGCGTAGAGGCGATAGCAGACGCCCTCGGCGATGCGCCCGCAGCGCCCGGTGCGCTGGTTGGCGCTGGCCTGGCTGATCGGCTCGATGTGCAACCGGTCCAGCTTCTGGCGCGGGCTGTAGCGCTTGACCCGCGCCAGCCCGGGATCGACCACGTAGCGGATCCGCGGCACCGTCAGCGAGGTCTCGGCGACATTGGTCGCCAGCACCAGGCGCCGCTGCGGCCCGGGGTTGAACACCCGGTCCTGGTCGTTGGCCGACAACCGCGCGTACAGCGGCAGCACCTCGGTCTCGCGGTACTTGCGCCGCTCCAGCGCATGATGGACATCGCGGATCTCGCGCTCGCCCGGCAGGAACACCAGCACGTCGCCGCGCGGGTCGGCGCGGGTGATCTCGTCGATCGCCGCCACGATCGCGTCGTTGACGCTGCGCTCGCCCTCGCGCGGCTCGCCGCCGGCGTCGTTCCCGCCTTCGAGCGCGCGGTAGCGCACCTCGACCGGATAGGTACGACCTTCCACCGCGATCACCGGCGCATCGTCGAAATGCTGCGAGAAGCGCGCGGTGTCGATCGTCGCCGAGGTGACGATCAGCTTCAAGTCCGAGCGCTTGCGCAGCAGCTGCTTGAGATAGCCCAGCAAGAAGTCGATGTTGAGACTGCGCTCGTGCGCCTCGTCGACGATGATCGTGTCGTAGGCCGACAACCAGCGGTCGCTGGCGATCTCCGCCAGCAGGATGCCGTCGGTCATGAACTTGATCCGCGAGGCATCGCCGACCTTGTCGGTGAAGCGCACCTGGAAGCCCACGGTGGTGCCCAGCGGCGCCTTCAGCTCCTCGGCCACGCGCGTGGCGACCGCGCGCGCGGCGATCCGGCGCGGCTGGGTGCAGCCGATCATCCCGGCGATGCCGCGTCCGGCCGCCAGACACAGCTTGGGCAGCTGGGTGGTCTTGCCCGAGCCGGTCTCGCCGGCGATCACCACCACCGGGTGCGCGCGGATCGCCTCGATGATGCGCGCGGCCTCGCGCGCGATCGGCAACTGCTCGTCGAGCGAGACCGCAGGCTGCGCCTGCGCGCGTGCCTCGCAGCGGGCCACGGATGCCCGCGCGGCCTGCTCGAACGCCTCGCGCAGCTTCGGGTTGCCCGGCTGGCCGCGCCAGCGCGACCATAGGCCGAGCAGGCGGCCCCGATCGCGCGACATCGCCCGCTCGATCGCCGCCCGCCCTTCACGAAGGTTGACGCTGGAATCAGATTCAATAGACGACATCAATCGCTAGGCCAATATTATTGGATTTCAATAAATCACATATCGCGTCTATTGTGACGCCCTATCACGCCGCTAAGGAGACCCCCATGGCCAAGACCAAGAGCACCGCCAAGAAGAGCGCCACCAAGACCCTGGCCGAGGTGGCCGCGTCCGCGCCGAACATCGATATCGGGATCAAGGGCGGCGATCGCAAGAAGATCGCCGATGGCCTGTCGCACTACATGGCCGACGCCTTCACCCTGTACCTGAAGACCCACAACTTCCACTGGAACGTCACCGGCTCGATGTTCAATTCGCTGCATACGATGTTCGAGACCCAGTACACCGAGCAGTGGGCCGCGCTGGACGACGTCGCCGAGCGTATCCGCGCGCTGGGCTACAACGCGCCGGGCTCCTACAAGGAATACCTGTCGCTGACCTCGATCCCGGAGGAGCCGGGGCTGAGCGACAGCGCCGACTGGCGCGAGATGGTACGCCAGTTGGTCACCGGCAACGAAGCGGTGTGCCGTACCGCGCGCAAGGTGCTGAGCACCGCCGACAATGCCGGCGACGATCCGAGCGCCGACCTGCTGACCCAGCGCCTGCAGACCCACGAGAAGTACGCCTGGATGCTGCGTTCGTTGCTGGCTTGACCTAGCGCGGCCGCTGCTCCTGTAGGAGCGACTTCAGTCGCGATGGGGCTCTACCGGGAAAGCCCCATCGCGACTGAAGTCGCTCCTACAAACTACGCGGCGTTTTCCTACCCGCCCGGCTTGATCCGCGCGGTATTCTTGGGCGCATGTCTTCCTCCGCCCATGAACTGCTGAAGCGCGTCTTCGGCTACGACGCCTTCCGCGGCAACCAGCAGGCCATCGTCGAGCACGTCGCCGCCGGCAACGATGCGCTGGTGCTGATGCCGACCGGTGGCGGCAAGTCGCTGTGCTACCAGGTGCCGGCGCTGCTGCGCGAGGGCACCGGCATCGTGGTTTCGCCGCTGATCGCGCTGATGCAGGACCAGGTCGAGGCGTTGCGCCAGCTCGGCGTGCGTGCCGAGTTCCTCAATTCCACCCTCGACGCCGAGAACGCCCAGCGCGTGGAACGCGCGCTGCAGGCCGGCGAGCTGGACCTGCTCTACGTCGCCCCCGAGCGCCTGCTCACCCCACGCTTCCTGTCGCTGCTGGAGCGCTCGCCGGTCGCCCTGTTCGCGATCGACGAAGCCCACTGCGTGTCACAGTGGGGCCACGACTTCCGCCCGGAATACCGCCAGCTGACCGTGCTGCACGAACGCTGGCCGCAGATCCCGCGGATCGCCCTGACCGCCACCGCCGACCCGCCGACCCAGCGCGAGATCGCCGAGCGCCTGGACCTGGTCCACGCCGAGCACTTCGTCAGCTCGTTCGACCGCCCCAACATCCGCTACACCGTGGTGCAGAAGGACAACGCGCGCCGCCAGCTGCTGGACTTCATGGCGCGCCACCGCGGCGAGGCCGGCATCGTCTACGCGATGTCGCGGCGCAAGGTCGAGGAGACCGCCGAACACCTCGCCGCGCAGGGCTATACCGCCCTGCCCTACCATGCCGGCCTGCCAGCCGAGGTGCGCGCACGCAACCAGCGCCGCTTCCTGCGCGAGGAAGGCATCGTGATGTGCGCCACGATCGCCTTCGGCATGGGCATCGACAAGCCGGACGTGCGCTTCGTCGCCCACGTCGACCTGCCCAAGTCGATGGAGGGCTACTACCAGGAGACCGGCCGCGCCGGCCGCGACGGCGAGGCCTCCGAGGCCTGGCTGTGCTACGGACTGGGCGATGTGGTGCTGCTCAAGCAGATGATCGAGCAGGGCGAGGCGCCGGAGGAGCGCAAGCGCCTGGAGCGCGCCAAGCTCGATCACCTGCTCGGCTACTGCGAATCGATGCAGTGCCGGCGCCAGGTGCTGCTGGCCGGCTTCGGCGAGACCTACCCGGCCGCCTGCGGCAACTGCGACAACTGCCTGACCCCGGCCGCCAGCTGGGACGCCACCGTCGCGGCGCAGAAGGCGCTCAGCTGCGTCTACCGCAGCGGCCAGCGCTTCGGCGTCGGCCAGCTGATCGACATCCTGCGCGGCGCCGACACCGACAAGATCCGCCAGTTCGGCCACGACAAGCTCAGCACCTACGGCATCGGCCGCGACCTGGATTCGCGCGCCTGGCGCAGCGTGTTCCGCCAGCTGGTCGCCTCCAGCCTGTTGGAGGTGGACAGCGAGGGCCACGGCGGACTGCGTCTGACCGACGCCAGCCGGCAGGTGCTCAAGGGCCAGCGCCAGGTGATGATGCGACGCGACCAGACCACCGCGCGCGAGCGTGACCGCAGCAGCACGCCGCGCACCGGGCTGCCGGTGCAACCGCAGGACCTGGGCCTGTTCAACGCGCTGCGCGACCTGCGCGCGCAGCTGGCCAAGGAACAGAACGTGCCGGCCTTCGTGATCTTCCACGACAGCACCCTGCGCAACATCGCCGAGCAACGCCCGGCCAGCCTCGACGAGCTGGCCCGCGTCGGCGGCATCGGCGGCGGCAAGCTGGCCCGCTACGGCCAGCAGCTGATCGATATCGTGCAGGAACAAGGCTAGAGCCGGAGCGCGACCGAGCTTGCCCGGCCGCTCGCCGGGCTCGACCCGCCTGTGTCATTGCCGCAAGAAAAATCCCGGAAATCGACAGCCTCCATTCAAGCGTGCGTGCTAGTTTCATGCTCAATGATCCAGGCACCGGATGCCCCGTCTTCCCGAGAGTTCCGTCCATGAAATACAGCCTCCTCCTGCTCGGCGCCCTGTTCGCCTGCACCAGCGCGATGGCCCAGGAAACCGGCACCACCGACACCGACACCTCCGCCAGCGCGCTCGATCTGAGCGTGCCGAAGGAACCGATCCAGTATCGCGGCGACACCGGCTATTCCAAAGACCCGCCCGGCACCTTCTACGGCGACAAGAGCGGCAAGTCCGCCTCGGCCACCGTGCGCGAACAACAGCGGATCGCCGCCCGCGCCGAACAGTGCAAGGGTGAGCTGCATGGCAGTGTCACCACCGGCTTTGGCTATTCCAGTCGCGGCGGCAGCAGCAACTGGCAGGGCGCCAACCTGAACAGCTGCAAGACCTACTACGACGACGACGGCAACGCCCGCGAAGTCGGCATCAGCATCAGTGTCGGCCGCAGCGAAGGGCCCGGCTATTTCGGGCGTGGCCCTTACGGCTACGGCCCCGGCCCGGCCTGGTAGATGGCCCCGGCCGGCTTGCTTTGACGGCCATTTCACCGCCCGCCCCAGCAGAATGCGGCTCGCGCACCCGAGAGCCGCCATGCACAGCCCCACCGATCGCCCCGTCATCCTGATAGCCGAGGATGGCGATGGCACCCGCCAGCTGAGCTGCCTGGTGCTGGAAAGCTACGGCTTCGTCTGCCGCAGCGCGGGCACCGTGGAGGCCGCGATCGCATTGCTCCACCACGATCCGCGCATCGACGCGGTGTTCTCCGACATCCATTTCCCTGGCTCATCGAGCGGCATCGAACTGGCGCTTCGGGCCCTGCAAGCGCCGTTCGGCATCCCCGTGCTGCTGACCTCGGGGCTGGCCCCGGAATATGTCGAGGAGATCCTGCCGGAAGGAGTCGCCTTCCTGGCAAAGCCGTACACGCCCAAACAACTGCTGCGGGCGATCCGCCGGCTCATTCGCCCGCGTCGCCACAGCGCCAGCGCCGCCTGAAGGCCGGTGACCCTGGACGCTCACCACCGCCCGCGCGCACCCGCCGATGCCCCTGCCCCTGAAGTCAAGACACCATCCGCGACCCAATGTCCAAATTGGACACATTCGACAGGATGAGTCACCTTATATAGTAGGTAACGAGTGCATCTGGAACTGCCCTGGAGATGTAGCGGGGGGCAATCCGATGCCGCAAGGCAACAGGCAAAATCCGCAGCCGTCCACATGTCCACACCCTCCACGTTCCCGCCGGTCTTCGCACCGACAGCCTCGGCCTTCGCAGCGTTACCCCCACGCGTCGCGCACATTCTCCAGGGCTACCTCGCCAGCGTCACCGACGAACTGAGACCGCGCCTCGGCACGATGCTGACCGAGTTCGAACGACAAATGATCGAGCAGGTCGAAACCGCGCGCCAACACGGCATGCAGTCCGAAGCAGTCGCCGACCTGCACGCGCTGCGCCGCCACCGCGCCGAGCTGCCGCCGCGTGTGCTCGCAACCGTGGAAACACAACTGACCAGGCTGCGCCAGCCCGCCTCCACCAACAGCGCCGCCACTGCACGCGTGCCCTCGATCGACTATCAGGCGCTGTCGTTGGTGGAAGACGCACAGATCAACCAGGAAATCGTCCTGGCCGACATCGTGCGCCGGCACGAGACCCGCTCCAGCATGGCCCTGTTGCTGCTCGGCCAGCGCCTCGGCGTGCTCGCCGGATCACCGGCTTTCGAACTGTCGCGCATCCCCGCCGGCCCGCAGTCGCTGTGCCACGCCCTGCGCGAGGCGATGCCGGCACTGCAACTGAGCCATTCCTCGCAGCAGTTGCTCTGGCACAGCTTCGAACGCCATGTACTGACCGACTATCCGCGCCTGCTGGACGCGCTCAACCTGATGCTGGAAAGCTCAGGCGTATTGCCCGACCTACAGTTCATCCCGCGGCGCATACGCAGTGAACCGCGCATGCCGCGCGCGGCTGGCTCACACCCGGAAAGCCCGCGGCCTGCGGCATCGATTCCGCCGACCTGGACCAGGCCTGCCGCGCGGACGAGTCCACGTGAAAGCGTACCCACCACCGACCTGCTGGCGGCGCTGCAGGCGATGCAGGCCACACCGGCGGATACCGGGCGGCCGCAGGTGCCGAAGCAACTCCGCCAGGCGCTGCTGGAACGCCTGCGCCAGACGCACGGCCCACAACCCGAACTGGCCAGCGCCGATGCAGCCACGTTCGCGTTGCTGGAACGGCTGTACGACGAACTCGGACGCGAGCTGCGCCCCGACGCGCCCGCATCGGCCCTGCTGGCGCGCCTGCAACTGCCGCTGGCACAGGCCGCGCTGCGCGATCGTCACTTCTTCCTGCGCCCGCAGCATCCCGCGCGCGGGCTGCTGGACGCGGTGGCCGAGTCCGGCACCCACTGGCAGGCCGGCGAGGAACTGGACCCGCAGTTGCTGCCGCTGCTGCAACAAGCCATCGAGCATGTGTGCCGGTACTACCAGGGCGACGAACAAGTATTCGAGCAAGCCAATCGCGTCGTGCAGCGTCATTTGCAGGCCAGCACGCACAAGGCCGATCTGGCCGAGCGCCGCCAGATCGAGGCCGCGCGCGGCCGACAGCGCTTGGAAAGCGCCCGCCTGCGTGCCAGGACCATCATCGAGAACGAACTGCGCGGGCACCCCTTACCGGCTGCCCGATACGTTCACACCCTGCTCGATCAGGCATGGACCGACGTGCTGACTCTGGCTCAGCTGCGCAAGCATGAGAAGTCGGAGACCTGGACCGAGCTGGTGCAACTCACCCGGCGGATCATTGACGCAGCCAGCTCACCAGGCGGCGCGCTGTCCGACGCACGACTGTCCAGCGCGATCGAGAAAGCATTGCTACAGGTCGGCTACCCCGAAGAGGAAGCGCAGGCGATCACGCTGCGCCTGACCGGGGCCAAGGCCGACGTGGCGGCGCTGCTGCGGGAGCACGCCCTTCCGGCCAGGGAATCCACGCCCGTGCCCCCTGCACCACCGCGCACGCCGGAGGAACAGACCTGCCTCGACCAGCTGCGCAGGTTGCCCCACGGCACCTGGTTCGAAATCGCCCGCGATACACCCCAGACGGGCGTCATCCGCCTCCGCCTGGCCTGGTACAGCCATGAGGGCGACCATGCCCTGCTGCTCAACTCACGCGGCCAGCGCAGCGGCGAGCAATCGCTGGACGCGCTGGCAAGGCTGATGGCACGCGGCCGTGCACGCGCAATCACCGAAAATCCGAGCCGGACGCTCGACCGCGCCTGGCAGATCGCGCTCGACACCGTGGCCGGTCCAGACGGAGCAACGCCAGCATGACGCGGAGGGAATCACGCCGTGCCGAGCGCTACCCCGTAGCGCGGCCCGCGACCGTGGTCGACAGCATGACCGGCCAGCCGATCGGCCGCATCGGCAACATCTCCGAAACCGGCATGCTGCTCATCGCCCAGGTCGAACTCGTCGAGGACGCGCTGTACCAGTTACAACTCCAGCCCAGCCAGGGAACAGCCATCGACGTCGGCGCGCACCTGCTGTGGAGCAGCCCGGCCAGCAGCCCGGGGCAGAGCTGGGCCGGGGTGCGTTTCCTGACCATGTCAGCTGCCCATCGCGAGGCGCTGAGACAATGGCTGGCGACGCTGGCCACGGTCGATCCGGCCTGAACCCATCGCGGAGCGGAGGGCGTTCCCGGCAACGCCCCCCAGCACGGCCAACACCACGCGAGCTTGCCGCCTGCAGCGCCCCATGCAGGCATATCGATATGAACAGGCCAGTGCCCCGGCGCCTCCCTGGACCACTAACATGGCCCGGTCTCCGCCGCAGATGCTCCCTTATGCCTTCCACGCGCCGCCATTCCCTGCTCGTCCTCTGCCTGCTGCTGGCGCCGCTGCCGCGCGCCTGGGCCGCCTCCGACCTGTCGCTGTGGAACAGCTACGAACAAACCCTCAAGCGTGCCAAGTACATCGACCTGACCCACGCGTTCTCGCCACGGCAACCGGTCTGGCCCGGCTTCGCACCGGCAAAGTTCAAGCCCGCGGTGGCCGGCAACGACCTCGGCGACTACGCCAAGCCCGGCGACGAGTTCACCTACGACAAGCACGGTTTCATCGCCAGCGCCTACGAGCTGACCACCGACCAGTACGGCACCCAGCTCGACCCGCCCGCGCACTGGAATCCGAAGGGCGCGACCATCAGCGACCTGCCGCCCACCTATGCGGTGCGCCCGCTGGTGGTGATCGACATCCACGAGAAGGTCGCACGCGATCCTGGATACCACGCCAGCGTCGCCGACATCCAGGCCTGGGAGAAAAAACATGGCCCGGTGCCCGCCGGCTCGGTGGTGATGATCCGTTCGGACTGGTACAAGCGCTGGAACGAAACCGAGCGCTTCGCCCAGAAGCCATTCCCCGGCATCACCCTGGACGCGTTGAAGTACCTGCACCTGCAACGCCACATCCTGTTCCACGGCCACGAGCCACTCGACACCGACACCACCGAAAATCTCGAGGGCGAGTACTGGCTGCTGCACCACAACTACACCCAGGCCGAGGGCGTGGCCAACCTCGACCAGGTCCCCGAAGCCGGCGCATTGATCGCGATCGGCTACGCCAAGCCCGAGGGCGGCACCGGTGGATTCGCACGCTACGTCGCCATCGCCCCGGCGGACTGGCCGCATGGCGTCACGATCGAGCAGGCGCCGGGCGCGCCGCTGCCGGAGCAGCCCTACCCGCTCAGGCGCGACGCCGACGGCGTGCTGCGGCCGACGCCCGAATGACCGCCCGCGGTCCCCTGTCGAGCACGGCGGATCGCACCGTAGCGCCGCCCGAAACGACGAAGGACGCCACTGGGGCGTCCTTCGTGTGTTTCCAATCCGCTCGCATCCGGTGGTGGGCCGTGATGGATTCGAACCATCGACCAGCGGATTAAAAGTCCGATGCTCTACCGACTGAGCTAACGGCCCGTAACCCGGCTGCGAAAGCGGGCGCCCATTCTACCCCAGCGCCGTATCAACGCGAAATCGAATAGCGGGTCGGATCGGGCAGGCCGGCGTCGGCGAAGCCGTCCGCGCGCAACCGGCATGCATCGCAGTGACCGCAGGCGCGGCCATCCCCGTCGGCGCGATAGCACGAGACCGTCAGCGCGAAGTCCACGCCCAACCGCACCCCCGCGCGCGCGATGTCGGCCTTGCTCAGGTGCTGCAACGGCGCGTGCACGCGCAGCCCGACGCCTTCGACCCCGGCCTTGGTCGCCAGGTTGGCCAACGCCTCGAAGGCGGCGACGAATTCCGGACGACAATCCGGATAGCCCGAATAGTCGACCGCGTTGACGCCGCAGAACAGGTCGTGGGCGCCAAGCACCTCGCCCCAGCCCAGCGCCAGCGACAGCATGATGGTATTGCGTGCCGGCACGTAGGTCACCGGGATACCCGAACCGCCCGCTTCGGGCACCTCGATATCGTCGGTCAGCGCCGAGCCGCCAATGCTGCGCAGGTCCACGTCGACGACCTTGTGCGCGACCACACCCAGCGATTGCGCCACCCGCGCGGCCGCATCCAGTTCGGAGGTGTGCCGCTGGCCATAGCGAACGCTCAGCGCATGCACCGCGAAGCCCTGCTCCTGCGCCATCGCAACGACGACCGCGGAATCCATGCCGCCGGAGAGTAGGACGACTGCTTTTTTCACCCAAACACCACTTGACATAAAATTAAAATTGGAGTAAACAAAACATGAACCCCAGGAAAACGAGGTTCGCCAAGGATCTAAGTCTAGCGAATTTTAGCCAAAACAGGAGAAGTCCATGTTCCTTAAAAAGGTATTTATCGCCTGTGTATTAATTGGAATACCGCTGGCCGGCTCAGCAGCCCAGAAACCTGCGACGCCCGAGACAATTGCTTGTACTCCATGGCCAGATGGCATCTTTTGCTGCGATGTAGATGAGTGCACTCTTTATCGAATTATCGTAGTAGGATAATGGCTTGACAAGAGGCTGAGGCGGAAATGCCGCAGCCTCTTTTTATGGTGACCATATGAAAAAAAAACTACCCCAAATTATATTTCTCATGCTATTAAGCCTGCGAGCATCCGCACAAAATATAGAGGATAATTTAACGATCTCAGCAAGGGAATTTTTCTCTACATATTTTACGGCAATAAAAACTCAAGAGAATACTATAAAAATACCTTTTGCCCTAATAAATAACCCAAATGAATATTTTTATAGCAAATTAGATGTAGGCGAAGAAAATTCAATTAGCAAAGATTACAAAATAACAGAAAGATACACATCTCCCGATAATGTCAACCATCTAATTTCAAAAATAAAAAACCAAAATATTTCATTGGACAAAAAAAAACGCACCATCATCGTAGTAAAGAAAAATGATTGCACTTACAGATGTGAGGAATTTTTGACAGGCATTTTGAAAACTTACCCCAATGACTCTGCAATTAATTTATTTATTATAGAATTAAAAAACTAATTGTGCTTATTTTATCCCTGTCCCATATTGGATTTCAATACCGACCAAGTCGTCACATAATTTTAACATTATGCATTGGGGCGATGATCTCATCAATATTTATTTTGTCCGCAATAGGATCTCCATTCACTTTAAAAAAAATGAGCAACTCATTGGATACTCGACTATCCATCACCAACTCTACGTCCCCCTCTGCAGGACTCCCGCTTAAATATACATCCATATTAAAAAAAATTAAAGATATAGATAAAATATCGTATTTCAATATTTTTGTTTTTAAATGCCCCATAAGCGGCGGACTTCTTACAGTCAATGCATACGGGGGCGAGGGTACTACCGACATGCTCAAAAACTTAGGGGCACGATTTGAAGATATCCATATATGGAACAGCCAGGCTGACTCAATAATTATCGGTAGCGAAATTGCAAAAAAATGCGGGATGAAAGCTAGAAACCAGTTTGAACTAAAGGAATTACTTACAGGCGCGAATATTACTTTTAAAATTTCCTCAGAGATAATAGGAAGAAATGGTACAGAGACTGGCGTTATTGGATACGGCCATTATGATTATTTCAACAGCCAGTTAAAAAAAGGGAACCAAGATAAAGCTCTAAAATTCTACATAGAGTCCAGTGACTATAAAAATTTTGAGGCGTTATCAAAAAAAATAGAGTTGGCTCTAGCCGGGAATATACCCCCAATCCAAGTTTCTTTGCCAAACGAAGTGAACGTAGGACTTGGGCGATTCGGCCAAGTACAGGCGCTGGTCAAATTTATTATCGCATCCATACTTATAAGTACATTTATATCCGTGACGACCACCGTCAGCCACATGTGTCATGAACGACGAGCCATCTTTTCTACGCTATTTTCATTAGGGATAAAAAGGGGATATATAGCAGCAGCTTTTTATTTAGAGATAGCCATATCTTGCTCAATCGGCATGGTTATTGGCGAATTTCTTGGCCATGGCCTTATAAGTTATATTTCCTCAGAGATGTATTGGCTACTAGGAACCTTGTCCCCCACCACATTTATTAAAATTTCAATGCCATTTATTTCATGCATCATTATAGCACCATCACTAATTTTTTCAACAAAAAACATATTTAGAATTTCACCGTTAAATAAATAAAATGAGTTCAATTTCAGCGACCCGAAAGATTTTTCGAATATTGAAATTAAATCTAACAACCGACATTAATAATCCAATATATATATGGTCCCTAATACTAGGATTCTCAATATCCTCCCTAGTGATGGCGGTCATGTTGTCCATACCAGAAGGCATGAATGAAATAGCATCAAATACAGGATTTTCCAATATTACTATAGCTTTATCAAAGAGCAGCTCAGACGAAGCTTCGAGCAATCTTTCTCCCGACGAAATTAATACAATAAAAACCCTGAATGGTATTTTGAAGCGTAAAAACGGCGCTCCCATGGTGGCGCCCCAAATTGTTGCCTCTGCAACGATTTCCTCGGAAGACGATCATGCTACAAAGGTGTTGGTTCGCGGGATAACCCAAGAAACTTTAGATATCCTAAACATCGAAAATAAAAAGTCACCTTTCTCACGCGCCTATCCAGGTCAACTAATTATAGGAGATAAGATATTAGAGAATGGATTTAAAAAAAGAAAGATTAACATAAGGAATGTTAATTTAATTGCGAGTTCCACTTTAGTCCAGCCAGGAAGTCTATGGGAGTCCGAGCTATGGATCGAAATGACCACGATGATGAGCTTATATAATAATATACAAATCTCCTCGCTTTGGATTTATGCCGATACCCCTAATAATGCCAAGAATTTTGAGTTATTATCCAATAAAGATCCGCGCCTATCAAATGTTAGATTCATAAATCAAAAAGAATATTACGAAACTCAAATAAAAAATATATCTCGATTGATGAATTATGCTACATATATAATATGTTTATTATTGGGTTTAGCGTCTACCTTGACGATCTACACAGCTACCACGCTTGTACTAGACGGCAAGAGGAAAATGCTTAGAACGTTGCAGGCAATAGGCTTCCCTGCGAACTTAATTCTCATTTCAATTTTATTGGAGATAATAATAATTGGCATAGCATCCTCCTGTGTGACGTCAGTGATTGCGTTCACTTTTTTAGATGGAAAAAGTTTCGGCACATCTTCATTCAATCAGTCCATATATGCTCATTTTTCGATATCCTTAGGCATATGTATTGCTTCCTCATTTTATTGCACAGCAATAGCTTTTTTTGGAGGATTATTCCCTGCCATATACGCAATCAATGACAAGAATGTAAGCTCCCCCTGATCCTGTACACTTCAAAAGTAGAGCTTTGTGGTGGCGGATTCAGCTCTGATTCGCAACGCTGTTGTTGAATTCCTCGATTAAGATGTCGAGGGGCGTTTTGAATCCCAAGATCTTGCGCGGGCGGGTGTTGAGCCGCTGCTCGATCCAGCGTAGTTATTCGTCAGTGATGGTCGCGAAGTCCATGTCGCGAGGCAAATAGTCGGCCCTGAAGAACCTCGACAAGCCTTATCCATCGAGGCCAACGCGACCAGGAAGGCGTGCTGGAATCGCCGGTTTTCGCTAGGCTGACCGCGGGCTCCTTGCAATTTCGCCCATGCGTATCCGCCGTCCGGCCGTAGAAGATCGCCCTGCCGAAGACCTGTTCCGCTCGCGCCTGGAGAACCAGATCGACCTGCGCCATCCGCTAGGTGTTCAGTCCCGGCATTTGATGGATCGGATCAGCCCTGAAGTGATCGGGGTCCGATACCCATTGTTTGCAGATGAATTCGTAGGGGGTTAGGCCCTTAAGCATCTTGAGTCTTCGTCCGAAGTTATAAGCATCGATGAAGTCAGCCAGGTGCTTGCGCAGTTGTGCGTGATCGTCGTAATGGAAGCGTTTGACCGTGGCGTCCTTGATGGTCCGGTTCATTCGCTCGACCTGCCCATTGGTCCAAGGGTGCTTGATCTTGGTCAGACGATGTTCGATGGCATGCTCGACGCAGACCCGGCCAAAGATATGGTCAAAGGCATACCGATCACAGCGTCGGTTTGTAATGACCCACTGAATTCCTGCACAGGTGTTAGTTTTCGAACGAGGAGACACCGATGAGCGAAGTGATGGACGAGGAACAGATCAAGCGCTGGACGGCCCGGCGCAAGTCGGCGCTGGTGC
>JASGDF010000119.1:0-49769 GCA_047607345.1 Pseudomonas sp. | reverse complement strand
TGAACATCGCCGCCGGGTCGATGCCCTTGGTGCGCAGGATGTGCAGGCGGGTGGCCGCCTCGGTCAGCACCGCCAGGTTGCGGCCGGGCATCACCGGCAGCGTGATCAGCGGCACGTCCAGGTCCAGCACGTGGCGGGTGCCGGAATCGCCGGTCAGGCGTTCGTAGCCGTGCGGGGTGGGTTCGGTCATCGGCTTGGTCAGGTGCACGATCAGGCGCAGATACTTGTTCTTCTTCACCGCGGTATCGCCGAACATGCCGCGTACGTTCAGCACGCCCAGGCCGCGCACCTCCAGCAGGTCCTGCAGCAGCTCGGGGCAGGTGCCGTCGAGCACGTCCGGGGCGATCTGGGTGAATTCTGGCGCGTCGTCGGCGACAAGCCGATGACCGCGGCTGAGCAGTTCCAGCGCTAACTCGCTCTTGCCCGAGCCGGCCTCGCCGGTGATCAGCACGCCGATCGAGTAGATCTCCATGAACACGCCATGCAGGATGACCCGCGGCGCCAGCGTGCGTGCCAGGTGGTAAGAGAGGTGGTTGAGCAGCTCGTGGCCACGCTTGGGCGAGCCCCACAGCGGGACGTTGGCCTCGTCTGCGGCCGTGCGCAGGTCCTCCGGGCAGGCCTGGTTCTTGCTGATCACCAGCGCCAACGGCTGGTACTGGATGATCTTCTCGATCGTCTCCCAGCGCTGGCGGGCATCGAGCGAATCCAGCCAGGTAAGCTCCTCGGTGCCGAGGATCTGCACCTTGTTGGGATAGATCGCGTTGAGGTAGCCGGCCAGCGAGGGGCGGCGCGCGTTGGTGCCGCCGGCTTCCAGTTCGCGATTCTCGCCCTTTTGCCCGGCGATCCAGCGCAGGCTCAGTTTCTCGCGCTGCTGGTCGAACAGTTCGCGGGCGGTGATGCTGGTGTTCATGCTGCGCTGGCCTCGGAGGGAGTGTGGGTGGACAGCAGGCGCAGCAGCGCGGCCTCGTCGGGGGCCTGGCGCAGCGCGTCGCGAAACGCCGGGTCGGAGAAATGCCCGGCCAGTTCGGACAGCAGCATCAGGTGTTCATGGGTGTAGTGGCCGGGCACGGCCATCGCGAACAGCAGGTCGACCGGCTCGGCGTCGCCGAAGTCGATCGGCTGTTGCAGCCGGATCAGCGCGCCACGGGGCTTGATCAGCGTGGCGCAGCGGCCATGCGGGATCGCGATGCCGTGGCCGATCGAGGTGCTGCCGAGCGCTTCGCGCTCGCGCAGACTGCATAGCAGCTCGCCGGCGCCGGCCTGGTGGCAGGCCAGCAGGCCGGCGGCGAGTTGTAGCGCGGTGTCGCGATCGGCGGCCGGCGATACCAGGGTGCGCACGGCCGCGATCAGGTCGGTCAGAAGCATCGGGGATCAGGCGTATGACTCAGACCTGATTGTCGCGCACCTCGCGGGCGTGGTGGTCCTGTTTCTTCTCCTTGTGCTTGAGGACCAGGCGATCGAGCTTGTCGGCAAGCAGGTCGATGGCCGCGTACATGGTCGGCGCGCTGGCGTCGGCATGCAGGGTTCTTCCGGGCAGATTGACGGTGGCGACGACGTGGTGGTCGGGTTTCTTCAGCGCCAGCTGGGTGCGGACCTCGCAGTGCTGGTCGAAATGCCGCTGCAGGCGTTGCAGCTTGGTTTCCACGTACTCGCGCAGGGCGGGAGTGACTTCGACTTGCTGGCCATACGTCTCGATACGCATCGGATACCTCCATTGGTTCGGTGGGCCAATGAACTTCCCGTCGCCGACGAGGGGTCAGGCGATGCGTACGCGCTCGTGGGAGGCGGAAATGTTCATGGCCTCACGATACTTCGCCACGGTGCGGCGCGCCACTGGCACGCCGGAGGTTTTGAGCAGCTCAGCCAGCTTGGCGTCAGACAGCGGCTTGCGCGGGTTCTCGGCCTCGATCAGGCGCCGGATCATCGCCTGAATGGCGGTGCTGGAGGCCTCGCCGCCGCTGTCGGTGTCGATCCCGGAGGCGAAGAAGGCGCGCAGCGGGATCGTCCCGCGCGGGGTATGCACGTACTTGCGGGCGATCGCGCGGGAAATGGTCGACTCGTGCAGCCCCAACTCGCCGGCGATCTCGCGCAGGGTCAGCGGGCGCAGCGCCTGTTCGCCGAACTCCAGGAAGCCGGCCTGCTGCTGGAGCAGGCAGCGCACCACCCGTAGCAGGGTCTCGCCGCGCGCCTCCAGACCCTTCAGCAGCCAGCGCGCCTCCTGCAGCTGGGTGCGCAGGTAGCCGGCGTCGGCCTCGCCGCAGCGCCGGATCAACTGCTCGTAGCCGCGATGGATGGTGACCTTGGGCTGCGAGCGGCCGGCCAGCGCCGCCCGCCAGACTCCACGCTGGCGCCAGACCACGCAGTCGGGCACCACATAGGTGTCGGCGGTCAGCTCGCCGACCTGCTTGCCGGGGCGCGGGTCGAGCGAGCGTACCAGTTGCACCGCCTGCTCGACCTCGTCGAGCGGGCGCTTGAGCTCCTGGGCCAGGCCGGCGATGCCGGTGCGCGGTAGCCGGTCGAGCGGGCCTGTGGCGATCTGTCGCGCCAGGGCCAGGCCGGGCGTGCCGGGGTCGAGCACGTCCAGTTGCAAGGCCAGGCATTCGCCGAGCGTGCGCGCGGCCACGCCGACCGGGTCGAAGCGCTGGATCTGGTGCAGCACCGCCAGGATCTCATCCTCGCCGGCATGGAATTCGGGGGCCAGGGTCTCGATGATCGTGGCGATCGGCTCGCGCAGATAGCCGTCGTCGTCGAGTGCATCGATCAGTGCCGCGCCGATGTGCCGATCGCGCGGGGACAGCTGCGAGAGGTGCAGTTGCCAGAGCAGGTGGTCGGCCAGGGTTTCCGGCTCGGCGACACGCTCGGCCGGGCTGCCCTGCTCGTCGTCGTATGGGCCGTTGCTTGCGGTCCAGGCCGTCTCGTCGGGCATCCAGTCCTCGTCGCGGACATCCTGCTGCCGGCTGGCCTCGGCATCGCCGCCTTCGCCGGTGGGCTCGGTGCCGCCATCCGCCGCGAGCGGGGCATCTTCCAGCCATTCCAGCAGCGGGTTGGTTTCCACCGCCTCGGTGATTTCCAGTTCCAGCTCGGTGGCCGACATCTGCAACAGTCGGATGGCCTGACGCAATTGCGGCGTCATCACCAGCTGTTGCCCCATCGATGTCTGCAGCCGTGCCTTCATGTCGGACCCGTAGCGAAAAAACGCCGGGCGGCCGCCGCGGGGCTAGAGCCGGAAGGTCTCTCCCAGATAGACGCGGCGCACCTCCGGATTGGCGAGGATGTCGTCAGGAGCCCCCTGCGCGAGGACGACGCCCTCGGCGAGGATATACGCGCGGTCGCAGATTCCCAAGGTTTCGCGCACGTTGTGGTCGGTGATCAACACCCCGATGCCACGTTCCTTGAGGTGGGTGACGATGCGCTGGATCTCCCCGACCGAGATCGGATCGACGCCGGCGAAGGGCTCGTCCAGCAGCATCAGTCGTGGCCGCGCGGCCAGTGCGCGTGCGATCTCCACGCGCCGGCGCTCGCCGCCGGACAGGCTGGCGCCGAGCTGTCCGGCGACGTGGCCGATCTGCAGTTCGTCCAGCAGCGAGGTCAGTTCCTTCTCGCGCGCGGCGCCGTCGAGGTCCTCACGCAGCTCCAGTACCAGGCGGATGTTGTCGGCCACGCTGAGCTTGCGGAACACCGAAGGCTCCTGCGGCAGGTAGCCGACGCCGAGCTTGGCGCGCCGGTACATCGGCTCGGCGGTGATGTCGCGCCCATCCAGTTCGATGCGCCCGGCGTCGGCATCGACCAGCCCGACGATCATGTAGAAGCAGGTGGTCTTGCCGGCGCCGTTCGGCCCGAGCAGGCCGACCACCTCGCCGGCCTCCAGCGACAGCCCGAACTCGCGCACCACCTCGCGCTGCTTGTAGCGTTTTCGCAGCCCGCTGGCGACCAGCATCACTTCTTCTCCTGCTTGCCGGCCGCCGGCGCGGCGGTCTTGCTCTTGGGCTGGATCACGGTACGCACGCGCGAGCCGTCGCCGCCGCTGTTCATGTCGCCGGTCTTGGTGTTGTAGACCATGCGCTGGCCGGCGTTGGTGCCCTTGGACGACTCGACATGGTAGTTGCCGGTCAGGATCACGATGTCCTGGTTGACCTGGTACTCGATGTTGTCGGCGCGACCGTTCATCCAGGTGCCGTCGTCCAGCTGCTGCTTCAGCGTGGCCTGTTTGCCGACCAGGATCACCTTGTCGGCCTGGCCGTCCTTCTGGAAGATGTCGGCGGTGTCGGAGTGGATCTCCAGGGTGCCCTGGACGATCACCACGTTGCCGCTGTAGCGGACCTTGCCGTTGTCGCCGAGCATGTTGCCGTTCTGGCTGGCCGCGTCGATGGTCATCGGCTGGTCGCGATCGCTGGTCTTGGCCATGGCGAGCGCGGGCAGCACCAGCGCCAGGAGCAGCAGTGCCAGCCGAGGACGCGCGTTACTTGGCCGCATTCGGTTCATATCGGGTCTTGACCTGTGAAAGGATCTTGTACTCGCGGGTCTTGAGGTCGGCCTCGAAGCCCACGCCACTCTGCATGATACCCGGCCGGGTCATCGTCACCGGCGCGGCGGTCTTGGCGAGGTTCCGCTTCGGGAACACGTCCAGGCTCTGGGTACGGAACGTGGTCGGCGGGACATTGCCGGTGGTGGGGCTGTCGCCCATCACGTCCTGGCGCAGGCGCAGCTCGTCGCCGGTGGGGCTGAGCTGGCCGGTCTGGGCGCGCAGTGTCCATTCCTGGTCGGTGTTGTCCGGGATCAGGAACAGCGGGGTGGTGATGTGCGAGATCTCGTCGGCGTGGTCGCGGTGCATCTCCGGCGCGCGCAGGACCAGCGACACCTTGCCGCTGTCCTTGTCGAGCGCGGTCATCTCGAAGTCGTGCAGTACGTAGTCCGCGCCGTCGTAGGCCGCGGCGGCGTCCGCGCCGT
Source organism: Pseudomonas sp. (assembly GCA_047607345.1). Taxonomy (GTDB): domain Bacteria; phylum Pseudomonadota; class Gammaproteobacteria; order Xanthomonadales; family Xanthomonadaceae; genus Pseudomonas_S. The sequence continues at coordinate 44,822 of JASGDF010000119.1, read as the reverse complement.
GCTCGCGCTGGCGCCATGCCGACCAGCCCGTCAGGATCGCCGCGGCCAGCAGCACCCAGCCGAGTACGCTGCGCCAGCTCATGCGGAGAACCTGGCGAGCACCGCGCCGACCTTGTCCTGCGCGGCCAGCAACACGTCGCAGACCTCGCGCGCCGCGCCTTCGCCGCCGCGTGCGCGGGTATGCCAGCGCACGCGCTCGGCGATCCAGGGGTGCGCGTTGGCCGGGGCCACCGGCAGACCCACCGCGAGCAGCGCCGGCAGGTCGGGCAGGTCGTCGCCCATGAACAGCACGTCCTCGATCGCCACGCCGTGGGTCCGGCACAGCGCCTCGACCGCCAGGCGCTTGTTCTTCACCCCGATCTGCACGTGCAGGTCCAGGTCCTGGCCGCGCTTCTCGGCCGACAGGCTGGGCCGGGCGGTGATCAGGGCGACGTGGATGCCGGCCGCCTCCAGCTGCTTCAGACCCTGGCCGTCGAGCACGCTGAACGCCTTGCTCTCGTTGCCGGCATGGTCGTAGTACAGGCGCCCGTCGGTCAGCGTGCCGTCCACGTCGAAGCAGGCCAGACGGATCCGCGCGGCATCTGCGATCAGGTCGGCCGGCAGGGACTGCAGGGGCGAGTAGGGCATCGGTGATCGAGGGTGGTTCATGTCGGTCATGTCGGTTAGACCACCTTGGCGCGCAACAGGTCGTGAATGTTCAGCGCGCCGACCGCACGGTTGCGGCCGTCGACCACGATCAGGCCGTTGATCTTGTGGGCCTCCATCAGCCGCGCCGCCTCGGCGGCCAGCTGGTCGGCGCCGATGGTGCGGGGATTGCGCGTCATCACCTCGGCGATGCGGGTGCCGCGCACGTCGATGTCGCTGTCCAGGGCGCGGCGCAGGTCGCCGTCGGTGAACAGGCCGAGCAGGGTGCCGTCCGCGTCGACGATCGCGGTCATGCCCAGGCGCTTGCGGCTCATCTCCACCAGCGCCTCGCTGAGGGTGGCGTCCTCGCGCACGCTCGGCAGCTCCGCCCCGCCGTGCATCACGTCGGTGATGTGCAGCAGCAGCCGGCGCCCCAGGCTGCCGGCCGGGTGCGAGCGGGCGAAGTCGTCGGCGGTGAAGCCGCGCGCGTCCAGCAGCGCCACCGCCAGCGCGTCGCCCATCGCCAGCGAGGCGGTGGTGCTGGAGGTCGGGGCGAGCTCCAGCGGGCAGGCCTCGACCGGGATGCTCACGTCCAGGTGCACGTCGGCGGCCACGCCCAGAGTGGAGGCCGGGCGCCCGGTCATCGCGATGATCGGGTTGCCCTGGCGCTTGAGCACCGGCAGCAGCATGCGGATTTCGTCGGACTCGCCGGAGTAGGACAACGCCAGCACCACGTCGGCCTCGGTGATCATGCCCAGGTCGCCGTGGCCGGCCTCGCCGGGGTGCACGAAGAACGCCGGGGTGCCGGTCGAGGCCAGCGTGGCGGCGATCTTGCGGGCGACATGGCCGGACTTGCCCATGCCGGTGGCGACCACGCGGCCGCGGCAACCCAGGATCAGCCGGCAGGCGGCGGCGAACGCCGCGCCGACGCGCGCGCCGACGCTGGCCAGCGCATCGCGCTCGATGTCCAGCACGCGCCGGCCACTGGCGACCAGGTCGGCGTCGCGGACGGCATCGAGGGGCAAGGGCGACACGGCCATGCGGGACCCGGCTGGAGAGTAGAATGGCCGCTCATTTTATTAGGAAAGCCCGTTGGACGCCGAAACCATCCGTAAACTCATCGAGACCGGCCTGCCGCAGTCCCGTGCCGAGGTGCAGGGCGAGGACGGGGTGCATTTCGAGGCGACCGTGGTCTGCGACGCCTTCCGCGGCAAGCTGCCGCTGGCCCGGCACCGGATGGTGTACGCCACCCTTGGTGAGCTGCTGGGCGGCGCGATCCATGCGCTGCAGCTGAAGACACTCACGCCGGATGAAGCCGGGGCGGGTGATTCGTGATTCGGGATCCGTAAAGGCCCGCCGACTCCAGAATCCCGCCACCACGAATCCCCCATCCTCAATCACGAATCCCGAACATGCAGAAGATCATCGTCACCGGCGGCCAGGCGCTCATTGGTGAAGTCAATATTTCCGGTGCCAAGAACGCGGTGCTGCCCATCCTTTGCGCGACCTTGCTGGCCGATGGCCCGGTGGAGATCACCAACGTGCCGCAGCTGCACGACGTGATCACCACGGTCAAGCTGCTGGGCGAGCTGGGCGCCGAGGTCGGTCTCGACGAGGGCACGCTGGCGCGCGGCAGCTCGATCACGGTCGATCCGCGCACCGTCAACCAGCATGTCGCGCCCTACGAGCTGGTCAAGACCATGCGTGCCTCGGTGCTGGTGCTCGGGCCACTGCTGGCGCGCCATGGCGCGGCCGAGGTCTCGCTGCCGGGGGGCTGCGCGATCGGCTCGCGCCCGGTCGACCAGCACATCAAGGGCCTGCAGGCGCTGGGCGCGGAAATCGTGGTCGAGAACGGCTACATCAAGGCTTCCAGCCCCGGCCGCCTGAAGGGCGGGCGCTACGTGTTCGACATGGTCAGCGTCACCGGCACCGAGAACGTGCTGATGGCCGCGACGCTGGCCGAGGGCACCACGGTGCTGGAGAACGCGGCGATGGAGCCGGAGGTGGTCGACCTGGCCGATTGCCTGATCGCGCTGGGCGCGAAGATCGAGGGCGCGGGCACCTCGCGGATCGTGATCGAGGGCGTGCAGCGCCTGAACGGCGGCCGCCACGCGGTGCTGCCGGACCGGATCGAGACCGGTACGTTCCTGGTTGCGGCGGCGATGACCGGCGGCCGCGTCACCGTGCGCCGCGCGCGCCCACACACGCTCGACGCGGTGCTGGACAAGCTCAAGGAGGCCGGTGCCGAGCTGACCTGGACCGAGGACAGCATCACCCTGGACATGCAGGGCCGGCGCCCGCGCGCGGTGAACCTGACCACCGCGCCGTACCCGGCGTTCCCGACCGACATGCAGGCGCAGTTCATGGCGCTCAACTGTGTCGCCGAAGGCGTGGGCGTGATCAACGAGACGATCTTCGAGAACCGCTTCATGCACGTCAACGAGTTGCTGCGGCTGGGCGCCAACATCCAGGTCGAAGGCCACACCGCGATCGTGCAGGGGGTCGAACGGCTCAGCGGCGCGCCGGTGATGGCCACCGACCTGCGCGCCTCGGCGTCGCTGATCCTGGCCGGTCTGGTCGCCGACGGCGAGACCACCATCGATCGCATCTACCACCTGGACCGCGGTTACGAGAACATCGAGGAGAAGCTGGGCGCGCTGGGCGCGACGATCCGGCGCATCGCATGATCCTGCGCGGCCGCTTCAGCGCGCGCCGCAAGGCGCTGGCGGGGATCATGCTCGCGGTCCTGGCCTGGTTGGGTTATGCCTGGTACGCAGGCATAGCGATCACCCAGGGGGTCGAGTTCCGCGACATGGACTGGAACGGTGACGGCACGGCCAGTCGCGGCGAGATCGCGCAATCGTTCTATGCGGTGGCGGTGAGCAAGACGGTCGATGGCAACCGCCACTGCAGCACCTTCTATTGGCGCGGCAGTGGCCAGCAGATCCGGGTCGACTGCAGGACTGTATTCAAGCAGTGATCGCGTGGCGGACCGCATGTCCGCGGCCGTATCGAACCAACCGCCGGACCTCCGGCGGTTTTCTTTTGGCTCTGTTCGCATTGGCCATGGATGGCATTGCCAAGGCGTTCGGCCTCGGTCGAGGACGAGCCTTCTTGTGGGAGGGACTTCAGTCCGCGCCGTAGGAGAACCGACGAGCCATGATGTTCGACGCGCCGCTGCGCGAGGCGATGTTTCGGTCGCGGGCTGTTCTGTGGGAGGGACTTCTCTGTGGGAGGGACTTCAGTCCCGACGCTTTCCCAGGCAAGCCCGTCGGGACTGAAGTCCCTCCCACATCCACTACTCAATGCGAGCAGCGCCTTTTCTTTTGGCGCGCCGTCGCAAGCTGGTTCGCATGGGCGTGGCGGGGACTTCGAGCCATCGTTGCAACTACTGGCTGACCTGCGCTGCGGTGAAAGATGAAAATGAGCTGTATGGCGGTGCGTTGCTGACGACGCGCGTAGCGCTGTTTATGGCGATTCGGTTACATGAATAAATTTTCGGGAGCCACGCAACACAAGGCATGGTGCCGGATCGTGCGCGTCCTTATCGCATTTTTGCTGCCTGGATTTGTTGACCGTTGTCCGATCTTGGCAGTGCCTGGCAGTGGGGAAATGTTCAGACGCGGGGGGATCGTTAGATTTGCGTCAATCCTTCATGCGGTTCGCGTTATTCGCGACTCGCGTGCGGACGATCCTTCCCATGTCGCTGGCGCCGGGCACGGTACCGCGAAGTGTGTGTCTTCCCCTAAGAACGAATCGTATGAGCCTTATGAGCCAATCACGAAGCAAATCCTCCGCCCTGAAGCGCACGACCCTGGCGGCGGTGCTGGGCCTGTGCCTGTCGCAGATGCCGGCGATGGCGCAGAGCACCGCGGGCGACATCGTCGGCAGCGCCACTTATGCGGCCGGTGCGCAGGTCCAGATCAAGAGCCTCAGCTCCGGCGTCTCGCGCAGTGTTGCACTTGGCAGCGACGGTAAGTTCCGCATCCCCTCGCTGCCGACCGGCGCCTACGAGGTGAGCCTGATCGAAGGTGGCAGCACCGTATCGACGCTGCAGGTCACGGTCATCGCCGGCCAGGCGGTGCAGGCCAACTTCGCCGATGCCAAGAGCCTGGACGCGGTCGTGGTCAAGGCGCCGATGGTGGTCGGTGGCATCGACGCCAGCAGCGTCGAGTCGCGCACCACCTTCACCGCCGAGCAGCTCAACGAGCTGCCGGTGCCGCGCGACGTCAGCAGCGTCGCCCGCCTGACCCCGGGCACCACCCAGGGTAGCGGCTACTTCGGCAACCTGAACTCGTTCGGCGGCGCCTCGGTGGCGGAGAACGCCTACTACGTCAACGGCATGAACGTCACCAACTCCTACGACTACCTGTCGTTCAGCGAGGTGCCGTGGCAGGCGATCGACCAGCTCGACGTGCAGACCGGCGGCTACGGCGCCGAGTACGGCTTTTCCACCGGCGGCGTGACCAGCGTCAACATCAAGCGTGGCACCAATGAGTGGCACGGCGGTGTCAGCATCGATTCCAGCCCGGACTGGGCGCGCGCGCACCTGGATGACGAGTACTTCAGCAATGGCAGCCTGTTCCGCCCGTTGAGCAAGAACAAGACCAACCAGAACACCTACACGCTATGGGAAGGTGGTCCGCTGATCCAGGACAAGCTCTTCATCTTCGCGCTGGCGTCACTGGACAGGACGACGGGTTCGAGCTGGAACACTCGCAGCTCCTCCAGCAGCACCAGCTCGACGATGTACGACTACACCACCAACAAGCCGTACAAGCTGATCAAGCTGGACTGGTACCTCAACGACTGGAACCACCTGGAATTCACTGGCTTCGACAACAGCAGCCGTACTTCCTACAGCTACTCCAAGGTCGGCTACGACGGCAACACCGCCTACAAGAGTGCCTACAACGGCCAGCTGGTGTCCAAGAGCGGTGGTCCGACCACGATCTTCAAGTGGACCAGCAACCTGACCGACGACCTGACCATGTCGGCGCAGTACGGCCGCATGAAGACCAAGAGCGAGCAGTACACGGTCAGCCCCGACGGCACGGTGACCACCTACAGCGGTGATGTGAACTCGTCCACCAGCAGTTCGGTCTGCCCGCGTGTCTACTACAACACCAGCAAATACACCGGTGCGCAGAACAGCTGCTACATCTCCAGCACGCTGGGGGTCTCCAACGGCTATAGCCAGCGTGACGACTACCGTCTCGACTTCGACTGGACGCTGGGCAACCATGAGCTGAAGTTCGGCTACGACTACAACGACGTCAACGTCAAGGCCGGCGAGACCTATTCTGGCGGCCATTACTACTATTACTACAGTGACACCTACGTCTACGACTACGTCTACAAGACCGGCGGCAAGGTCGAGGTGAAGCAGAACTCCTGGTACATCCAGGACAAGTGGCACATCACCGACAACTTCCTGCTGTCGATGGGCATTCGCAACGACGGCTTCAAGAACTACAACACCTCCGGCGAGGTGTTCGTCAAGCAGGACAACATCTGGCAGCCGCGCCTGGGCTTCTCCTGGGACGTGAACGGCGACGGTCGCTCGCGCCTGTACGGCAACCTGGGCCGCTATGCGCTGCCGATCGCGGCCAACGTGGCGCTGCGCGCGGCCAGTTCCTCGTACTACACCTACACGCTCTACACCTACACGGGCGTCAGTTCCGACGGCACCCCGACCGGTTTGAGCCAGGTGGGGGATACCTCGGTGGTGAATGGCGAAAACGGCAGCATGCCCGATGCCAAGTCGGTCACCAGCAAGAACCTGAAGCCGTACACGCAGGACGAGGCGATCCTGGGCTACCAGTACACGCTGTCCACCGACAACGACTTCCTGAACGACTGGGTGCTGGGCATCAAGGCGACCTACCGCAAGGTCCACAACGCGATCGACGACACTTGCTCTGCCTCGGCGCTATACAACGCGGCCTCGGCCGCCGGCTACGACGTATCGAGCTGGGACGACGAGTGGACCACGCCGAGCGGGATCGCCGGTTGCTGGCTGTACAACCCGGGCAGCAGCTCGACCATCACCACCGACGTGGATGGCGACGGCAACGCCGAGACCGTCACGATGTCGGCCAGCTCGCTGGGTCCGAAGGCCAGGCGCACCTACAAGGCGGTGACGCTGACCGCCGAGAAGGGCACCGACAAGTGGTACGGCAACTTCTCGTACACCTGGTCCAAGAGCCAGGGCAACTACGAGGGCCTGGTCAAGTCGAACAACGGCCAGGACGATACCGGTACCACGTCCGATTTCGACTTCGCTGAAATCATGCAGGGCTCCTACGGGTACCTGGCCAACGATCGTCGCCACCAGATCAAGCTGTACGGTGGCTACAAGTTCACCCCGGAATGGCAGGTCGGCCTGAACGTGTCGATCCAGTCTGGCGCGCCGATCAGTTGCTACGGCGGTGGCTACGGCACGCTGGGGACCTACTATGGCTACGGCGGCGCCTGGCATTACTGCAACGGCGAGATCAGCCAGCAGGGCAGCCAGGGGCGTACCCCGTGGACCTATACGTTCAGCCCGAACCTGGTCTACAAGCCGAAGGCGGTCAAGGGCCTGACCGTGCAGCTGACGGTGTTGAACATCTTCAACAATGTCAAGCCGCTGCAGGTCTACCAGACCTACGAGAGCACGAACTCGAAGGGCACCACGACCTATGAGTACTACAAGCTCGGCCAGTACTACACCGATCCGCGCACGGCGAGTCTGCAGGTGATGTACGAGTGGTAATTCCGCTGCAGCGGATGTAACAAAAAAGCATGGCGGGGAAACCCGCCATGCTTTTTTTGTGTGAGTCCCTCACAAGAGCGGCGTACATCCATGTACGCGGACTGTTTTTTCCTGCGGTATTTGTCGCGGGAACTTCAGCGCAGCGATTCGATCGTCAGGTCCAGCGAATCCTGGCCCTTCTCGCGCTGCAACAGCCGCGCCGGCACCGGCAGGTCGGGCACGATCCAGGCGATCAGTTCCTTGTCGCCGTCGGTGCGCGAGACCTTGGTCGCCTGCTGCGGCTTGCCGTTGACGTCGATGCTTTCCTTGCCGACGACCTTGTAGGTCATCGGCTTGATCCGGCCTTCGTCGACCATGCGGTAGGTGAGCGGCTTGCCGGCGGCCAGGTCGCGCGCGATCGCCAGGTTGATCAGCAGCGCGTCCATGTCGCCGGGCTGCAGGGCGACCGGGCCACGACGGTCCGGCTTGATGTCGCCGCTCCAGGTGGCCTGCCGGCTGTTCCAGTCGTAGCTGGCCTGTACGTTGCGCTTCTTGACCAGCAGCGCCGACTTGTCGTCGCTGCTGAGCGGGCGCAGCTGGCCGTTGCGCTCCTCGAACACGGTGCTCTGGCTGAGGTTGGCGAGCTGGTTCTGGATCGTCAGCGAGTAGCGCCACTGGTTGTTGCCGGCGGCGGCCAGGGTCATCGTGCCGTTGGCCTGCATGCCCATGTAGTTGGCCTTGTAGCTGGCATTGAAGGGCTGGAGCGCCAGCGCCGGCAGGCTGACCAGCGCGAAGGCTGCGGCGGCGAGCAGCGGCAGGGGACGGGTGAGGCGGTTCATCGGTTCAGACTCCTTGATATTCGATCAAGCGCAGGTCGAGCTGATCCTGGCCCTTGTCGCGTTGCAGGATGCGCACCGGCGTGGGCACGCCGTTGGCGATCCAGAGGATGGTTTCGTTGTCGCCGCTGTTGACGCGCTGGATGCGCAGGGCGTCGTAGCTGAGCTCACCGACCTGCACGCTCTCGGTGGCGTCGGCGGCCCGGTAGTCGTACTGCCGGACCCGGCCCAGGTCGACGTAACGGTAGCTGAGCGCCTTGCCTGGCCGGGCGTCGCGCATCAGCGACAGGTTCAGCAGCAGGGCGCTCTGGTCGCCCGGCTGCAGCGTGATCGGCTGGCGGCGCTGCTTCTTCAGGTCGCCTTCCCACTGCGCCGTGCCGCTGTCCCAGTCGTAGACGCCGGTGACCTTCTTGCCGAAGATCAGCGCCTTGCGAACCGTGCTCTGGGTCAGGGGCACGTAGACGCCGCCGGCATCGCGGAACACCGTGCTCTGCTCGATGTTCAGCCCGAGTACGCTGGCAAAGCCCTTGCGGCCGCGCACCGCCATGTCCACGCGCCATTGCGCGTCGTCGGCATGGCTGACCTGCAAGGTGGCATCGCCGGCCTCCTTGCCTTTGTAGAAAGCCTGGTAGGTGGCGACGAAGGGCTGCAACGGCGGTGGCGTCCAGTCCTGCACCGGCGGTGCGATCTCGCCGGACCCGGTCGGGGCGGGTGTTTGCTGCGCGCTGCCGGCGGCTATCGGCAACAGCAGGCAGACCAGCAGCAGCGTCGAGCGGAAGGAGGGCATGGGGATGGTATGCGGGGACCAGGCATCAGCATGCCTGAAGTGGGATCGCGGGGATGTGTCCGCATTCAGCGTGTGAGTTGGTCGCTCGAATCTAGGCGCAGCGGCGTAAACGTGCCATGACCGTCGAGGTACAGGGTTCCCCCGCGTTCATGCAGGCGTCCGTCGGCCAGCAAAGCCAGACTGGCGATCAGTAGCGGATGCTCGCGCTCCAGCACGCGCGCGGCCAGGGTGTCGGCGCTGTCGCCGGGCAGTACCGGGACCGCCGCCTGCGCGATCACCGCTCCGGCGTCGAGCTCGGGTACCACCAGGTGCACGCTGGCGCCATGCTCGGCGTCGCCGGCCTCCAGTGCGCGGGCATGGGTATGCAGGCCGCGGTGCCTGGGCAGCAGCGAGGGGTGGATGTTGAGCATGCGCCCGGCAAAGCGGCGCACCAGGGCCTCGCCGAGGATGCGCATGTAGCCGGCGCAGACGATCCAGTCCGGGCCACGGGTGGCGATCGCGTCGCCGAGCGCGGCATCGAACGCCTCGCGGTCGGCGAAGTCCTTGGGCCGCGCCGACCAGCGCAGCGGCGCGGGCACCTTGCCCAGCGCTGGGGCGTCCGGTCGGTCGGAGAACACGCCGACCACCTCGGCCTGCAGCCGGTCCTCGTCGATCGCGTCGAGGATGGCCTGCAGGTTGCTGCCGCGCCCGGAGGCCAGGATCGCGAGGCGGAGCGGGCCGGGGCCGGCGGGTGCCGGGACGGGTTCCATGCGGCCGGAAGCGGCTCAGCCGATGCGCACGCGGTCGGCGGCAGCATCGGCGGCGACCACCTGGCCGATCCGCCAGTGCGCCAGGCCCTGGCCGTCCAGCGCCTGTCCCAGCGCATCGGCCTGGTCCGGCGCGGCCACCAGCACGAAGCCGATGCCGCAGTTGAAGGTGCGCCACATCTCGGCATCGGCCACCGCGCCCTCGCGTTGCAGCCACTGGAACACCGGCGGCAGCGGCCAGCTCGACGCGTCGATGTCCAGCCCCAGGCCGTCCGGGATCACCCGGATGATGTTCTCGGTCAGGCCGCCGCCGGTGACGTGGGCCATCGCGTGGATCGCCTCGCCATGCGAGGCCAGCAGCGCCAGCACTGGCTTGACGTACAGCGCGGTCGGCGCCATCAGCGCGTCGATCAGCCGGGTGCCGCCGAGGTCCAGATCGGCCGGCGACCCTGCGCGCTCGTAGATCCGGCGGATCAGCGAGTAGCCGTTGGAATGTGGGCCGGAGGAGGCGATGCCGATCAGCACGTCGCCCTCGCGCACGCGCGCGCCGTCGCGCAGCTCGGCCTTCTCGACCGCGCCGACGGTGAAGCCGGCCAGGTCGTACTCGCCCGGCGGGTACATGTCCGGCATCTCGGCGGTCTCGCCGCCGATCAGCGCGCAGCCGCTCAGCTCGCAGCCGCGGGCGATGCCGCCGACCACCGCCGCGGCGGTGTCCACGTCGAGCCGGCCGGTGGCGAAGTAGTCCAGGAAGAACAGCGGCTCGGCGCCCTGCACCAGCACGTCGTTGACGCACATCGCGACCAGGTCGATGCCGATCGTGTCGTGGCGGTTCAGCTGCTGGGCCAGCTTCAGCTTGGTGCCGACGCCGTCGGTACCCGAGACCAGTACCGGCTCGCGGTACTTGCCGGACAGGTCGAACAGCGCGCCGAAGCCGCCCAGCCCGCCCATCACCTCCGGCCGGAAGCTGCGCTTGACCAGCGGCTTGATGCGCTCGACCAGGGCGTTGCCGGCATCGATGTCGACGCCCGCGTCGCGGTAGGTCAGGGGCGTGGGAGCGGTGTGGGATGGGCTGGTCACGGGCGGTGGCTCGGCGGAAAGGCGGCGATTTTAGCAGCCACGTTGGCGCCGGGCCCGCATTCGGGCAACAATTACGGGTCTTTCGCGCAAGCGCCGCACATCACCTGTGCGGGGATTCACCCCCGGATACGTCGAGCCATGGAGCCCCGATGCGCCGTAGTCTGCTAGTTCTTCTCGCCCTGGTGGTCGCAGCGCCGGTGGCGCCGGCCCTCGCCCAGGCCGACCTGCGTACCGAGGGCGACGTGGCCAAGGCCCAGGGTGCCTACGAAGCGGAGGTTCCAGTCAACAGTCAGGCCGAGTCCGACCGTGGCGGTGGGCTGGCGCGCGCGCTGGGCGTGGTGCTGGGCAAGCTTTCCGGCGACCGCAACGTTATGAACCGACCGGGCGTGCCGCAGGCGCTGCGCGGGGCCGCCAACTATGTCGAAAGCTACGACTATCGGCAGGACCAGGGCACTTCGCCGACCGGCGCGCCGACCTTCAAGACCACGCTGGTGGCGCGTTTCCGGCAGGACGACGTGGATGGCCTGATCGCCGCGCTCGGCCTGCCGGTGTGGCCACAGCCGCGGCCCAAGCCGGTGCTGTGGCTGGCGATCGACGATGGCAGTGGCCCGCGTCTGGTCGGTCTGCAGCAGGCCAATGCCGCGCGCAGCGTGCTGGACCGGGCGGTCGAGCGTGGCTACCGGCTCGGCCTGCCGACCGGAGGCGCGTCCGAGCAGGCCCTGGTCGGTGCGATCTGGCGCCAGGACACCGCTGCGGTGGCGCGCGCCTCGGCCCGCTACAGCCCGCCGATGCAGCTCGTCGGCAAGTTGTACCGTGCCGGCAGCGGCTGGACCGCCGATTGGGCGTTCGTCGACGACGGCAAGGTGCTCTCGACCTGGACGACCAACCATGGCGACGCGCGCCGGGCGCTGGCCGGCGGCGCCGACGGCGCCGCCGACGCGCTGGTCAAGCGCTATGCCAAACAGGCGGAGACTGGCACGCCGGGCGTCTATCGCGCGGTGTTCACCGGCATCCGCAGCGGTGATGACTACCTGCGCCTGTCGGCCGCGCTGCAAGGCGTGTCGGTGGTGCGCGCGATCCGCCCGGTCAAGGCCTCCGGTGACCGGCTCGAGGTCGACCTGGACCTGCTGACCGGCATCTCCGGCCTCAATCGCATGCTCGGCGATGACGGTCCGCTGGTGCCGGTGGCGGCGCCGACCGAAGGCCCGGTCATCCTCGAGGGCGAGCGCGCCGAGTACCGCCTCCGATGAATCTGACCCCTGAAGCGGAAATCGCCCAGTTCCTGCGTCGCCTGAAGTGGGCCGCGCTGGTGGTCGGCGTGGGCTGGGTGATCTGGTTGCTGGCGCCGGTGCTGACTCCATTCGTGCTGGCGCTGCTGCTGGGCTGGCTGGGAGACCCGCTGGTCGATCGCATCGAGCGCGCCGGGCGCTCGCGCAACATGGCGGTAGTGCTGGTGTTCGTGCTGATGCTGTTGCTGCTGGTGCTGGCGCTGATGATCCTGGTGCCGATGATCGAGCGGCAGATCGTTACCCTGATCAACGCGATGCCGCAGATGCGCGACTGGGTGATCGGTACCGCGGTGCCGTGGATCGAGCAGCGGACCGGGCTGGAGCTGCTGGGGTGGCTGGACCCGGAACGGCTGATCGAATGGGTGCGCAGCCACTGGGAGCAGGCCGGCGGGGTTGCCAGGACGTTCTTCGGCTACGTCTCGCGCTCGGGCTTCGCGATGGTCTCCTGGGTGCTCAACATCGCGTTGCTGCCGATCCTGACGTTCTACTTCCTGCGCGACTGGGACAAGCTGGTCGAGCGGGTGGCGGCGGTCATCCCGCGCAACCAGATCGGCACGGTCAGCCGGCTGGCGCAGGAATCCAACGAGGTGCTGGGCGCATTCATCCGTGGCCAGTTCGCGGTGATGGTGGCGCTCGGGGTGATCTACGCCGCCGGGTTGACCATCAGCGGCCTCAATCTGGGCCTGCTGATCGGCCTGATCGCGGGCCTGATCAGCTTCATTCCGTACCTGGGCGCGACCACCGGCGTGGTGCTGGCGGTGCTGGCGGCGCTGGTGCAGGCCAAGGGCTTCGACCTGGGGTTGATGATCGGGGTCGCGGTGACGTTCACGGTCGGCCAGTTGCTGGAGAGCTACGTGCTGACCCCGCGCATCGTCGGCGACAAGATCGGCCTGCATCCGGTCGCGGTGATCTTTGCGGTGATGGCCGGCGGCCAGCTGTTCGGCTTCCTCGGCATGTTGCTGGCGTTGCCGGTCTCGGCGGTGGCCAACGTGCTGCTGCGTTACGCCCACGAGCGCTACCGCCAGAGCGAGCTGTATGCAGGCGACACGCCGGCGATCCTGCTCGACACCCATATCGACAGGGACCTGGGCGTTGAAGTGCCCAAGGGCGGCGATCCGACGTGAGCGTGCCGCAGTTGCCGCTGGCTCTGCGCTATCCGCCGGACCAGCGTTTCGATAGCTATGTCGCGGCCCCGGAAGGACTGATCGAGCACCTGCGGGCGATGGCCGCCGGTACCGTGGGCGACTGGCTGTATCTCGCCGGCCCGGCCGGTAGCGGCAAGACTCATCTTGCGCTGGCATTGTGCGCGGCCGCCGAGCAGGCCGGGCGCATGGCGGCCTACCTGCCGCTGCTGGCGGCCGCGGGTAGGTTGCGCGATGCCCTGGACGCGCTGGAGGGACGCGATGTGGTCGCGCTGGACGGACTGGAGCGCATCGCTGGCCACCGTGACGACGAGGTGGCGCTGTTCGACTTCCACAACCGCGCGCGCAGCGCTGGCGTGACTTTGCTTTATACCGCGCAGTCCGCTCCCGACGCGCTGGCGCTGGTATTGCCGGACCTGCGTTCGCGGCTGTCGCAATGCACCCGGAGCAACTTGCCGGTGCTGGACGATGCCGGGCGCGCGGCGGTGCTGCGCGAGCGCGCGCAGCGGCGCGGGTTGGTGCTGGAGGATGCGGCGATCGACTGGTTGCTGGCCCACGGCGAGCGCGAGCTGGTGGCGCTGGTGGCGTTGCTCGACCGGCTCGACCGTGAGTCGTTGGCGGCCAAGCGGCGCGTCACCGTGCCGTTCCTGCGGCGCGTGCTGGGCGAGGCGGTCGGCGTGCGTCGCGCGTCGCCTGATTGACGGTGGCGGCCACTGCGGGCGGCCTCGCGCCATAATGCTCGCCGATGATCTTGCCGGCGCTTGTCGCCGCGCCAGTAGCTGCACAAGCCTGCACCGATCGAGGCCTGCTGCGGGCACGCGTGGTCCGCGTGGACAATCGCCGTCGGTGGCGGGTGTGATCAGATACGGGAAAGGGGCGGACGGCGCTGGCGTCCGCCTTCGGAAAACCTAAGGAGGGTTGCTCAGGACTTGCCGCCGAACAGCCGCAGCAGTGCGAGCAGCGCTACCGCGCCGAGCAGCGCGGCGAGGAACCCGGCCGGCTCGCCCGCGGCGTACCAGCCCATGTAGCGGGCGAACCAGCCGGCCACCAGTGCGCCGCCGATGCCGAGCGCGATCGTCAGCAGGCAGCCCATGTGCTGGTTGCCGGGCATGAAGAAGCGCGCCAGCAGGCCGACCACGAAGCCGACCAGGATGATGTAGAGCCAGCTATCGCTGCCGAACAGACCGCTCATTGGGCACTCCGGTGGGAAACGCAGTGCAGACTAGCATTTGCAACGGAGATCCGGGATGCGGGATCCACAGCGACGCGGGGGAGCCGCGTTTGCGAATCCCCCATCCCCGATCCTGGCTTTCAGCAGCAACCATGGTCGCCGTGGCGGGTACCGCTGTCGGCGGCGACCGGCGAACCGCTGGTCTCCCCGCGCAGGCTGGCGGCATGGTGTTCGGCGATCACTTTGGCCACGCAGGCGGTGACGCGCTTGCCCATCGCGATGTGTAGGAACTCGTTGGGACCGTGCGCGTTGGAGTGCGGTCCGAGTACCCCGGTGATCATGAACTGGGCGCCCGGGAACTTCTCGCCGAGCATGCCCATGAACGGGATCGAGCCACCTTCACCCATGTACATCGCCGGCTTGCCGAAGAACGCCTGGCTGGCGTCGTCGATCGCCTGCTCCAGCCACGGCGCCATCGCCGGCGCGTTCCAGCCGGTGGAGGCTTTCTCCAGTTCCAGCGTGACCTGCGCGCCGTTCGGCGGGTCGCGCAGCAGCGCTGCCTTCAGCAGTTCGCCGGACCTTTTGCCGTCGGCGGTCGGTGGCAGCCGCAGCGACAGCTTCACCGCGGTCTGCGGGCGCAGCACGTTGCCGGCCGACTCCAGCGGTGGGATGCCGCCGACCCCGGTCACCGACAGCGCCGGGCGCCAGGTGCGGTTGAGTACCAGCTCGGTAAGCTCCTCGCTCATCGGCTTCAGGCCTTCGACCAACGGGAACTTGTCGAAGATCGCGGTATCGACCACCTCGGCGGCGCGCCGGGCCTGCTCCAGGCGCTCGGCCGGGATATCGACGTGCAGTCCGTCGAGCAGGATGCGGCCGCTGTCCTCGTCCTCGATCCGCGACAGCAGCTGGCGCAGCAGGCGGAAGCTGGATGGCACCACGCCGGAGGCGTCGCCGGAATGCACGCCTTCCTCGAGCACCTTGACGGTCAGGTTGCCGCCGGTCAGGCCGCGCAGCGAGGTGGTGCACCACAGCTGGTCGTAGTTGGCGCAGCCCGAGTCCAGGCACACCACCAGCGACGGCTTGCCGATCCGGTCGGCGAGATGGTCGACATAGGCAGGCAGGTCGTAGGAGCCCGACTCCTCGCAGGCCTCGATCAGGATCACGCAGCGCGCATGCGGCAGGCCCTGGTCCTGCAGCGCCAGGATCGAGGCCAGCGAGCCGAAGATTGCATAGCCGTCGTCGGCACCGCCGCGACCGTACAGCTTGCCGTCGCGCAGCACCGGCTTCCACGGGCCGAGGTCGGCATCCCAGCCGGTCATCTCCGGCTGTTTGTCGAGGTGGCCGTAGAGCAGCACGGTGTCGCCGCCGGTGTCGTCGCCGCTGGCCGGGATCTCCAGCAGGATCAGCGGGGTGCGCCCTTCCAGGCGGACCACCTCGACCTGCAGACCGGCGATCTTCTGCGCCCTTGCCCAGCTCTCCATCAGCGTCACCGCCTGGTCCATATAGCCATTGGCGACCCAGTCGGCATCGAACATCGGCGATTTGTTGGGGATGCGGATGTAATCGATCAGCTGCGGGACGATCTCCTGGTCCCATTTGTCGCTGACGTACTGATCGATTTTGCGGCTGTCCATCGGAAGCTCCGGATTGCTTGACTGGACCGCGCATTCTACGCCGACGATCGGGGTAGGGATTTTCCTACAAGGCGGCGCGCCGTTTACCGGCTGTGGCCGCGGAATGGCGACGATAGGCTTTGACCCAGGTGGCGCGGGACACTGTTCCAGCCGGTAGGAATGCCGGCGAGGACCCATCCCAAGCCACAAGGAGCGTTGTCATGAAGTCTCTTGTCTTAGTTCTGCAATCCCTGTTCCTGGCGTTGCTGCTGTCAGTCACGGCTCATGCGGCCGAGAGGGTCAACATCAACACGGCGAGTGCCGCAGACCTGGACAGGGTGCTGGTGAACGTTGGACCCGCCAAGGCGCAGGCCATCGTTGCGCACCGGCAGACCAACGGTCCCTTCAAGAGTGTCGAGGAACTAGCACTGGTCAAGGGAATCGGACTCAAGACGGTCGAACGGAATCGGGACCTGATCGAGGTGGGAGCCGGTAGGACTCCCGCCGCGAAGGCTGCTAAGACGGCGGCTGCGAAGCCGGTGCAAAGGCGCTGAAGGGAAGGAACTCTGTGAAACGGTTCGACGCAGGATGCGTGACCGCGACCTATCTGGGCAGGATGTCCGGGGGATGGCTGGAGGCCGACATGGATGTGGATATCGCCCGGTGTTGCACAGCGACGTGCAGCCGGGCGTTTTTGTGGGGAGCTTACAAGGACAGCGGACATCCATGTACGCGGATCCTTTCTTGAGTCGCTCGTGAGGGCGCAGTACATCCTGGTGGGCTTTGCAGTTAGCTCCGGGACAGTATCGGGGCATTGACGGGCCGGCAATGCGATGTCGTCGCGCTCGACCTCGCTGTCTGAGTGGCGCCCACCGTGGCCCATGCCGGCCGGGTTCAGGTCGGGTCGCTGGGTGGACGTTCAGTAGATGTCGCGCCGGTAGCGGCCCTGCAACGACAGCTGCTCGCGGGTCGCCGCGCCGAGGATGTCGTCCAGCGCCTGGTCCAGCGCCGGCGCCATGCCGCGCAGGCTGCCGCAGACATAGATCGTCGCGCCGTCGACGACCCATTCGCGCAGGGTGTTGGCGGCCTCGCGCAGCCGATGCTGCACGTAGCGCGCCTGGCCAGCGTCCGCCTCGCGCGAGAACACCGTGTCGAGGCGTTCCAGCCAGCCGTCGCGCTGCCACGCCCGCAGGTCCTGGCCGAAGTGCAGGTCGAAGGCGGCGCTGCGTTCGCCGAACAGCAGCCAGTTGCGGCGCGCGCCGGCGGCGACGCGTTCGCCCAGGTGCGCGCGCAGGCCGGCGATGCCGGTGCCGTTGCCGATCAGGATCATCGGCACCGAGGGCGCGGGACCATGGAAGTTCGGGTTGCTGCGGATGCGCAGCGCGATGTCCTCCCCGAGGCGGGCGTGCCGGCACAGCCAGCCGCTGCCCAGGCCGGGCTGGCCCTGCGCATCGGCCTGTAGGCGCAGCAGCAGTTCGAGCCTGCCCTCCGACGGGACCGAGGCGATCGAGTATTCGCGATAGGGCAGGGGCTGCAGACCGCGCACCAGCGTCGCCAGGTCGGTGTGGGCGGCCGGCGCCGGCAGGCGCGAATCGCGCAGCCATTCGCGCAGCGGCCTGCCCTCGACCGGCTGCGCGCCGTCCAGCCGGTGCGTCTGCAGCCAGGCGTCGACCTCGGCGACGGCGTGGCGCGGCCCGATCTCGGCGATGTCGCCGGCCCGCCAGGCCGGCAGTGCGTCTTGCGCGGGCACCAGCGCGAGGCGGTAGACCTCGCCCCCGGCGCTGCCGGCATTGAGCAGGGCGCGCCGTTGCAGCCGCCACGGCGCATAGCGTGGCCGCTCCCAGTCCGGCAGCGTCGAGGGCCGGTCGCCGAGTTGCGCCAGCAGCGACTGCCACTGGCGCAACGCCTCGGGCGCGGCGCTGTCCACGTCGATCCGGTCGAACAGCGCATGCGCGCCGCGATGCTGCAACCACTGCTCGAGTTGGCGGCCGAACGCACAGAAGTGGCCGTAGCTGCGATCGCCGAGCGCCAGTACCGCGTAGCGCAGCGAGGCAAGCGGGGTGTCCCGGGTCATCACGTTGCGCAGGAATGGCAGTGCATGGTCGGGCGGATCGCCCTCGCCGGTGGTGCTGGCGATGAACAGGATGCGCTGGCCGGAGCCGAGCCTGGCGATGTCGAGCTGTTCCAGCGGCAGCGCGAGGGCCGGCTGGCCCACGCTCGCCAGCGCCTCCACGCTGCGCTCGGCCAGTTCGCGGGCGAAGCCGGTCTGGCTGGCCCAGGCGACCAGGAAGCCGGTCCCGCCATCGGATTGCGCCCGGCGCTCGCGCGAGTGCCAGCCTATCCAGCCGCAGCCGGCGAGCCAGGCGAGCACGGCGGCGCCGGCCAGCCACCAGCGGCCGGGCAGCGGCGCGGCGATCCACCAGTCGCCGTCGTGCAGGCGCAACAGGACGGCGGCGATCGACGCTAGCAGCGCGGATACCGTCAGGTGGCCAGCGACGACGCGCGGAGAGGCATGGCTCATACACGCGGTTCCAGGTGGCGCGCGAAGGCCTGGCTCAGGTGCTCGCTCACGCCATGCGCGGTGCGGGCGAGGAAACGCACCGCCAGCCCGTGCGCGTCGGCCAGCGCGATGCCCTGCCCGGGGCCGAGTACGGTGAACGCGGTGGCCCAGGCATCGGCACGGGTCGCGTCGTCGGCGATCACGCTGACCGCTGCCGCCGCCCGTTCGACCGGGCGTCCCAGGCGCGGATCGACGGTATGCGAATGGCGCTGGCCGTCGACATCGAAGCGATGCCAGCGATCGCCCGAGGTCGCTACCGCGAGCCCGTCGAGCGCCAGCACCCGTGGCGGCAGGCCGGAGGCATCGTCTTCCTCCGGCGCCGACTCCACCAGCACGCGCCACGGCTGCCCGTCGGGCTTGCTGCCCCAGCCGTACAGCTCGCCGCCCACTTCCACCAGCGCGCTGGCGATGCCGCGCGTGCGCAGGTGCCGCTGCACCGCATCCACGCCGTAGCCCTTGGCGATCCCGGACAGGTCCAGCTCGAGACCGCCGGGCTGCCGCAGTGCGCGTTCGTCAGCGCGCCAGTGCAGGCGCGTCCAGCCGCTGCGCGCACGTGCGGCATCGATCTCGGCCGGCGCCGGCACGCGCTGCGCGCCGGCATGCGCGCCGAAACCCCACAGCGCCACCATCGGTCCGACGCTGGGATCGAACGCGCCGGCACTGGCCTGCGCGACTTCCAGCGCCGCCTGCATCACCTCGCCGAACTCGGCCGGCAGGCGATGCCAGCTGCCGGCCTCGGCGCGGTTGTAGCGGCTGATGTCCGAATCCGGCTCCCAGGTGCTCATCTGCGCCACCACCGTGTCCAGGACCTGCTGGATGCCGGCATGCAGCGGATACAGGTCGTGGTGGCGGGGCACGACCAGCTTCACGCTCCAGGTCGTGCCCATGGTCTGGCCACCGAGCGTGGCGATGTCGAGGGAGTGGGGCATCGGGTCGGGATTGGGAATGATAGCCGTCGTTCCCCGACGGAAAAATTCTGCGCGTCATTCCCGCGAAAGCGGGAATCCATGGACTTCAATGCGTCGGCAATCCACGCCCTTGGATTTCTGCTTTCGCGGGAATGACGGCCATCATGCGGACTTGCCCGGAAAATGCAGCATCAAGAGCAGCCAGCGCAACCGCGGCCGCTCACTGCGGCAGCACTTCCAGCGTGACGACATAGCTCAGGCGGCGCCGTGTGGCCTGCGGCAGCGAGGCCCTGTCGTCCTCGGTCGCGGTCTCCAGCCAGTACATGCCCGCTTCCGGCCAGGTCACCGAGAACGCGCCCTGGGCGTCGGTTTTCGCCTTGATCTCGTCCTGCGCATTGCGATAGCGCGTGCCGCCACGGACGATCTCGACCTCCAGGCCGGCCGCCGGCTTGCCGTCTATCTGCAATTTGAACTGTGCCGGCTCGCCGGCGAACAGGTCGTTGGGATGCGTCACCGGGATCAGCTCGATGCCCTGGCCGGTCGGCTTGAGCGCGATGTCGTTCGGTGCGCCGTTGGTCACGAACGTCTCCACGCGGCCGAGCGACTGCGAGACCTGCAGGTCCTGGGCGTTCTGCGGCACTTCGCTGGCGAAGCGCGCCGCGTCGCCGCGCCAGCGCTTGGGCTTGCCGTCCTCCTTCCAGCTGGCGAACAGGCCGCTGTTGAGCACCGCCAGGCGGTAGGTGCCGGTCTGCTTGAGCTGCAGGTCGAACACGCTGCGGTAACGGCCGGTGGCGGGGTTCTCCGGTTGCGGTCGGCTGCCGTCCGGCGCGGTGATCGTCAGATTCCCCAGACCCAGCGGCACATGATTGAAGTAGAACAGGTCGTTGGAGACGGCGCCGTCCACGGTGATCCACGGCTGCTCGCCGGCGATCACGGTCTGCGAGGGCAGCAGCCAGGCCTTGTGCGCGAGTGCGGAGAGCGGCAACGCGGCGAGCGCGGCGGCCAATACGAGGGAGCGCTTCATCGGAACTCCTGCAACGGTCGATCGGGGAGGGGACTTCACGGCCGGGCGACCAGCGTCACCGCGCCCAGTTCGCTGCTGCCCTGGGCCTTGCCGTTCTGCGCGGCCTTGGCCGGCCAGCTGAAGGGGATCTTCAGCAGCTCGCGGCCACCGACCTCGCGCGCGGCCTCGACCACCAGCGTGTACTCGCCCGGCGCCAGACCCTTCAGCTGCGGCTGCCGGTCGGTGAACGACAGCGCGTGCCGGCCTGCCGGCCGGGTCGGGCCGGTCACGCCGTCGACCGGCACCTGCAGCGTGCGGCCGCTCTTGCGCCACCACTGGCGCAGGTCCGGCAGCCACTTGGTGCCGTGGCCCTCGGCGGTGTCCCTGGACTGGTACCAGACCGCGAGGTTGGCCGCGACCTTCTGGTCGGCACCCTCGACCCAGATCGCCACGTAAGGGCGGTGGTATTCGGCGACGTTGAGTTTGGGGATCTCGACGTCGACGTCGAGCGTGGCGGCGTAGGCCGGCACGGCGAGCAGGCCGCTCAGGGCGATTGTGAGAGTGACGGTGGCGCGCATGGATGGGTCTCCGGGTATGGATTCAGTGGATCAGGAGCAGGGCGATCAGCAGCGGGACGATCAGCCCCAGCCCGACCAGCGGCCAGGTCATGCGGCGCTGGCGGGCGTGCATCTGCAGCAGGAACAGGCCGGTGATGCAGAACACCAGGCAGGCGACCGCGAACAGGTCGATGAACCAGCCCCAGGCCGGGCCGGCGTTGCGGCCCTTGTGCAGGTCGTTGAAGTAGGAGATCCAGCCGCGGTCGGTGGCCTCGTACTCGACCGCGCCGCTGGCGCGGTCGATGCTGAGCCAGGCATCCGCGCCCGGGCTCGGCATCGACAGGTAGATTTCGTCACCCGACCACTCCGCCTCGCGGCGGCCGAGCGCTATCGAGAACTCGCGGTCCAGCCACGCCACGACGCGGCCGGGCAGCGGCGCATTGCCGTCCTGGCGCGCGCCGAGCGCGTGCAGCAGCGGCGCCGGCAGGGTGGCGCTGCGGCTGGTCACGGCCGGCTTGGCCTCGATGCGCGAGGCATGGTTCAAGGTCAGCCCGGTCGCGGCGAACACCAGCATCCCGATCAGGCAGATCGCCGAGCTGATCCAGTGCCACTGGTGCAGCGTCCGCAGCCAGAAGCCGCGACGTTGGCGTGCCGTGGCGAGGTCGGTGGCGGGCGGCGTGGGCAACGGATGTAGGCGGGCGGGGAGAGATATGCTCATCTTACATAAGTGAGAATCGATCTTGATTGGCGCGGGTCGGTTCTGCGGCCTTCGCGGCGGACGCAAGCTCCTTCCGCAGGCAAGGGCGCGGGACATCCCCTGGAACCGAGCCTGTCGCCGAGACCGCTCCCGCTGGACAGACCTGATTGCCGCCATGCCGCTCACAGGTCGGGATCAGGTCTCCGACCACTCGCGCAACAGGTTGTGATAGACGTTGGTGAGCTTGAGCAGGGCGTCGCGGTCGGCGCCAGTGGCGGTCAGGGTCTGGATCGCCGTATCCAGCTCGAACAGGCGCTGCCGGCGCGTGCTGTCGCGCACCAGGCTTTGCACCCAGAAGAACGAGGCGAGCCGGGTCCCGCGTGTCACCGGCGCGACCCGGTGCAGGCTGCTGGACGGATACAGGATCAGGTCGCCGGCCGGCAGCTTGACCTCGTGTTCGCCGTAGGTATCGCTGACGATCAACTCGCCACCGTCGTACTCCTGCGGCTCGCACAGGAACAGCGTGCAGGAGACATCGGTGCGCAGCGTCATCGCCGGTTGCGTCGGGGTGGCAGCCAGCGTCATCACCGAGCCGTCGACGTGGAAGCCGTATTCACCGCCGCCTTCGTAGCGGTTGAAGCGTGGCGGGATCGTGCGCAGTGGCAGCGCCGCGGCGAAATAGAGCGGGCTACGCGCCAGTGCCTTCAGCACCGCCTGGCCGAGTTCGTGCTTGAGCGGCGATGTGTCGGGCAACTGTAGGTTGCGCTTGACCTGCGCGCCCTGCGTGCCGACCGTCTCGCGTCCGTCGGTCCAGTCTGCTTCGGCAAGCGCGCGGCGGAAATGCGCGACCTCGTCGGT
Source organism: Pseudomonas sp. (assembly GCA_047607345.1). Classification (GTDB taxonomy): domain Bacteria; phylum Pseudomonadota; class Gammaproteobacteria; order Xanthomonadales; family Xanthomonadaceae; genus Pseudomonas_S. The sequence goes on along the minus strand of JASGDF010000119.1, from coordinate 22,218 downwards.
GCTCAATATGCCGGGGATGTGCAACAGCATGGCAGGCTCCAGGGCAAGTACATCCCGCAGGTGGATGTGTGGTCGAGGAGGACGCCTGCCGTTGCGGAAGGCGTCCTCCTCGCGTGTCGTATGGATCAGAACTTCAGGTTGGCGCTCAGCGTCGCCGAGCGCGGAGCGCCGGGCGTATAGCGGAAGCCGCTCTTGTTGATCGCCGCGACGTAGTCCTTGTCGAACACGTTGTTGACGTTCAGGCGCAGCTCGAAGTGCTTGTTGACCGGATAGGTCACGACCGCGTCCCAGACCGTGTAGGACTTGACCAGGGCCGGCGTGCCGATCGCGCCGTCGGTGCCGCGCTTCATCTCGCCCGAGTAGCGCACGCCGCCGCCGATGGTCAGCCCGAATGGCAGGATGTAGGTGCTCCAGGCGGTGAAGGCGCTGTCCGGGGTGTAGGCCAGGTCCGTGCTGCCGTCCTGCGAGACGATCGCGCCTGCCTTCACCTGCGTGTCCATCCGGGTGTAGCCGGTGGCGAGCGACCAGTGCTCGGTGAGCTTGCCGACCGCCGACAGTTCCACGCCCTTCACCCGCTTCTCGCCAGTCTGGTAGTACAGCCCGTCGCTGCCCTGCGCGATCTCGTTGCTGACGTCGGTCTGGAACAGCGCCATCGTGACGAACAGGCCGTCGTCCAGGAAATTCCACTTGCTGCCGACCTCGACGGTGGAGGCCTTCTGCGGATCGAACGCCGGGTTATTGGCGCTGTTGGCCGAGGTGCTCAGCTCCAGCGCGCTGCCACCCGGGGGTTGCTGGGAAATGGCGTAGTTGGCATACAGGCTGACGTCCTCGTTCGCCTTGTAGACCGCGCCGAGCTTCCAGTTGAACAGCGTGTCGGAGATGTCCGCGTCCACGCCGGGCACGATGCTGCCGTTCGGCAGCGTGCCGCACGCCGGCGCGCCGCGGCTGCCGCAGGCTACGACGCTTTCGAACTCGGTCTCGTAGCGGTCCAGGCGCACGCCCGCGCTGAGCAGGAAACTCTCGCCGAACCGCAGCGTGTCGAACGCATAGGCCGACCAGGTGGTGGTGACGCCCTGGCTGTGCGCGCCGCTGCGGCCCCACAGCAGTCCGTCCACGTTCCAGTCCGGTGCGTACAGGTTCGCGGCCGGCCAGACACTACCGCTGCGCGTGGCCACGCCCCAGCTCTGCAACTGCTCGCGGGTGGCCTCCACGCCGGTGCTCAGGTTGTGGCGGACCGCGCCGGTGGCGAAGTCCCAGCGCAGGTTCAGCTGGTCGGTGAGGATGGTGTAGCGCTGGTCCTTGTAGGTCGGCAGGCTGCGCGCGAGCGTCCAGGTCGAGGGATCGGCCGGATCGGGCGTCAGCAGGTTGGTCGCATTGCCCATGAACGCGGTGAGCAGGTAGTTCTGCTCGTTCTCACCCCAGCGCGCGGTGTTGGTCAGCTTCAGCGCCTCGGAGACGTCATGCTCGAAGCGGAACGTGGCCATCTTCGCGGTCACGTCGTCGTGGTCGTGGCGAGTGCCGTAGAAGTTCTCGCGGTCCACGCGCGCGGCTGTCGCCAGCCAGGGCCGGGCCGCGTCGGGTGAGGAATAGCCGGGCAGGCCGATGGTCGGCACGCCGCCGTCCGGTACGTTGTCCTGCTTCACGTACAGCAGGTCGATGAAGTAGCGGGTGTCGGTATCCAGGCCGAACGCCAGCGACGGCGCGAGGCCCCAGCGCTTGTTCTCGACGTGGTCGCGGCCGGCCACGCCGCTGTCCTGGCCGACCACGTTCAGGCGCAGCGCGCTGCTCGCGCCGAGCGTCTTGTTCCAGTCCGCGCTGACGCGGCGCTGGTTGTCGGTGCCGCCGGTCAGCGACGCGCTCAGCGCGTCGGTGGTGAACGGCTGCTTGGTCACCAGGTTGATCGCGCCGGTTGGCGCGCTGCGGCCGTTGTCGGTGCCCGCCGGTCCCTTCTCGACCTCGATCTGCTCGATGTTGAAGACGTCGCGCGAGATCGAGCCTAGATCGCGGATGCCGTCGACGAAGATGCTGCTCGAGCTGTCGAAGCCGCGCATGTAGATCGCATCGCCGGTGCTGGTGTTGCCGTTCTCGCCGACGTAGAACGTGCCCACGCCGGGGCTGTTGCGCAGCGCCTCGGTGAGGGTGGTGGCGCCCTGCTCGTTGAACAGATCCTTGTCGATCACGTTGAGGGTCTGCGGGGTGTCGATCAGCGGCTGGGTGAACTTCGGCGATGCCGGAGTCTCGACCAGGTAGCGCTTGGCCCGGTCGGCCTGGACGTCGATCTTGTCCAGCGTGGTCGGCGGGTCGACGGCGGGGTCGGCGGCAAAGGCGGGAGCGGCCAATCCCAGGCCACCGAGCAGGGCGGCGGCGGTGAGGGTATGGGCGGAGGCATGGCAGAGGGCGTGCTTACGGCTCTTGATCGTGGAAGTCATCGTGGCGGACGTACGGAAGGGGTGCTTGCCAGCGGCGCCTGGGTGCTCCCGGTCCAGTGATTCGGGAGAACGCATGCGGGGAGGCCGGGAGCGGTGGGCCAGGCGGACTGGCTGTCTCTGGCGGCATGTGTGACGCCATCCGGCATATTTCCTCGCAAATGCGAATTATTTGCAATACATTTCGTTACATTGCGTGACATTTGTGGGCGCAGGCAGCAGAAAGTCAGCCCCCGCGTTGCCATGGGGGCTCCATAAATTCCTTTTTGATTCAGTGAATTACGCCGGGTTTCGTCAGCGGTCGTCGCGGGTCCAGATGCCGCCGTGTTCCAGCTTCACCGGAAACCTGGCCACCGGCGTATAGGCCGGCGCGCACAGCGGGCGCCCGTCGCGGATGTCGAAGCGCGCCCCGTGCAGCAGGCACTCGATGGTACCGGCGGCCGGATCGTACTCGCCGGGCGACAGCTCGTAGTCCTCGTGGCTGCAGCGGTCTTCCAGTGCGTAGAGGTCACCGTCGCGGTTGAACACCACGATCGGCGTGTCGGTGACCTCGTCCCAGACGGTCTTCAGCTCCCCCGGCAGCAACTCGCCGGTGGCGCACACGAAGGTCCAGTTGCCCGCATCGGCGGCGCTCATGGCCGCGTGCCCAGGGGTTTTTCCAGCACCTCGAAACGCAGGTCGTCGCGCAGTGGCACGCCGAAACGCTCGTCGCCGTACGGGAACGGCTTGGTGATGCCGGTGCGGCGGTAGCCGCGGCGCTGGTAGAACGCGATCAGCTCGGTGCGGATGTCGATCACCGTCATCTGCATGCGCGCCAGGCCCCATTGCTGCGCGGCGATGCGCTCGGCTTCCTCCAGCAGGCGTTTGCCGATCCCGCCGCCCTGCAGGGCCGGGCTGACCGAGAACATGCCGAAATAGCCGGTGCCGTCCTCGTCGGCGACGTGTGCGCAGGCGGTCAGCTGGCCGTCCTGCTCGACCAGCAGCACCAGGCTGCGCTCGCGCAGGATGTCGTCGCGCAGTACCTGTGGGTCGATGCGGGCGCCGTCGAGGAAATCGGCCTCGGTGGTCCAGCCGGCGCGGCTGGCCTCGCCACGGTAGGCCGAGGTCACCAGGGCGACGATCGCGTCGATGTCGGCGACGCTGGCGGTACGGAAGGTCAGGGTGTGCATCCGCGCATTTTAGCGGTCCGCCCTGGATGTTGTAGGAGCGACTCTAGGCACCCTTGGGGTGTCAGTCGCGATGGGGCTTCCCGCGGGAAAGCCCCATCGCGACTGAAGTCGCTCCTACAGAAAGCAGTGGGGTCAACCCAGCAGCTTGCGGACCTTGTTCAGCGCTTCCATGAAGCGCTCGATTTCGGCATGCGTGTTGTAGAACGCCAGCGAGGCGCGGCAGGTGGCGGCGACGCCGTAGTACTGCAGCAAGGGATGCGCGCAATGCTGGCCCGAGCGCACCGCCACGCCTTCCAGGTCGAGCAGGGTCGCCAGGTCGTGCGCGTGCGCGCCCTCGATCAGGAACGAAACCACCGCAGCCTTGTCTGGCGTGGTGCCGAAGATGCGCAATCCGTCGATCCTGCGCAGTTCCTCGGTGAAGTGCGCCAGCAGCTCGGCTTCGCGCGCCTCGATGTGCTGCCTGCCGACGCCTTCGAGGTAGTCCACTGCCGCGCCCAGGCCGATGAAGCCGGCGATGTTGGGCGTGCCGGCCTCGAACTTGTGCGGCGGCTCGTTGAACACGGTGCCGTCGAAGCTGACTTCCTTGATCATCTCGCCGCCGCCCAGGAACGGCGGCATCACCTGGAGGTGCTCGCGGCGCGCCCACAGCGCGCCGGTGCCGGTCGGGCCGCACATCTTGTGGCCAGTGATCGCGTAGAAGTCGCAGCCGATCGCTTGCACGTCGACCGGGAGGTGCGGCGCGGCCTGCGAGCCGTCGACGACGGTGGCGATGCCGCGCCGGCGCGCCTCGCGGCAGATCTCGCGCACCGGATTGACCGTGCCGAGTACGTTGGAGACGTGTGCCACCGCCAGCAGCTTCACCTCGGGCGTCATCGCCTGGCGCAGCGCGTCCAGGTCGAGCGCGCCGTCCGGGGTGATCTCGGCGATGCGGATCGTCGCGCCGGTACGCTGCGCGACCAGCTGCCACGGCACGATGTTGGCGTGATGCTCCATCCGCGAGACCAGGATCACCTCGCCGGGCTTCAGTCGCGGCAACGCCCACGAATAGGCGACCAGGTTGATCGCGAAGGTGGTGCCGCTGCACAGCACCAGCTCGTCGCTGCGGACGTTGAGGAAGCGCGCCAGCTTGCCGCGCGCGCCTTCGTAGGCCTCGGTGGCCTCGGTGCCGAGCGCATGCACCGCGCGGCTGACGTTGGCGTTCTGGCGCCGGTAGAACTCGTCGGTGGCGGCGATCACCGCCAGCGGCTTCTGCCCGGTGTTGGCGTTGTCGAAGTACACCAGCGGCTTGCCGTGGACCTGCCGCATCAGCAGTGGGAAGTCGGCGCGTACCCGCTCCCAGTCCGGCAGGACGGGGCCGCCGCTCGTTGTCTGCGGGGCAGACAGGCTCATGCGACCCCCGCCGAGCTGAGCGCCTGGTCGAGGCGCGCGGCCAGGATGCCGGCGAGCGGGCCTTGCAGCGCCGCCAGCGGCTCGTGGCAGAACGCCGCGCTCAGCAGCTGCTGCGCGCGCTGCCTGGGCAGGCCGCGCGAGCGCAGGTAGAACAGCGCCTGCGGGTCGAGCTGCCCGACCGTGGCGCCGTGCGCGGCCTGGACCTCGTCGGCGTCGATGACCAGCACCGGCTGGGTGTCGATCTCGGCATTGGCCGACAGCAGCAGGTTCTTGTTGGACAGGCGCGCGTCGGTGCCGTCGGCACCTTCGCGGATGTGGATGCCGCCATGGAACACCACGCGGCTGCGGTCGGCGCCGACACCGCGCCACAGCAATTCGGCGCAGGTGTCGCGGGCGATGTGCTCGATGCCCAGGCGGGTGTCGATGTGACGCCTGCCATTGCCGAGCAGCACGCCGTTGGCGGTCAGCCGTGCATGGTCGCCTTCCAGGCGTACGTTCAGCTCGTGGCGGGTGAGGGCCGCGCCCAGCTCCAGGTCGACGCGGCGGTACTCGGCCTCGCGTGCCAGCACCGCGTCGGTGCGCAGCAGCGAGGTGAGGCCGGCGGCGTCGGACTGGATACGCGCGTGATCGAGCCGGGCGCCCTGTGCGAGATGGACATGCGCCAGGACGTTGCCCAGGTGAGCGGCCTCGCCGTCGTGCAGGTGGTGCTCGACCAGCGCCAGTGAGGCGCCGCGACGCAGCTCGACCAGGTGGCGCAGGTGCCAGGCCAGGTCGACGCCGGCAGCGTCGGTGGTGGCGACGAACACCAGGTGCAGCGGTGCTTCGACCGCGACGTCCTCATCCACGCGCAGCAGCACGCCTTCGTCGGCCAGCGCGGCGTTCAGGCGCGCGAACACGTCCTCGCTGCGCTCGAAGCGGCGGCCGAGGAAGCGCAGGGCATCGTCGCTGTCGGCCAGCGCGGCCGACAGCGGGCGCAGCTCGACCCCGGCCGGCAGGCCGGCCAGGTCCGACAGTGTCGGGGCGTGGCGGCCGTTGACGAACACCAGGCGCGGCGCGGGAATGCCTTCGAGCGGCGTCGGGTCGATGGCGGCGACCGCGGCCGGCGCCGGCGCGAAGCTGCGCCGCTCCAGCGCGCGCAGCGAGGTGTATTTCCAGGCCTCGCTGCGCGGGCCGGGCAAACCGTCGCGCAGCGCCGCATCGAGCGCCTCGCGGTGCGCGGGATCGCCGTGGAAGGCGTTGGCCAGCGATTGCAGGAGGGTACTCATCAGGCGGCCGCCTCCGGCACGACCCGGTCCTTCAGCCAGGCGTAGCCGTGCTTCTCCAGCTCCAGCGCCAGCTCCGGGCCGCCGGTCTGCACGATCCGGCCCTCGGCCAGGACGTGCACCACGTCCGGCTTGATGTAGTCGAGCAGGCGCTGGTAGTGGGTGATGACCAGGAACGAGCGCTCCGGCGAGCGCAGCGCGTTGACACCATCGGCGACGGTCTTGAGCGCGTCGATGTCCAGGCCCGAGTCGGTCTCGTCGAGAATCGCCAGCTTCGGCTCGAGCACCGCCAGCTGGAAGATCTCGTTGCGCTTCTTCTCGCCACCGGAGAAGCCCTCGTTGACACCGCGGTGCAGCAGCTCGTCCTTCAGATGCAGCACCGCCAGCTTCTGCCGCACCAGCTTGAGGAACTGCATCGAGTCCAGTTCCTCCTCGCCGCGCGCCTTGCGCTGCGCGTTGAGCGCGGCGCGCAGGAAGTAGGTGTTGTTCACGCCGGGGATTTCCACCGGGTACTGGAAGGCCAGGAACAGGCCGGCGGCGGCGCGCTCCTCAGGCTCCAGCTCGAGCAGGGCTTCGCTTTCGAACGCGACGCTGCCGGCGGTGACCTCATAGCCGTCACGGCCGGCCAGCACGTTGCCGAGGGTGGACTTGCCGGCGCCGTTGGGGCCCATGATGGCGTGCACTTCGCCGGGCTTCACCTCGAGCGAGAGGCCCTTGAGGATTTCCTTGCCGGCGACGGAGGCGTGGAGGTTTTCGATCTTAAGCATGAGGTTGTCCGTCAGATTCTTTTTAGCCCCTCTCCCGTCGGGAGTGGGGTTGGGGTGAGGGTGCGGGCGAAGCCTTCGCGGAATCCGGTGCACGAGGCTTCGCCCGTACCCTCATCCGGCGCTTCGCGCCACCTTCTCCCGGCGGGAGAAGGAACAGCACGTCAGCCGACGCTGCCTTCCAGTGACACTTCCAGCAGCTTCTTGGCTTCCACCGCGAATTCCATCGGCAGCTCGCGGAACACCTGCTTGCAGAAGCCATCGACGATCAGTGACACCGCGTCTTCCTGGCCGATGCCACGGGCACGGCAGTAGAACAGTTGGTCGTCGGAGATCTTCGAGGTGGTGGCCTCGTGCTCGACGGTGGCGCCCGGGTTCTTCACCTCGATGTAGGGGAAGGTGTGCGCGCCGCACTGCTTGCCGATCAGCAGCGAATCGCACTGGGTGTAGTTGCGCGCGCCGTCGGCGTTGCGGTCGACCTTGACCAGGCCGCGGTAGGTGTTCTGCCCGCGCCCGGCGCTGATGCCCTTGCTGACGATCTTGCTCTTGGTGCGCTTGCCGACGTGGATCATCTTGGTGCCGGTGTCGGCCTGCTGGCGGTGGTGGGTGAGCGCCACCGAGTGGAACTCGCCGACAGAATCGTCGCCGAGCAGCACGCACGACGGGTACTTCCAGGTGATCGCCGAGCCGGTCTCGACCTGGGTCCAGGTGACCTTGGCGCGCGCGCCGCGGCATTCGGCGCGCTTGGTGACGAAGTTGTAGATGCCGCCGCGCCCTTCCTCGTCGCCCGGGTACCAGTTCTGCACGGTGGAATACTTGATCTCCGCGTCTTCCAGCGCCACCAGCTCGACCACCGCCGCGTGCAGCTGGTTCTCGTCGCGCATCGGCGCGGTGCAGCCTTCCAGGTAGGAGACGTAGGCCTTGTCCTCGCACACGATCAGGGTGCGCTCGAACTGGCCGGTGTGGCCGGCGTTGATCCGGAAGTAGGTGCTCAGCTCCATCGGGCAGCGCACCCCAGCCGGGATGAACACGAAGCTGCCGTCGGAGAACACCGCCGAGTTCAGCGCGGCGAAGTAGTTGTCGCCGACCGGCACCACGCTGCCGAGGTACTTGCGCACCAGCTCCGGGTGCTCCTGGATCGCCTCGGACATCGAGCAGAACACGATGCCCTTCTCGGCCAGCTCCTTGCGGAAGGTGGTGCCGACCGAGACCGAGTCGAACACCGCGTCCACCGCCACGCCGGCCAGCTTGGCGCGCTCGTGCAGCGGCACGCCGAGCTTGTCGTAGGTGTCGAGCAGTTCCTTGGGCACCTCGTCCAGCGACTTGTACTTGGGGCCCTTCGGCGCGGAGTAGTAGCTCAGCGCCTGGAAGTCGATCGGCGCGATGCTGAGCTTGGCCCAGTGCGGCACCGGCATGGTCAGCCAGTGGCGGTACGCCGACAGGCGCCACTCGGTCATCCACTCCGGCTCGTGCTTCTTGGCCGACAGCGCGCGGATGACGTCTTCGTCCAGGCCCGGCGGGAGCGAATCGGATTCGATCTCGGTGACGAAGCCGGCGTCGTAGCGTCGGCCCAGCCGTTCGAGGATCTCGGCATTCTGGGGAGGTGCAACTTCGGTGGCCATGATGGGCTGCCTAAGGTCAGGTGGTCGCGACGTCGACGGCGATGCGCCGCCGGCCGTCGCCGGAAGGAGAGAGGGGGTGAAGCATCTGCGCCAGGGTCACGCCGCGGAGCGCGTCGGCAACCACGTCGTTGATCAGCCGCCAGTTCGAACGCACCCCGCACTGGTGCGCGATGCCGCACTGGCCGTGGTCCTGACTGCATTCGGTGATCGCCAGCGGGCCTTCCATCGCCTCGACGATCTCGATCAGGCTGATGCCGCCTGCCGCGCGCGCGAGCCGGTAGCCGCCGCGCACGCCGCGCAGGCCCTCGACCAGCCCTGCCTGGGCCAGCGGCTTGAGCAGTTTGCTGACGGTCGGCGGCTCCAGGCCGGCATGCTCGGCCAGCTCGGTCGCGCTGAGCACGTCACCAGGATGGCTGGCCAGGACGGTCAGCACCACGGTGGCGTAGTCGGTCAGTTTGGTGACGCGCAGCATGGTCGGAAGCGGTGGGGTTCAATGCGGACCAAAATTGTACCCTTTTGCGTCGCGGACACCAATCCATTCATCCACTGGCAGCCATACAGTCCGTATATCGGCGGGTGCGGGCTTGGGTCCGGAGGCGGTTCTGCGCCAGAATCGCGGTTTGGCCCTCCGGATTCCTTCATGTCGCGCAAGATCGCCGCCCGCAAGTCCCGTATCCATGGAAACGGCGTGTTCGCCGTCAAGCCGCTCGGAAAGGGCGAGCGCATTATCGAGTACAAGGGCCTGCGGCGCACCCATGATGAGGTCGATGCCGACGACAGCGGCGACGTGGAGAGCGGCCACACCTTTCTTTTCACGCTCAGCGACGCGTATGTGATCGATGCCAACTACCAGGGCAATGACGCGCGCTGGATCAACCACAGCTGCGATCCGAACTGCGAGGCGGTGATCGAGGAGGACGAAGGCGACTCGCGCGCCAGCCGGGTGTTCATCGAGGCGATCCGCGACATCGCGCCGGGCGAGGAACTGACCTACAACTACGGCATCGTGCTGGCCGAGCGGCATACGCCGAGGCTGAAGAAGATCTGGGCCTGTCGCTGCGGCGCGAAGCACTGCACCGGGACGATGTTGCAGCCCAAGCGTTGATCGCGTTGGCGGGCGCTCCTCCGCTGCATTCCGGCGCTTGCCGGTGTGCTCAGCGCCCCCGCAGCGCGCCTGCCGGCATCGACTCGGCCACGTCCTGGTTGAAGTTGACCACGAGCCTGCCGTCCTGGACGGCTGCGGACTCGACCTGCAGCGCTCCCATCAGGCCGGCGATGGAGGGGTCGATCCGGTAGATCGGCTGCTTGCGCGCGTAGTCGACCAGCCAGGCATTGAGCAATTCGCGGGTGCTGGCATCGAGCTTGGCGCCCGCATGGACCGGCTTGAAGTCCTCGATCGCGGGCTGGTCGAGGAAGAAGCCCTGGCGTGCGGCGTCGTAGCGAAGCCCGCTGCTCAGCGAGACATGCCCGACCGGCGAGGGGGCTCCGCCGGCGGTGGCGACGGCGAGGTCGAATGCCAGGTCCAGGCGTTCGCCCGGCGGCAGATCGAGCCGAGGATCACTCACCGTCAGTGCCAGCAGGCCGCCCAGGGCGTCGTGCGTCTGCGGGAAGTGCTCGCTCAGGTAGTGCTGCACGTCGCCCGCCTGCACGCTGACCTGTCGTCCCTGGATTTGCGGGGTGGCGAGCGCGCTGCCGGCGCTCAGGGCCAGGCAATAGGCGAGGCCGAGGATCAGGTGGCGGACTTTCATGGCAGGTGGCTCTCGTAGGCGAGGTTCCACGATAACCGGGCCAGGTGAACCCGTGGTTAGTGGATCGGTACCTGCAATCCGTCTTCGGTCATGTCGCCGCATGTTCAGTGCGAGCGGGATTCGGATTCGCTCTCGATGCGTTCGAGCAGGGCCAGCAGTGCGGGCTGGATCGCGGCCAGCGTGCCGTGGCTGTCGGTGCGCGACTGCGCCAGTTCCTTCAACAACTGGGTACCCACGGTGAGCGCGGCGCAGTCGTCGCCACTGAGCTGGCGCTGGCCTTGCAGTTTCTCGAGTCGCCGCATCCAGTTTTCGCGCGAGCGCTGCTCGAACTCGATGGTGCAGCGGCCGGTACAGGGCCGTCCGTCGCTTTCCAGGGGCGTGATGGTGATGCGGTAGCGTTGCGTGGGCATGGCGCCGAAGCTCATGGCAGGGGCGGAATCCAAGATAGGCCCGAGTTCTGGCGATCGCGAGGGTGGCGACCATGACGGAGTGTTCCAGCGCGCGTCATGGGGCGTCGCGCGCGCTCAAGCGTGTTCGGTTCCGCAGAAAACGAACGGGACGGCATTGCCGTCCCGTTCGATGCACTGCAAGGGCGCGCGCGATCAGGCGGCGGCATCCTTGAGCTTCTTCAGCGGGCGCACCTTCACCTTGACCGAGGCCGGCTTGGCGGCGAACCACTGCTCTTCCTTGGTGAACGGGTTGATGCCCTTGCGCTTCGGCTTGGCCGGCACGCTGACGGCGGTGATCTTCAGCAGGCCCGGCAGGGTGAACGCACCGGCGCCCTTCTTGCTGACCGATGCGTGCACGGCGCCTTCCAGCGCAGCCAGTACGGCACGGACATCCTTGGCGGCGACGGCGGTGGCCTCGGTGATGTGCGCGACCAGACCCGACTTGCTCAGGGCTTCCTTGATCGGCTTGAGGGCGGCAGGCTTTGCGGCGGCCTTGGTGGCGACTTTCTTTGCTGCCTTCGTCGGGGCAGCTTTCTTAGCGGTCTTTGCCATGATTTCCTGATTCCGTGAACGGTGGGTTGTGAGGGTCGTGCCGACCCCGTCGGCATTGCGAAATGTAGGGCATGTGCAGCGCCCCGCCAATAGGGGGAGGCGCTGAAAACCTCATGAAAAAGCCACTTGTTCGACTTTCGTTCCGGTCATGAGTGGCCAAAATGGCGTGGCGGCGGCCTCAATCGTGCTCATGGGCGGAGCGGGCGCTGCCCAGCAGGCGTTGCCGCGCGGCCGCCGGGACCGGCTCGTGGTGGCTGAAATTCAGGGGGAAATCGCCTTGCTCGTGGGCGCACTTCAGTTCCGCGGCATGGCCAGCCGGGCCGGACACGGGCCGTGTTGCGGCGCACAGGGTCGTAACGGACCTCCGGCTATGGGGGCGGCCCATCCACCAACAGCAGTAATGCCATGGGTATCTCGCGTCACGCCAGCGCGCATTGGGAAGGCGACCTGAAAAGCGGCACTTATCGCCGTGGCGCATACCGGCTGTTTCACCATGGCGCTGTCGGAGCAGTTGAGCGAGGCCGGTTTCCCGCCAGCATCGCTGGCTACCCGCGTGGAGGTCGACCTGTCGCGGGAGGGTGGGCCGCAGCTCTCGCAGATACGGCTGAAGCTGAAGGCCGTGGTGCCGGGGATCGATCAGGTCGAGTTCGATACACTGGCAGACAAGGCGAAGCGGAACTGCCGGGTCTCCAAGGCGTTGAGCGCGGTGCCTGTCAGCCTGGAAACCGAGCCCTCCAACTGACCTGCCCGCGCCGGTATCGCCTTGAGCTTCGGTGCGAGGCTTGTTTGGCCAGCGCCTCACCGGAGCCATTCTGGCGGAGCAGGCTTCGTGCCGCGGCTCAGTTCGACCTGTACGTGAATGACGCTCTGCCTGGGTCTGTGGATTCAGGTTTGTTTCACCGGCTGACACAGAGCATCGCGCTCGTTCCCATCTTCGAATCGAACGAGCGCACATGAAGACCCTGCTGCTGGGTGTGTTGACGACAGGATTGCTGGTCGCAGGCGGCGCCTCGGCCCAGCGCTACGACGACGATCGTGGTGCCGATGATCGTGGGGCCTATGACTACGCGCGCGTGGTGCGGGTCGACCCGATCATCGTCTCGGACTATTCCGAGCGCCGCGAGCCGCGTTGCTACGAGCGTCCCGCGGACGGTTATTCCGAGCGTGGCGGCGACTACTACGGCAACAGGGGCTATGCCGATTCGGGCAATCCGGGCGGGCGCTCGCTGGCCACCGTGGTCGGCGGTGTCGCCGGCGCGGTGCTGGGCAGCCAGGTCGGCGGCGGCAGCGGGCGGTTGCTGGGCACCGCGGTCGGCACGATGGTCGGCGGCGTGGCCGGTCGTTCGGTCTACGACGCCAATCACGGCAGCTACTCGCGGGGCAGCGTGCGGGTCTGCGATCCGGTCACCTACCGCGATGAGCGCGAACGCGTGGATGGCTACGACGTGACCTACGAATATGGCGGCCGTACCTACCACACCCGCAGCGACTACAACCCGGGCGAGCGCATCCGGGTGCGGGTGGACGTGGTGGCGCAGTGAGCTGACGGCGCTGGGTCCCCGCCTGTGCGGGGACGACGGTAGCGGCATGCCATCGCCGCTGTGCTCCAAAGTCTTCGGGAAATGGATCGTCGTCCCCGCGCAGGCGGGGACCCAATGCCTTACGGCCAGTCGATCTCGCCGCGGATCACGGTCTGCACCTGTCCGCCGGACCAGACCTCGCCGGCCTCGTCGATCGACAGCTCCAGCCGCGCGTCGAATCCGACCTCGCGGCCCTGGCTGACGATATAGCGGCGCGCGGGGCGCGGCAGTGCGCCGCGGCTGTCCAGCCAGGCCGCCAGCACCGCGTTGGCCGCGCCCGACGCGGCATCCTCGAAGCGCCGGCCGTTGCCGACGAAGGCGCGCACCGCGAAGTCGAAATCCGCACCCGCCGCCGCGCGCGCGTAGGCGAACACGCCCATGCTGGCGGTGGATTCGGCCAGCGCGGCGATCGCGTCCCAGTCCGGCGTCAGCGCGCGCAGCGCGGCCTCGTCGGCCAGTTCCACCAGCCACCAGCGGCGTCCGCCGTCCATCAACGCGGGCGGCAGCGCGCCGAGCGTCCAGCCGGCCAGGGCCGCGCGCAGGCGTGGATCGGTGGCATCGGCGGTTTCGGTCAGGCGCGCGCGCGGGGTACGGATCGAGATACTGCGGTGTCCATCGCGCTCATCCACGCGCAAGGGCAGTTTGCCGGCGATTCCGTCCTGGACCAGCACGCCGTCGCGCGGCCGCGCCAGCGCCGCTTCCAGCGCCGCGTGCGCGGTGCCGACGCTGGGGTGGCCGGCGAACGGTACTTCCTTCTGCGGGGCGAACATGCGGATCCGGTAGCTGCTGTCCGGATCGAGCGGTGGCAGCACGAAGGTGGTTTCCGGCAGCTTGGTCCAGCGCGCGATCGCCTGCATCGCGGTGTCGTCCAGGCCTTCGGCGTCGAGCACCACGGCCAGCGGGTTGCCGCCGCCGGCACGGGCGGAGAACACGTCCACTTGCAGGAATCGGCGGGTCGTCATCGGGGCGGTACCGGTGGGAGGGCTGGGCAGCTTACCAATCGAGGCGGCCGTCGATCACCGGCTGTACCTGGCCGCCGATCCAGACCTCGCCGTCGCCATCGAGCGTGAGTTCGACCCGGCCATCGCGGCCGAGCTCGCGGCCTTGGCTGGCGAGATAGCGGCCATCGCGGCCGGGCAGGCGGTCTTCGGCGGCCAGGCGCGCGGCGATCAGTGCGTTGGCGCTGCCGGTGACCGGGTCCTCGGGTACATTGGCGGCATCGCCGGGGCAAAACGCGCGTACCACGATCTGGTGCGTGTCGCGGGGTTCGGCGGCATAGACGGCCACGCCGACGGCGGCATCGGTATCGGTCCAGGCGGCGATTGCGGAGAAGTCCGGGCGAAGTCCGCGCACCAGCTCGGCCGAGCGTGCCTCGATCAGCCACCATGCCGGCCCGTTCTCCCACAGCGCGGGAGGGGCATCGGGCCGGACGATCGCCGCCAATTCGGTGGGCAGGTTTGCGACGGGGGTGCCCAGCGCGCGTCCAGTGGGGCTGCGCAGCTCGATCCGACGAGAGCCGTCGTCGTGGACCCGCACCGGCAGCAGGCCGGCCGCGCACTGCTGGACCAGCGCGCCGTCGCGCGGGCGCGCCAGGCCCAGCTCGACCGCGGCCCAGGCCGCGCCGACGCTGGGGTGGCCGGCGAATGGCAGTTCCCCCTTCGGGGTGAAGATGCGGATGCGGTAGTCGGCGCCGGGCGCGTCGGGCGGCAGGAAGAAGATCGTCTCGGACAGGTTCAGCCATGCCGCCAGCCGCTGCATGCGCGCCTCGTCCAGATCGGTGGCCTGCGTGACCACGCCGAGCGGATTGCCCCGGCCGGGCGCGGAGGAGAACACATCCAGTTGCAGATAGCGGCGAGCGGTCATCGGCGGTGGGTTGGCAGTAGAATCAGGGGTTGCGCCCGGCTGTCCGGGTACTTTCCCCACATCCTAGAACGTCCAACTCAATGTCAGCTTCCCCTGCTTCTGCCGATCGCTGGATCGTCCTCAAGTTCGGCGGCACTTCGGTGTCGCGTCGTCATCGCTGGGACACGATCGGGACGCTGGCGAAAAAACGTGCCGAGGCGACCGGCGCGCGCGTGCTGGTGGTGGTCTCGGCGCTGTCGGGCGTCACCAACGAGCTGAGCGCGATCGCCGACGGCGCCGCCGACGCCGCCCAGCGCGTGGCCGCGCTGGAGCAACGCCACCGCGCGTTCCTGGCCGAGCTCGACCTCGATGCCGACACCGTGCTCGGTGCGCGCCTGGCCACGCTGCGCGGCCTGCTCGACGATCCGCGCGCGGCCGGACGCACGCTCGACTGGCAGGCCGAGGTGCTCGGCCAGGGCGAGCTGCTGTCCTCGACGCTCGGCGCGGCCTACCTGCGCGCCAGCGGCCTGGACTTCGGCTGGATCGATGCGCGCGACTGGCTCGACGCGCTGCCGCCGCAACCGAACCAGAGCGAGTGGTCCAGGCGCCTGTCGGTGTCGTGCCAGTGGCAGGCCAATGCCAGCTGGCGCGCGCGCTTCGACGCGCAGCCGACCCGGCTGCTGATCACCCAGGGCTTCATCGCGCGCCATCAGGACGGCGGCACCGCGATCCTCGGCCGCGGCGGCTCGGACACCTCGGCGGCGTACTTCGGCGCGCTGCTCGGCGCTTCCCGGGTGGAGATCTGGACCGACGTGCCAGGCATGTTCAGCGCCAACCCGAAGGATGTGCCCGACGCGCGCCTGCTGACCCGGCTGGACTACTACGAAGCGCAGGAAATCGCCACCACCGGCGCCAAGGTGCTGCATCCGCGCTCGATCAAGCCGTGCCGCGACTCGGGCGTGCCGATGGCGATCCTGGACACCGAGCGGCCGGACATGCCCGGTACCAGCATCGACGGTGACGTCGAGCCGGTACCGGGGGTGAAGGCGATCAGCCGCCGCAACGGCATCGTGCTGGTGTCGATGGAAGGCATCGGCATGTGGCAGCAGGTTGGCTTCCTGGCCGATGTGTTCGCGTTGTTCAAGAAGCACGGTCTGTCGGTGGACCTGATCGGCTCGGCCGAGACCAACGTCACCGTCTCGCTCGACCCGAGCGAGAACCTGGTCAGTACCGACGTGCTGTCGGCGTTGTCGGCCGACCTGTCGAAGATCTGCCAGGTCAAGATCATCGTGCCGTGCGCGGCGATCACCCTGGTCGGGCGCGGCATGCGCTCGCTGCTGCACAAGCTCTCGGGTGTGTGGGCCACATTCGGCAAGGAGCGCGTACACATGATCTCGCAATCGTCCAACGACCTGAACCTGACCTTCGTGATCGACGAGGCCGACGCCGACGGGCTGCTGCCGAGCCTGCATGCCGAGCTGATCGACGCCGGCGCGATGCCAGTCTACGAGGGCCAGGTGTTCGGCCCGCGCTGGCGCGAAATCATCGGCGCGGTGCGGTCGCGCCCGACGCCGTGGTGGCAGGGCGAGCGCGAACGGCTGCTGGCGCTGGCCGCCGAGGGCACCCCGCGCTACGCCTACCACCTGCCGACGGTGCGTGCGCGCGCACGCCAGCTGGCCGCGATCGGCGCGGTCGACCGCCGCTACTACGCGATCAAGGCCAATTCGCACCCGGCGATCCTGGCGGCGCTGGTCGAGGAGGGCTTCGGCCTGGAGTGCGTCTCGCTGGGCGAGCTGCGCCGCGTGTTCGAGACGCTGCCGGACCTGGCGCCCGAGCGCGTGCTGTTCACTCCGAGCTTCGCGCCGGTGGCCGAGTACCAGGCTGCGTTCGAGCTGGGCGTGACCGTGACCGTGGACAACGTCGAGGCGCTGCAGCGCTGGCCGGAGGTGTTCCGCGGCCGCAGCCTGTGGCTGCGCATCGACCTGGGCCACGGCGACGGCCACCACGAGAAGGTGACCACCGGCGGCAAGGCCTCCAAGTTCGGCCTTGCCGCCGCGCGCGTGGACGAGTTCGCCGCCGCCGCGCGCGCGCTGGGCGCGAGCATCGTCGGCCTGCACGCGCACCTGGGCAGCGGCGTGGAGACGCGCGCGCACTGGCGGCAGATGTACGATGAGCTGGCCGGCTTCGCGCGCCGCATCGGCAGCGTGCGGGTGCTGGACATCGGTGGCGGTCTGCCGATCCCGTACAGCGAGGACGACGAGCCGTTCGACCTGGACGACTGGGCGGCCGGGCTGGCCGAGGTCAAGGCGGTGCACCCGGCGTTCGCGCTGGTGATCGAACCGGGCCGCTTCCTGGTCGCCGAGTCCGGCGTGCTGCTGGCCAGCGCGACCCAGGTGATCGAGAAGGACGGCGTGCACCGGGTCGGGCTGGACGCCGGCATGAACACCCTGATCCGCCCAGCGCTGTACGACGCCTGGCACGACATCGTCAACCTGTCGCGGCTGGAGGAGGCGCGCGACGGTGGCTTCGACGTGGTCGGGCCGATCTGCGAGTCCAGCGACGTGTTCGGCCGCCAGGTCAAGCTGCCGGCGGCGAGCGCGCCGGGCGACACGGTGCTGATCGCCGATGCCGGTGCCTATGGCTACAGCATGGCCAGCACCTACAACCAGCGCGCGCTGCCGCCGGAAGATGTACTCGATGCCTGACGTCCTGCCAACGCCGTGCCAGCCAAGATCGCCGATGCGCAAACCGCCGGCCCGCCAGACCCCGGAATGTCCATGACCGTTGCTTTCGACAAACACCAGATCACTACCTTCCGCTTCGTCCGTTGCGACTTCGACGCGCAGACCGGCGTGGCCTCGCTGGTGTACGCGTTCGACCAGGGCCACGCACAGACGTTCGAGCTGGTCGAGACAGTGACCGTGCCGGGCGCGCCGTTCTTCGAGGGGGAAGGTGCGCTCGAGGGCGAACGCGCCGTCGCCGTGCAGCGCGCGTTGCGGCTGCTGCACCTGATCGCCGGTGTCAGCTACTACAAGGCCGCGCTGCCGGCGGATGTCGCCATCGACGGCTACGCGATCGATGCGGAGACCGCGGCGCTGGTGGAGAGCGTCTATCTACATGGCCTGGGCGAGTTCGCCTACCGCAACGGGCTGGACCTGCACGGCCGCTTCAAGCTGCCGGTGGCGGCCGCGCCGGTGGCGGCGGGTGCGGCCGGGTTGCGCGGGCATGCGCTGGTCGCGATCGGCGGCGGCAAGGACTCGCTGGTCAGCATCGAGGCGCTGCGCACCGCCGGCGTCGCCCAGACCGTGACCTGGATCGGTGGCTCGCAGCTGATCCGCGCCTGCGCCGAGCGCACCGGGCTGCTGACGCTCAACATCGGCCGCACGCTGGCGCCGGAGCTGTTCGAACTGAACCGCCAGGGTGCCTGGAACGGCCACATTCCGGTGACCGCGGTGAACTCGGCGATCCTGGTGTTTGCCGCGCTGCTGGCGGGCGTGGACCAGGTGGTGTTCTCCAACGAGCGCTCGG
This sequence comes from Pseudomonas sp., assembly GCA_047607345.1. GTDB lineage: Bacteria > Pseudomonadota > Gammaproteobacteria > Xanthomonadales > Xanthomonadaceae > Pseudomonas_S. The sequence goes on along the minus strand of JASGDF010000119.1, from coordinate 3,887 downwards.
CCAGCTACGGCAGCCAGATTGCCGGTACCGGCGAGGTCAACCACCAGTGGTCCAAGGGCTGGGCGTTCGAGCAGGCGTTCGGCGGCTACGTCGAACGGCACGTCGCCGCCGACCTGCACTACTACTCGCTGCTGCGGCCGCTCTCGGAGCTGGCGGTGGCGCGCCAGTTCGCGCGTACCGATCACTACGACGCGCATTTTTCCAGCTGCAACCGCAACTTCCACATCATGGGCGAGCGCCCGGTGCATCGCTGGTGCGGGGTCTGCCCGAAGTGCCATTTCGTGTTCCTGGCGCTGGCGCCGTTCATGCCCAAGACCCGACTGGTACGGATCTTCGGCCGTAACCTGCTCGACGACGCCAACCAGGCGGCCGGCTTCGACGCGCTGCTGGAGTTCCAGGACCACAAGCCGTTCGAGTGCGTCGGCGAGGGCCGCGAGTCACGCGCCGCGCTGGCGACCCTGGCCGCGCGTGCGGAGTGGCAGGAGGACGCACTGGTGAAGCGTTTCATCCGCGAGATCCAGCCGCGGTTGCAGGCTGGCGAACTGGAGATCGGGCCATTGCTGGCGCTCGAAGGCGAACACCGCATCCCGGCCGTGGTGTGGGAGCGCGTGCGTGCGAATTTCGCAGCTTGAGGGACGCCGCGTCGCGCTGTGGGGCTGGGGCCGCGAAGGGCGCGCGGCCTATCGCGCGTTGCGTGATTCGCGATTCGGGATTCGCGATCCAGCGCAGCCGCTGACGCTGTTCTGCACGCCCGATGAGGTCGCCGACGCGATATCGCTGGGCGATGCGAACCTGCGCGTGGAGACCGAGGCGAGCGCGACGCGGCTGGCCGCGTTCGATGTGGTGATCAAGTCGCCGGGTATCAGCCCGTACCGGCCCGAGGCGCAGGCCGCTGCCGCGCAGGGCACGCAGTTCGTCGGCGGCACCGCGCTGTGGTTCGCCGAGCACGCCGAGCCGGGCGGGCAGGTGCCGGGGGCGGTCTGCGTCACCGGCACCAAGGGCAAGAGCACCACCACCGCGCTGCTGGCGCACCTGCTGCGCGCCGGCGGCCATCGCACCGCGCTGGCCGGCAACATCGGTCTGCCGCTGCTGGAACTGCTGGCGCCGCAGCCGCCGCCGCAGTACTGGGCGATCGAATTGTCGAGCTACCAGACCCTTGATGTCGCGCGCAGCGGCGCGCGGCCGGAGCTGGCGCTGGTGCTCAACCTGTTTCCCGAGCACCTGGACTGGCACGGCAGCGAGGATCGCTATATCGCCGACAAGCTGGCGCTGGTGACCGAAGCGCGGCCGCGCATCGCGTTGCTCAACGCCGCCGATCCGCGCCTGGCGCAGCTCGCGCTGCCGCACAGCGAGCTGCGCTGGTTCAACCGCCGCGACGGCTGGCACATGCGCGAGGAGGTGGTGTACCGCGGCGAGGAGGCGGTGTTCGACACCGCCCGCGTGCCGCTGCCGGGCCGGCACAACCGCGGCAACCTGTGCGCGGTGCTGGCCGCGCTGGATGCGCTGGGCCTGGACGCGGCGGTGCTGGCGCCGGCCGCATTGACCTTCCGCCCGCTGCCGAACCGGTTGCAGGCCGTGGGCGCGCGCGACGGCATCACCTGGGTCAACGACTCGATCAGCACCACGCCGCACGCCACGCTGGCGGCGCTGGCCTGCTTCCCGGCGCGGCGTGTGGCGCTGCTGGTCGGTGGCCACGACCGTGGGCTGGACTGGCACGACTTCGCCGCGCAGATGCGGCAGGCGCCGCCGCTGGAGATCGTGACGATGGGCGCCAACGGTCCACGCATCCATGAATTGCTGGCGCCGATCGCGCCGGGCCGCTTCGGCCTGCATGCCGCGAACGACCTGTCGCAGGCGGTGGCGCTGGCGCAGGCGGCGCTGGGCGAGCGGGGCGGGGTGGTGCTGCTTTCGCCGGGCGCGCCGAGCTTCGGCGCGTATCGCGACTATGTCGCGCGCGGGCGCCATTTCGCCGCGCTGGCCGGATTCGACCCGGAACAGATCAGCGCGATTGCCGGTCTGGGCATCGCCTAGGCGCTTCTGCGAACGGCAGGGTGGTCAAAATTTAGCCGCTCCATTGTGGAGTCACGCACGGCAAGGGCTGCCGGTGTTTATCCACAACGTTTTCCGGGAATGGTCCACACCCTTTGTGGAAAACCGTTCGAGCGCTGGTCAAAAAATGGCCAGGGGATCGCACATGTTTGCGGACCAAGGCCTGCGCGAGGTTGTCCACAGGCTTCTCCCGCGGTCGTCCACACTGGCTGTGGACTACACTCGCGGCACTTCCCGCGATGGATCCCGAACCATGAGCAGGCGCAATGCGTGGTGGCAGATGATGGGCGTGGTGGCGATGGCGCTTCTGTCGCAATCGGCCGCAGCGGCGATGCAGGCGCGGCCCGTGGAATGGAAGATCGGCAACGACGCGTTCTCGGGCGTGCTGGTCTACGACGATGCCGCGCGCGACAAGCGACCCGGCCTGGTGATGGTGCCGAACTGGATGGGCGTGACCGACGTGGCGGTGGAGAAGGCCAGGAAGCTGGCCGGCGACGACTACGTGATCCTGGTCGCCGACGTCTACGGCAAGGGCCGCCGTCCGGCCAACGCAGGCGAGGCCGGCAAGCTGGCCGGTGCGCTCAAGCAGGACACCGCGACGCTGCGCGTGCGGGCACAGAAGGCGGTGGAGGTGCTGAAGGCACAGGCCGGCAAGGTGCCGCTGGACCCCGCGCGGATCGGCGCGGTCGGGTTCTGCTTCGGCGGCACCACGGTGCTGGAGCTGCTGCGTTCCGGCGTGCAGCTGGCCGGCGTGGTCAGCCTGCACGGCGGCCTGTCCACGCCGACCCCGGCCGCGCCCGGAGTGGCCAGGACGCCGCTGCTGGTGCTCAACGGCGCGGCCGACAAGAGCATCAGCAAGCAGGACGTCGCCGCGTTCCAGAAGGAAATGGACGTGGCTGGCGCCGACTGGCAGTTCGTCGACTTCAGCGGCGCGGTGCACTGCTTCGCCGAGGCCGACGCCGGCAGCGACCCGGCCAGCAACTGCCGCTACGACGCGCGTGCGGCCAAGCGCGCCTACCGGATGCTGGGGGACTTCTTCGAGGAGCGCTTCGGCGACTGAGCACGAAAAGCTGTTGTAGGAGTGGCCTCGGCATGCCGGGGCCGTTCAGTCGCGATGAGGCGTTACCGGTGAAGCCTCATCGCGACTGAAGTCGCTCCTACACGGGACGGGGGATCAATGCGTGCGCGACACCGCGTAGCGCGCCAGGCCGCGCAGCGCGGCGACCGCGTCGTTCTCCGGCAGCCCGTCGAGGCTGCGCTCGGCCGCCTCGGCATAGTCGGACGCGCGCCGGCGGCTGTAGTCGAGCCCGCCGGTGGCCTGGATCGCCGCCAGCACCTCCGGCATCGCCGTGGCCTCGCCCTGTTCGACGATCGCGCGCAGGCGCTGCCGCGTGTCCGGGGCCGAGTGCGCCATCGCATGGATCAGCGGCAGCGTCGCCTTGCCTTCGGCGAGGTCGTCGCCGAGGTTCTTGCCCAGCGCCTGCGCATCGGCGGCGTAGTCGAGCACGTCGTCGGCGATCTGGAACGCATAGCCGAGCTGCATGCCGTAGTCGTACAGCCTGGCCTGCAACGCCTCGTCGGCGCCGGAGGCCAGCGCGCCCAGGCGCGTGCCGGCGGCGAACAGCACCGCGGTCTTGCGCTCGATCACGCGCAGGTAGGCGGCCTCGTCGGTGTCCGGGTTGTGCACGTGCAGCAGCTGCAACACCTCGCCCTCGGCGATGCGGTTGGTGGTGTCGGCGAGCAGGCGCATCACCGCCATGCTGTCCAGTTCCACCATCAGCTGGAAGCTGCGCGAGTACAGGAAGTCGCCGACCAGCACGCTCGGCGCGTTGCCCCAC
>JASGDF010000118.1:0-49075 GCA_047607345.1 Pseudomonas sp. | reverse complement strand
GCCTGGGCGATCGCGGTGCCGCCGGACTGGCCGGGATACCACGCCGCCAGGATCGCGTCGGCATGCTGCTGTGCCCAGTTGAGCGCGACCGCGCTGCCGCTCATCAGCACCACCACCAGCGGCTTGCCGGCGGCCTTGGCGCGGACGAGCAGGGCTTCCTGCGCGGCCGGCAGGCCGAGCGCGTTGCGGTCGCCGCCGTCGAAGCCGGGCACGTCGACCTTCAGCTCTTCACCTTCCACGTCCGGCGAGAGGCCGACGAAGGCGACCACCGCGTCGGACTGCGCCACCGCGCGCGCGGCCTCGGTCAGCTGCGCATCGGCCGGCGCCAGCCATTCCAGGCGCAGGCCCTGGTCCTGGCCGCGGTGCTCGATTTCCAGGCGGATCCGGCGCGGACGGGTGTCGTCGAAGTGCAGCGTCGCCTCGACGTTGCGGCCGTCGGCGTTGTGCACGCCGGCGGCGATGCGCTTGTCCTCGGCGTTGCCGGCGATCACCAGCTGGTCGTCGAGGTACAGCCGCACCGGGTCGTGGCCGGCGCAGTCGAAGCAGCGCGCCACGCGCACGGCGAGGGTGTAGTCGCCGGGCCCGGGCGGCAGCAGCTCGCCGCTCCAGCGCACCGAGTAGCGGTCCGCGTCCACGCCGTCGGCGGGTGCAACCCGGTCCCAGTTGAAGCCGACCACGCGGTCCTGGCGCACCGTGCGCGGGGTGCCGGCGAGGTCGAGGTTGTCGAAGTACTCGCCCTTCAGGCCGGGTTTGCCGTCGCTGCGCAGCGCGGTCTCGGGGATCGTGCCGGGTACGCCGGCGGCGAGCGGCGATCCCTGTGCATAGCGCACCCGGTCGATGCCGAAGCGTGCGCGCAGGCCTTGCAGCGGGGTCACCGGCTCGCGGGAGGTGCCCTGGTAGTTGGCTTCGAGCGCGGCCAGCGCATCGGCGTTCGGGCCGATCACCGCCAGCGTGGCGCCGGGCTTGAGCGGCAGGATGCCGGCGTCGTTCTTCAGCAGCACCAGCGACTGCACCGCCGCGTCGAGCGCGAGCCGGCGGTGGTCGGCGTTGTCGATATCCTTCGCGCCGAGCCGCGCATACGGGTCGCGTCGGGGCGGCTGCAACTCGCCGAGCCGGTAGCGCGCGGCGAACAGGCGCACCAGCGAGCGGTCGAGCAGGGCCTCCTCGACCTCGCCGCGCGCGATCGCCTTGCCGAGCTCGCGGTAGGCGTAGCCGCAGTTGAGGTCGTGACCGGCCTTCAGCGCGGCGGCGGACGAGCCGGCGTTGTCGGCGCGGAAGTAGTGGAACTGGGTCATGTCGTCGACCGCGTCGCAGTCGGACACGACGAAGCCCTTGAAGCCCCAGTCGCCGCGCAGGCGACCGTCGAGCAGTGCCTCCGAGGCACACGCCGGGGTGCCGTGCAGCGCGTTGTAGGCGCACATCACCGAACCGGCCTGGCCCTCGACCAGCGCGGTGCGGAAGGCCGGCGTGTAGGTCGCCTCCAGGTCGTGCGGGGAGACGTCCACGTCGAAACCGTGGCGGCCCGGCTCCGGACCGCTGTGCACGGCCAGGTGCTTGGGCGTGGCGATCGTGCGCGGGTGCTGCGGGTCCTCGCCCTGCAGGCCGCGGATGAAGCCGACCGCGAGCTGGCCGGTGAGGTAGGGGTCCTCGCCGTAGGTCTCCATGCCGCGGCCCCAGCGCGGGTCGCGGAAGATGTTGATGTTGGGCGACCAGAGGGTCAGTCCGGCGTAGCGGCGGTGGTCCTTGCCGGGACCGCCGGCGAGGTTGAACTTGGCGCGCGCCTCGGTCGAGGTGACCGTGCCGACCTGTTCGAGCAGCGCCGTGTTCCAGGTCGCGGCCAGGCCGATCGCCTGCGGGAACACGGTGGCATGGCCGTTGCGGGCGATGCCGTGCAGGCCCTCGCTCCACCACTCGTAGGCGGGGATGCCCAGGCGCGGGATCGCCGGGGCGTCGTTCATCGCCTGCGCGATCTTTTCCTCGCGGGTCATCTGCGCGACCAGCGCGGCGGCCTTGTCCTCTGCCTGGTCGGCGTGGGCGGCCGGCAGTGCCAGGATGAGTGCAACGGCGAGGGTGGCCCTCATCCGCCCTTCGGGCACCTTCTCCCGCAAGCGGGAGAAGGGACGAGCGACCGCGCCCGGCTGCTTCCTTCTCCCGCTGGCGGGAGAAGGTGCCCCGAAGGGGCGGATGAGGGCGCCCCTCATTGCACCGGCTCGGCCGGCGCGCCGGCCAGCGTCGAGGCCAGGTCGCGCACCTGCAAGGCGGCCTGCAACTGCGCCAGCGTGGCGGCGCTGCGCACGTGCAGTGTCAGCGGCTCGCCCGGCAGCAGGTCGAAGGCGTTGTCGGACAGCTGCGCGTCGGTGTCGCCGAACGAGAGCCAGGCCTCGCGCGCCAGCACCGGGCTGGTCAGGGTCAGCGCGTAGCCGTCGCCATCGGCCTTCCACTCGCTGCGCACCTGCGCCTGCGGCAGTGCCAGCCGCTTGGCCGCGTCGAAGAACACGCTCTGGCGCGACAGCACGCGCTCGCCATCGAGCAGCTCGAATACCGCGAACGTGCGCGTCGGGTCGGCGCCCTGCAGCAGTTCCGCGTCGGTGTATGTCGCCACCTGGGTGCTGCTCAGCGGCGCCAGCTGCGCGGGCCGGGTGCGCGAGGACAGCGGCTTGCCGTCGAAGCCCAGCACCCGTACCCGCCAACGCGCGGCCAGCGGCGCGGTGCGGTCGGAGACCAGCGAGACGGTGGTGACGCCGTCCTTGCGCAGCGCGGCGACCAGCTCGGGCGCGTAGAAGCGGCGCGCGTGGAAGTGCAGCGCCTTCCAGCGGCCGTAGTAGTCCACGCTCGACCACGAGGCGACCGGCCAGACGTCGTTGAGCTGCCAGTACAGCGTGCCCATCGTGCGCGGCCGCGAGGCGCGGTGGTGCTCGGCGGCGATCGCGATGCCCTCGGCCTGCATCAGCTGGCTGAGGTAGACGAAGCTCTCGAAGTCCTTCGGCTCGCCGAATTCGCGGCGGATGTACAGCAGCAGGCGCTGGTTGCCGTTGCCCTTGTCGAACTTCTGGTGCGCGCGCATCACCGGCGATTCCGGCTGCAGGTCGCCGGGCTCGGCGAACGCGCGGATCGTGCGCATCTCCGGGAACGACTGCAGGCCGTACTCGGACATGAAGCGCGGAGTCACGTTCATGTACTCGGTCACCGGCAGCGCCGGGCCGCCCCAGACCTTCCAGTAGTGCATGTCGCCGTCGTCGCTCTGGTCGGCTGCACCGTCGAAGTCGGTGCCGGGCGAGGTCGCCCAGTACGGCGTGCCAGGCGAGTACTCCCTGACTGCTTCGCGCAGCACGCTGCCGAACAGCGTGGTCATGCCGCGCTCGATCCGGCTGCGTTCCTCCGGGTCGAGCGATTGCTTGAGCTTGACGCTGTCGCCCCAGTTCTCCCAGCCGACCTGGACCTCGTTGTTGCCGCACCACAGCACGATGCTGGGATGATCGCGCAACCGCCGTACCTGTTCGATCGCCTCCTGACGGGTGTTCTCGCGGAACTCCACGTCGTAGGGCGGCACGCCGCCGCCGAACATGAAGTCCTGCCAGATCATGATGCCGAGCTCGTCGGCGATGTCGTAGAAGCGATCGTCCTGGTAGTGGCCACCGCCCCACATGCGCAGCATGTTCATGTTTGCGTCGCGCGCGTCCTGCAGGGTGCGGCGCATCGTCGCCTCGGTGACGCGGGAGGGGAAGCTGTCGAGCGGGATCAGGTTGGCGCCCTTGGCGAATACCGGGATGCCGTTGACCACGATCGCCATGCTCTTGCCCCACTGATCCTTCTCGCGGCGCAGTTCGACCGAGCGCAGGCCGGTGACGCGCTTGAGCTGCTGGCTGTCGCCGTCGGCGTCGCGCACGCTGGCCAGGAAGGTGTAGCGGTCCTGCGCGCCGTAGCCGGCCGGGAACCAGCGCCGTGGCTGGGCGATGCGCAGTGGCAGGTCGATGCGGTTGCTGCCGGGATCGAGGGTGCGCTGTTCGCTGACCCGCGCGACCTCGCGGCCGTCCGGATCCAGTACCCGCAGATCCACCTGCAGCGGACCGCTGCGACCGGCCTCGACGCTGAGCTGGGCCTCCAGCTGGGCGGCGTCGGCGTCGACGCGCGACTGGGCGATGTGCAGTTCGTCGACCCGCGCCGCGTCCCAGGCCTGCAGCGCCACGTCCTTCCAGATGCCGGCATTGATGATGCGCGGGCCCCAGTCCCAGCTGAACTGGTAGGGCGCCTTGCGTACGTAGATCGAGCTGTTGCGGCCGGCCGGTTCGTCGCCGAACATCGAGTCGTAGGTGCCGGGAAGTCCGTAGGGCTGCTTGGCCAGCCACGGGCGTAGCGCCTCGACCGGCGAGCGGAAAGTGATCTCCAGCAGGTTGTCGCCACGCTTGAGCAGCGGTTTGGCATCCACCCGCCAACGCCGGAACATGTTGTTGGCGTCGAGGATCTTCTCGCCGTTGAGGCGGACCTCGGCCAGCGTGTCCAGACCGTCGAACACCAGCTCGACGTGCTCGCGCGCCAGGGTGGCGGCATCGACCTGGAAGCGGGTGCGGTACTGCCAGTCGCTCAAGCCGACCCACTGGATCGCACCCTCGTTGTCGCGCAGGAACGGATCGGGCACCAGACCGGCACCGATCAGGTCGGTCTGGACCGCGCCGGGCACCTGCGCAGGCAGCCATGCCGCGGCCTTCGGATGCGCCTTGGCCTGTGCCTGGCCGGGCGTGAGCCGTACCTGCCAGCCGCTGTCGAGTAGTTGCGTCGAAGGCGGCGCGGCCCAGGCCGGCAGGGCCATGCCCAGCGCCAGCGCCAGCGCGATCCGGGAGTAGAGCGGCGCTTGTGCTCGCATCCCTGTGCGGGACTCCGCTGTGGCCCGGTCGGTGATGCCGCGGCCGAGCAAGCTGCGCCCTACGGTGGAGCAGGCGGGGGATCGACGGTGGAACATGGACATGCAGCTCTCCTTTGTTGCGGATCAGCGCTTGGCGGCGGGAGGCGCCTGCGCGTGGTTTTCGATCAGTTGGACACTGCCGATCGCGTAGAACGGACCGGAGATCGGTGCGGTGAAGCGCAGGCACAGGTCGTGGACGCCGCTGCGCGCCGGCAGCGCGGCGTCGAGCGTGAACTGCTCGCCCAGGGTGTCGCCGGCGGGCAGCGGCACCGTGGCCAGCCGCTCGCCATCACAGCCTTGCAACACTTCCAGCTCGCCCTGTGGCGAGGCGGCCGGATACTGGCGCACCTTGGACTGGTCGTGTGCCAGGCCGTAGTTGCGCGCCAGCCGCGCCGCATCGACGCGCAGCGCGACGATGCCGTCCAGTCGCGCCTGCGGGTAGATCCAGCACGCATCGAACACGTTGATGTCGTAGACCGGGGTGTCGCGCGCGTCCAGGTCCGGCAGCAGCGGCACGCGCAGGCCCTGCGGGCCCTTGTCGTGGCAGTTGACCAGCGGCTGGGTGGCGCTGGACAACAGGCCGGCGCGCTCGAAGCGCTGGCTGCGGGTCGCCGCCAGCGGCAGGCCGTTGTCGGCGAACACCGCGGCCTTGACCGTGGCCGGCAGCGCGATCGGGAAGGGCGCGTCGTAGCGCGGCGACTGCAGCGTCGGCTCGCTGCCGTCGGTGGTGTAGCGGATCTGGCCGTAGCCGGCCTGGTTGCCGAGCCGCACCTTGGCCGGCGCGCCGGCCAGCACCGGGTTCGGCCCGTCCGCCAGCGCGATGTCGGCGGCGAACGCGCCATCGCTGTAGCCGAGGCCCAGCGCGCGGTAGCGCGCCAGCTGCGCCGGCAGGCGGGCGAGGAAACCCTCCCAGCCGCGCGCCTGCATCGGCGACCACGCCACTTCGGCCACCGCGGACAGGCGCGGATACAGGGCGTGTTCGATGTGCCAGGGCGAGTTGACGTATTCGGTCCACAGCTGGCCCTGCGCGCCCAGCACGTGCCTGCGCTGCTCGGGGGTCAGCTCGGCCGGCACCGGGTCCAGTTCGTACACGCGTTGCAGCGACAGCACCGACAGTTGCCCGGCGGGTTCGTCGCTGCGCGCGGTCTGCAGGTTGTCCAGGTACAGCCAGCCGGCGGCGGACAGCACCACGTCGTGTCCTTGCGTGGCGGCCTGGATGGCGCCGTCGACGCCGCGCCAGGACATCACCGTGGCGCTCTCCGGCAGCCCGCCTTCGAGGATCTCGTCCCAGCCGATCAGGCGCCGGCCCTTGCCGGTCAGGTAACGCGCCAGCTGCGCGTTGAACCAGCCCTGCATCGCGTGGGCATCCTTCACGCCCAGCGCGCGCATCTGCGCGCGCACCCTGGGCGAGGCTTCCCACTGGTCCTTGATCGCCTCGTCGCCGCCGATGTGGATGAACTCGGATGGGAACAGCGCCAGCAGTTCGTCCAGCACGCTGTAGATGAAGCTGAGGCTGCGTTCGTCGGTATCGAACAGCCACGGTTCGATGCCCCAGTTGACGCCCACCGCCGGGCGCTGCCCCTTGGGCACGCCGACCTCTTCCGGATAGGCGGCGACCGCAGCCTGGGCGTGGCCGGGCATGTCGATCTCCGGCAGGATGGTGATGTGGCGCTGCGCCGCGTAGGCCACCAGGTCGCGGATCTGGTCCTGGGTGTAGAAGCCGCCGACGCGGCTCGGCGAGCCCTGCTGCCCGGCGCCCGGCGGCGTGCGCCAGGCGCCGATCTCGGTGAGCCGCGGATAGCGCTTGATCTCCACCCGCCAGCCCTGGTCGTCGGTGAGGTGCAGGTGCAGCACGTTGAGCTTGTGCAGGGCCATCGCATCGATCAGCCGCTTGACCTCGCCGATCTCGACGAAATGGCGGGCCACGTCCAGGTGCTGGCCGCGCCAGGAAAAACGCGGCCAGTCGCGGATCGTGGCGGCCGGGACGGTGACCGCGCCGCGCTGCGCATCCGGCGTCATCAGCTGCCAGGCGCTGATCGCGCCGTAGAACAGACCGGTGTCGTCGCGCGCGCTGATGCGCAGGCCCTCGTGGTCCACGTCGAGCGCATAGCCTTCCTTGTGCTCGACCGGCGCGCGCGGATCGCGTTGCAGGCGGATGCTGCCGCGGCTCGGACTGGCCTCGGTCTTCACCGCCAGCACCAGGCCGCGAGTGCGCTGGAGCAGATCGGCGAGGTAGCGCGCGCTGCGCAGCGCGGCGGCATCGCCGGCCGGTACCGAGATCGCTGTGCCCGGCCCGACCTCCAGCCGGCCGTTGCGGCGCTGGCCTTCGGCCGGGGCGGGGATCAGCGGCAGCGGCGGTGGTTCGTGCGGGCCGGAGGCGGCGCTGGGGAACGGGGGACGGTTGCCGGTGTGGTGCTGGTCGTCGCCGCAGCCGCCAAGCAGCAGCGCGGCCAGGGCGAGAGCGAGCAGGTGGGCGTACGTCATGAGGCGGTCTTCCGGAAGCGGCGTGGCGGTAGTGTTCGGTGGAGCGAGGGTGTTTCGGAGGCACTGCGGGTCGTTGTAGGAGCGACTTCAGTCGCGATGGGGCTTTCCCGGTCAAGCCCCATCGCGGCTGAAGCCGCTCCTACAATGAAGCAGGAGCCCTCAGCGCTCCGCCGCCGGCAACTCGTCCCACACCTTCGGGTCCTCGGCGCCCAGCACCCAGCAGCTGAAGCCCTGAAGACCGTATTGCTTGACCAGGTCGTAGCGCGCGCGGAAGCTGCGCGCGTCCGGGCGGAACACCCATTCGCGCATGTCGTCGCGGTAGAAGTAGAACCACGACTCCTGCTCGACCGGGTCCCACTGCACGCTGGCGTTCTGCTCGATCGCCAGCGGGAACGACTCGTCGGCGTCGATGTAGGTGGCGGTGATGTTGGAGGCCTCGGTGCCGTCGGCCTTGACCGGATCGCCGGTGTACCAGCGGTAGCCGTAGGTGGCGATGCCCAGCGACAGCTTCTCCTTCGGCACCTGGGTCAGCGCGTAGTCCAGGTGCTTCTTGATCCACGGCATGCCGTCGACCGGGCCGGGCGTGGTCCAGCGGGTGTGCTGGTCGTAGGTCATCAGGCTGATCAGGTCGGCGGCCTGGCCCAGCGCCTTCAGGTCGTACGGGCCGCGCCAGTATTCCCACATCCACTTGGAGAATGCGCCGCCCTCGGGATGGCCCGGCGCGTTCGGCACCACCGCCACCGACAGGGTCATCCCGGCCTTATGCAGCGCGTCGGCGGTCTGCCTGACCATCAGCGTGTAGGCGTCGCGGTCGGTCCAGGCGATGCTCTCGAAGTCGAACTGGAAGCCCTTGTAGCCGCGTACCTTGCCCTCGCGGACCAGGTACTCGTTCATCCGCTGCTTGGCCGGCTCGTCGTGCAGCAGCTTGTGGAAGCCCTCGCGGCCGGCGGTCATCGACAGGATCGGGGTGACCGGCAGCCGGTGCTGCCTGGCGATGCCGTACAGGTACTCGTTGGGGCCGCCGTTGACCAGGCCGTTGGCGTCCACGCCGTACCAGGTCGGCACCAGCACGTCGATCTTGCCGACGTTGGCGAGGAAGGAGTTGGTCGATTTCTGCGTGTTCATCAGATAGAACAGCGCGGTCGGGTTGCTGGCCAGGGCCGGCGTGCAGATCAGGGTCAGCACGAGCAGCAGCCCGGCGAATCGCTTCGTCATCGTGGCGGGTATCCGTCAGGGAGTGGAAGGGGAGAGTTCGATCCGGAACACGTAGGCGTGCTCGCCGACCGGCCGGGCCGGCAGCGTCAGGTGCAGGCCATCGGCGCGCTGCTCGAACGGCACCTTGCGGTCGTTCGCCAGCAGCGTCACCGCGCGCACGCCGTCGGCGGGCGTGAGCGAGCGGATCACCGCCACGCCGTCCTGCGGCCAGCCCAGCTCGATCGCGTACAGCGCGCCGTCGCGCACCGTGAAGCGGAAATCCTGCGCCGTGTACGGCTTGGTCTTGATGTCCTGGAAGGTGCCGCCGACCACCTCGGTCGGCCCCTCGCCGTAGACGCGCCACGGCGTGCTGTCGTAGATCGCCTCGCCGTTGGCCTGCAGCCACTTGCCGATCGCCAGCAGGATGCCGCGCTCGGTGTCGGGGATGCTGCCGTCGGCGCGCGGGCCGATGTTGAGCATCAGGTTGCCGTTCTTGGCGACCACGTCGGCCAGCATGTGGATGATGAAGGTCGGCGACTTGTAGGTGTCGTTCTCGATGTAGCCCCACGAGGCGTTGCTGACCGAGGTGTCGGTCTGCCAGTGGGTCGGGTGGATGCCGGTGAGCTGGCCGCGCTCGATGTCCAGCGTGCCGGCGCCCTCGGGGAACGCGCCGAGCTTGTAGTTCACCACCACGCCGCCTTTGCTCGCACCGTGGTTGTAGTAGTACGACAACAGTGTCGGCAGCGTGGCGCGGAAGGTCGGGTGGGCGATCCACCAGTCGAAATAGATCAGGTCCGGGTCGTAGCGGTCGATCAGTTCGGTGGTGCGCGCCAGCCAGTCGTCCAGCCAGGCCTGCGAGACCGGCGTCCAGTCGTGGGCGACGTCGGCGTCGTCCTTGCCCGGCAGCCGCACCTGCGCCGGGCCGTAAAGATCGGCGTAGCGCGGGTCGTTGACGTCCGAGTCGAAGGCGCGGCCGCCGTCGAAGAACCAGTTGTGCTCGGCGCGATGCGAGGACAGGCCGAAGTGCAGGCCCTGCGCGCGGATCGCCGTGGACAGCTCGCCGAGCAGGTCGCGCTTCGGCCCCTTCTTGACCGCGGTCCAGTCCGAGAGCTGCGAGTCGTACAGCGCGAAGCCGTCGTGGTGCTCGGCCACCGGCACCACGTAGCGCGCGCCGGATTCGCGGAACAGCCTGGCCCAGGCGGCCGGATCGAACTTCGGCGCGGTGAACAGCGGCACCAGGTCCTTGTAGCCGAACTTCGCCTGTGGACCGTAGGTGGCGATGTGGTGCGCGTATTCCTTGGAATCCTTCTGGTACATGTTGCGCGAGTACCACTCGCTGCCGAACGCCGGCACCGAGAACACGCCCCAGTGGATGAAGATGCCGAACTTGGCGTTGTCGTACCAGGACGGAGAACGGTATTTCCTTAGCGAGGCCCAGTCGGGCCGGAACGGCCCCTTGCGCGCGCCGTCGCTGGCTTCCTGGACCAGGCGTTCGCGTTCGGGTGCGTACTTGGCGGTGGCCTTGAGCCACTGCGCGTCGATCTGCTCGGGCGACAGCGTGGTCGCGGTCGGCGCGGTCGCGTCGTTTTGCGCGGAGGCCGAGCCGGAGAACGTCATGCCCAGCAGCGCCAGCGCGGCCAGCCGGAGCGGCCCGGAGCGATACGGTGCGCGAAGCCTTTTCATGATGCTATCCCCTTGAAGTCGGGATGGATGCGCCATCCCGCAAATGTCCAAAACCGTATCCGGTCCGGGCCGGAGGATGCCGGCACCGGACCGGATACGGGGTTTCCCCGCGCCCTGGGTGGAACAATTCCCGGGGCGCGGCCGGTCCGTGGACCGGCACGATGTCGCCGTTGCTAGAGCTTGAAGTTCAGGGTCAGCGCGTACGAACGTCCGTTCTTGTAGATGTAGTACGGCTTGTCCTTGGTGCCGATGTAGCTGTAGTAGGTCTCGTCCAGCAGGTTGGTGGCGTTGAAGGTGAGCTGGATGTGATCATTGAAGCGGTAGCCCAGGGTTGCGTCCAGCTGGGTGTAGGCGTCGGTCATCTGCTCGCCGTTGAGGCGGCCCAGCTGGGTGAAGTACTCCGAGCGGTAGCTCATGCTGATGCGCGCGCTCCACTTGCCGTTCTCGAAGAACGGGCTGAGGTTGTACGAGTTGCGCGAGCTGTACGGGAGCTGGAATTCCTGGTCCGTGGACGAGTCCGCATAGGTGTAGTTCGCCACCAGGCCGAAACCGTGGCCGAAGTTGGTGGTATAGGCCAGCGCCGCGCCCTGCACCTGCGCCTTGCCACCATTGATCGGCAGCGAGGTCGAGTAGGTACTGGTGCTGCCGGTGGTCTGGTTGTAGAACTGCCGGTCCTCGGTCATCGTGAGGACGTAGTTGGAGATGTCGCGGTAGAACAGCTCGCCGCTGAGGATGCTGCTCTGCGAGAAGTACCACTCCAGCGACGCGTCGTAGTTCACCGACTCGTATGGCTTGAGGTTCGGGTTGCCGGTCGAGGCGGTCAGCGCGGTGTCGCTGGTGGACACGTACGGCGTCATGTTGCTGTAGCGCGGCCGCGCGATCACCTTGGCCACCGAGAAGCGCCCGATCAGGTCATCGCGCAGGTCGTAGGCGAAGTTGAACGAGGGCAGCCAGCGCCCGTAGCTGTGCGAGTAGCTGACCGGCGAGTAGCTGCCGTTGGTGTTGTAGCTGTAGCCATCGGTGTCGTCGGTGGTGTGCACGTAGCGCACGCCGAAGTTGCCGCGGTAGCGATCGCCGGAGTAGTCGCTCTGGATGTACCAGGCGCGATTGCGCTCCTCGATGCTGTAGGTGCCGCTGTAGGAGAAGTCCAGGGTGTCCGAGCCGGACAGCGCATCGATGTAGTTCTCCAGCGCGCTGCGGTTGATCGTGGCCCAGGTCTGCATGTCGCTGCTGGCAGAAATGCCGTTGAGGTAGTCCGATGGCGTGTTGCCACCGTACAGGCTGCTCAGCGTGGTGCCGTCGCTGATGGTCCAGCTCGAGCTGTAGGAGGTGGCGCCGGCCTTGTGATTGCTCATCTTCACGCCGGTGCGGATCTTCTTGAGCGGTCCGAAGTCGATGTCGTGGTCGAAGTCGAACTGGTAGTAGCCTTCCTGGTCGTAGGTTGGCGAGCGGCTCAGCGAGGTGCTGCTGAGCGTCATGTTGCTTGCGTCGGTCGGATCGTTGTCGTAGCTGATCGAGGTGTTCCTGCCGTCGATGGCATAGCTGTAGCCGCCGATCGAGGTGAAGGTGGCGCCGTAGATGTTTTCCGCACCGCCGACCGAGCGGGTGTAGCCGACGGTGTTGGACATGTTCCAGTCGTAGCCGTGCACGTCGGCCTGCACGTTCAGGCTGCCGGTCTTGACCGTGGTATGGCGCGAATAGCCGTCCAGGTAGGTGATGCCGGTGGAGTCGAAGGTGCCCGCGGTGGCCACGCCGTTGGTGAAGCTCAGCGACTGCGCGGAACTGGTGTTGCCGGCCCAGTAGGCGTAGCGGCTCTGGTTCCAGTTGTTGAAGTCCTCGTTGATGTACAGCCCGGTGACGTTGAGCTCGAAGGCATCATTGGGCTTCCACTGGAACGCGGTGGTGAGCGCATCGCGCTCGCGCTTCTGCTGGAACAGCGCGGTGTTCAGCGAGGTCGGCACGTAGCCGCTGCTGCCGTTGGTGGCGCTGTCGGGATAGCTGGAGGAATCGCCGTAGCCGAAGATCTCCACGCCGTCGCGGCGGATGATCTTGTTCGAGTGCGAGGCCGAGACCAGGAAGCCGAAGGTCTCGTCCTTGTTCTTCCAGCTGTACATCAGCGAGGCGTTGGGGCGTCCGGTCGCGGAGAGGTCGTTGTAGTTGTAGCCGACGCTGCCCGATACCGAGTTGCGCTCCAGTTCGAGCGGCTTGCGGGTGTGCACGATCACGGTGCCGCCGATGCTGCCCTCGTCGATGCGCGCCTCCGGCGACTTGTAGACCTCCATCAGGCCGACCACTTCGGAAGGCAGGATGCTGTAGTTGAACGAGCGGTTGTCCGAGTCGTTGGGATCGCCGCCCCAGGTGGTCGAGGCGATGGTCTGGCCGTTGAGCAGCACGCGGTTCAGGGCCGGATCGGTGCCGAGAATGCTGACCTTCTCGCCCTCGCCGAACTGCCGATCGACGCTGATGCCCGGCAGGTGGGCCAGCGATTCGGCGACGTTGGTATCCGGGAACTTGCCGATGTCCTCGGCGCTGATTGCATCGACGATCGCATCGGCGTTGCGCTTGACGCTCAGCGCCTTGCCGAGGCTGGCGCGGTAGCCGGTGACCGTGACGGTATCGAGCTGGGTGGCTTGGGTGGTGGAGGCCTTGTCCTCGTCCTGCTGCTGGTCCTGTGCCCGGGCGATGCCGGAGCAGGAGAGGGCGGCGGTGATACAGAGGGCTAATTGGGTGGTGCGGCTATGCATGGCTAACCTCGTGGATACGGTCGCGGTACTGGTCTAGCAGATGAGCTGCTGGTGCCTGCAATCGATTGAGCGTTGTCCGGACATGCGCGTGGGGGATGGACGCGGCTGATTCGGCGGAGGGCGTGCGCTTCTTCTTGTCGGCGTCCTGCCGGCCTGGTGTTCAGGCTGCGTCGAGTCTCGGTAGAGTTGATAACGTTGTCAATAGTTTGTCATGTGCATATGCACAAGCCTTATGGGTACGCGCGATCGGGAGGGCTGCGGTCACCGAAACTTCGCCGCTCATCGTTTCGTTTTTGATGCGGGGGATCCGCACCGAAATGCGTTGTCGCGTGTCGCTACGTGCCATTCATTGCGAATTTGTGCCGTCATCCATGAGCTGCGACGGCTGTGATTGTGGTTGCCGAAGTCGGCTACATCACGGAGTCAATTGAATGACAACGTTGTCTTGCGGTGTAAACTGCCTGGACGTTCCCCGAAACCACTGCCGAGATCATGCAATCAGCAACGCGCATCGTGGACCGCGTCGATGTTTCGTCCGGGACGAATGGCGAGGTAATCGACACCTTCCTGGTGACCGACGTGGGGGGCACGCATGCACGCATCGCCCTGGCAACCGCGCCCACCGGCGATGCGTCGATCCAGTTGCAGCACTACCGGACCTATCGCTGTGCGGACTATTCGGGCCTGGACGAGATCCTCGCGGGGTTCGTCGCCGAGTGCGGGATCGTGCCGCCGCGGCATGGCGTGGTGGCCAGCGCCGGTTATGCCCTGGCCGATGGCAGCGTGCTTGGGGCCAACTTGCCATGGAAACTTGAACTGGAGCCGATCCGGCAGCGCTTCGGCATGTGCCGACTGGGCCTGGTGAACGATTTCGAGGCGGTGGCGCATGCGGCGCCGAACATGGCCGGGCAAGAAGTGCTGCACCTGTCGGGCCCTGAGCAAATGCAGGATGGTGCGGTGCTGGTGTTGGGGCCCGGTACCGGCCTGGGAGCCGCGCTGTGGACGCCGCGTCCCGGCGGCGAGGCGTGGGTGTTGCCGACCGAAGCCGGGCAGGCGGCGCTGGCGCCGGCCAGCGATGCCGAGTTCGCCTTGCTGCAGGCGCTGCGAGCGGCACAGGGGCATGTGTCGATCGAGTCGCTGCTGTCCGGCCCGGGGTTGCTCACGCTCTATCGCACCTTGTGCGCTCTGCGCGGCGTCGCCCCGATCCTGGCGTTGCCGGCAGAAGTCAGCGCGGCTGCGCAGACGGGGCATGACACGCTGGCTCGCGAGGCCCTGGAGATATTCTGCGGGCTGCTGGGCAGCGTTGTCGGCGACATGGTGTTGCTCTACGGCATCCGGGGTGGCGTCTACCTGGCCGGCGGTTTCCTGCCGCGTCTGGCGCGGGTGCTGGCGGCCAGCCAGTTCCGTGCCCGCATGCTCGACAAGGGCAAGATGCGTCCCGCACTGGAGCAGGTGCCGGTCAAGCTCGTGGAACACGGGCAGCTGGGCGTGATCGGGGCCGCGAACTGGTTCGTGCAGCAGCGGAATTGAGTCCCCGCGCCTGAATACGCGCGTGGGACATGGTTCGTGCTCATGCGGGCGGAATTGGAAGATGGCCCCGGCACATGGAGCCATCACGCGCGCTTGAAGGGCTCACGGCAGGGACGTCTCATCCTTGCTTCGAAAATGCACGGTAATCAGGGGGCGCAATGACGGCAGAGGCATGGATGGGTGCGGGCATGGCCTCGCATGATCGGCGGCATCGTGCTGCTGAGCTATGCCCTGGCCTTCGTCATGCCTTCCAACATGGGGCGGATCGCTCTGCTGATGCCCATCGTACTGGCCCTGGCCGACCGCGCGGGACTGGTCGATGGCAGTCGTGGCCGCACCGCATTGGCATTGGCGGTAGGCTTCGGCACCTTCCAGCTGTCCGTCAGCATCCTGCCCGCGAATGTGCCGAACCTGGTCATGGCCGGCGCGGCCGAATCCGCGTATGGCATTCATCTTCCCTACCTGTCATACCTGCTGCTGCACGCTCCGATACTCGGCCTGCTCAAAGGGTTGGCGCTGGTCGGTTGCCTGTGCGTTGTGTTTGGCGCTGTTCGCGTTGGCCATGGACGACATTGCCGGAGGGGTTCGTCATCGTTGCAGGCTGGCGTTTCTGTGGGAGGGACTTCAGTCCCGACGTTTGGCCGGTACAGCCGGTCGGGACTGAAGTCCCTCCCACAATCACTGGTCAATGCGAACAGCGCCAAAAATAACCCCGGTACATGGATGTGCCGTGCTCTTTTGAGGGATTCACAAAAAAGGACCCGCGCACATGGATGTGCGCTGCTTTTGTGAGGGATTCACAAAAAAGAGGCGCGCCATCAAAGCAAACGGCATGGCGCGCCTTTACCGCATCAGAACTTGAAGTTCAGCTGGGCCTGGAAGGAGCGCCCGTTCTTGTACATGCCGATCGGCGCGTACTTGACCTCGTTATACCAGTAGTAGGTCGAGTCGAGCAGGTTGGTGGCGCTGAGGCTCAGGTTGACCCAGTCGTTGAACTGGTAAGAGGCGGTCAGGTCGAGCTGCTTGTACTCGTCGGTGAAGATGTTCGAGTTCAGCCGGCCGACCTGGGTGAAGTACTTCGAGCGGTAGCTGTAGTTGACGCGCACCGTCCATGGGCCATGTTCCCAGTACGGGATCACGTTGTAGGTGTTGCGCGACAGGTATGGCAGGTTCAGGCCTTCCTGGCTGTCGGACTCGGCATAGGTGTAGTTGGCCTGCAGGCCGAATCCGTAGCCGAAGGTCTGCTGGTAGTTCAGCGATTCGCCGAGCACCTTGGCGCCGGAGGCGTTGACCGGCGTGGTCACCGTGTACAGGCCAGACACGCCCGTTATCGAGTCGGTCAGCTGCTGCTGGGTGGTGGTGCTGACGATGTAGGAACTGATGTCGCGGTAGAACACTTCCAGCGACAGCATGCTGGACGGCGCGAAGTACCACTCTGCGGCGAGGTCGTAGTTGGTCGACTCGTACGGCTTCAGGTTCGGGTTGCCGCCGCTTGCGGTCAGGTCGCCGGTGGAGCTGTTGATGGTGAACGAGCCGGCCAGGTCGGCGTAGCGCGGGCGCGCCATCACCTTGGCGGCCGAGAACCGCAGCACCGAATCGTCGTTCAGTTCATAGGCGATATTGAAGCTGGGCAGCGGCTTCTTGTAGCTATTGCTGGTCTGTGTGAGTGCGTAGGTGGCGCTGCTGTCGGCGCTGTCCTTGTCCCAGTAGATCGACTTGTCCTTGGTGTCCACGTAGCGCACGCCGATGTTGCCGCGCCACTTGCCCGACTCGAAGTCCATCTGGCTGTACAGATCGCTGGTGATCTCCTTCACGTCGAAGGAGGAACCGTAGTCGGTCGAGTAGGCGCCCTGCGGCAGCGACTTGAGGTAGGCGATCACAGCCTTGAGATTGGCGGTGGACCAGTTGGTCAGGTCGCCGCTTGCGCCCAGTCCGTCGTAGAGACCGCTCGGCGTGGTGCCCGGGCTGAAATCGGTCAGCGAGATGTCATCCGTGGCGTAGATGGCGTTGCCGTAGGCATTCACGCCGTTCTCGTGGTTCATGTACTTGTAGCCCAGCTGCAGCTTGTTGAACGGGCCCCAATCCAGGTCGCGCGCGGCGTCGAACTGGAAGTACTTCTCCTTGTCGGTGCTCTTGGAGTAGTAGATGCCGCCGGCCTGCTGGCCTGCCGCCAGGCCCCAGTTCGATGCACTGGCATCGTCGTAGTCGACGGTGGTATGGCTGCCGTCATACGCGAAGTCGTAGCCGCCGTCCTGCAGCAGGAACTTCATCAGGTACTCGGGATTCTTGCCGCCGGTGGCCTCGGTGTCGCCGACCTGGCTGGTGAACACCCACTTCTCGCCGTACCAGTCGTGGCGCAGGTTCAGGCTCTTGGTGGTGACGGTGCTCTCGCGGTAGTTGGTGTCGAGCTGGGCATAGGGCTGGTCATCGGTGCCGCCGTTGGTGTTGTCGGATACCGTGCCGGAGGTGATGTAGCCGTTCTGCACGTTGGCTGCGGTGACCTTCTCCAGATCGCTGTTGCAGGCCGGACAGACATAGCGCGATTCACTGAAGTTGTTGTATTTGCCCTTGATGTACAGGCCGGTGAGGTTGAACTCGTTCTGCTCGTTGGGCTTCCACTGCAGCGCGCCCTGCAGACCATCGCGCTCGCGGGTCTGCTGGAAGAACGCGCTGTTGATGCCGGCCGGGACCTTGGCGGTGGTCACGTCGCCGCCGTCGCCGGTGATCGTGGCGCTGCTCGGGATGCTGGCGCCGGTCGTGTAGCCGAAGAACTCGATGCCGGCGCGCGCGATGTCCTGCTTGTCGTGGGTTGCCGAGATCAGTGCGCCGAAGGTCTCATCGTCGTTCTTCCAGCTCCACAGCGCCGATCCGCGCGGATTGCCCTCGGCGGAGCGATCGTTGTAGTTGTAGCCGACCGAACCGCGGATGGTGTTCTTCGGCAGGTCGAGCGGCTTGCGCGTATGCACGATCACGGTGCCGCCGATCGAGCCCTCGTCGATGCGCGCTTCCGGGGTCTTGTAGACCTCCATCAGGCCGATGATCTCCGGCGACAGCAGGGTGTAGTTGAAGGTACGGCCGCTGGTGTCGGTCGGGTTGCCGCCCCAGTCGCCGGAGGCGATGGTCTGGCCGTTGAGCAGCACGCGGTTCAGTGCCGGATCGGTGCCGTTGATGCTGACCTTCTCGCCCTCGCCGAACTGGCGGTCCACGCTGATGCCGGGCAGGTGTGCCAGCGATTCGGCGGCGTTGGTGTCGGGGAACTTGCCGATGTCCTCGGCGCTGATCGCATCGACGATCGAGTTGGCCGAGCGCTTCACCGCCTGGCTCTTCTCCAGCGAGGCGCGATAGCCGGTGACGGTGACGGTATCCAGCTCCTGAACCTGCTTGTCCGAGGTGCTGGCGGCCGGGGTCTGATCCTGGGCACTGGCTTGCTGTATGCATGCGCAAAGCGCCATGGAGACCCCGATGGCGAGCTTGCTGATGTGGCGGGTCTTGTCGCGACTCATGGTGCACACCCTTGCGTTGACTGGCTGGTTTGTGGATGGACGGCAACCGGGTGGTTGCCAGCGGCTTGCTGTTGAATCCCCGCACAGGCATGTACGGGCTCTTGCGAGAAACGCGTTGAAGCCGGTGTTGCGCCGGTTGCGTCCTGCGGGTTCTGCCTATCCCGAACGGGAATCAGCTACTGCGATTGCGATCGAGGTGCCTGCCCTCCATCCGACCGGGCTGCCCGGCGGGCCATGGATCATCGATCGTGGCCAGGCTCGGGTGGTCCGCGCAGTGGCCGTTGCGGTGGTCGGGGGCCTGGATCGGCCGCGTGGTCTCATGACGGGCGGGTATCGGCCCGTCGAGGCCGTGGCTACTGCCGACATCCGCCGTCAGCAGGGATCGGCGATCCGCCATCGTTGGCGGCCTGCCCTTCCGGTGTTCCGAGATCGCTGCGTATGTGCCCATGACACTCCCGATCCAAGGCTCCGGTACCCGGCGGGCCGGGCTCGGGGCGATTCTTATCGGGCGGTGACAACGATGTCAACATGTTGTCATTTAATTCTGATTTTTCTGATTTAGGCGGCAGAAAATATTTACGTTGTACCTGTTGGCACATTGTTTCTGAATGCGGCGCAACATGCTGTCCTGCGCGGTCCACGCATCCGAGGATGCATGCCGTTGAGCGTTTTGCGGCGGGAGGCCGTGCATGATTTCGAAATTGGTAATATATTGGACCTAATGAGTTAGCGTCCAAGGGTGGCGGGATGGCCAAGACCAAGCCGGAGCACGACCAGCGTCTCGACGAGCTGGTATTGGACTCGTCGGCGCCCACGCCGCTGTATCTGCAACTGGCGGCCAAGCTCGGCGACAGCATCCGCGAAGGGCACTGGAAGAGTGGCGAGGCGCTGCCGGCCGAGCGCCACCTGTGCGAGCGTCTGGGGATCTCGCGCGTGACCTTGCGCCAGGCGGTCGACGCATTGGTCGAGCAGGGGCTGGTCACGCGCCGCCAGGGCGCGGGCACCTTCGTCACCTCGCACATCCAGCATCAGCTCAGCGGCCTGACCAGCTTCAGCGAGACCCTGCGGATCAAGGGCTATGAACCGGGCACGCGCTGGCTCGACCGGCGCCTGCGCCCGGCGCACGGCGAGGAGCTGATGCGGCTGGGCCTGTCGCCGGACTCGACGGTGGCCGCGCTGACCCGCCTGCGCAGTGCCGACGAGCGGGTGATGGCCTACGAGCAGGCGGTACTGCCCGAGCGCATCGTGCCGGACCCGGAGCAGGTCGGCGACTCGCTGTATGCCTTCCTGGACGCGCAGGGCACGCCGGTGGTGCGCGCGTTGCAGTATTTTCGCGCGATCAACCTGCCGGCGCGGCTGGCCGAGCACCTGAAGATGCGCACCGGCGAGGCGATCCTGCACGTGGTGCGGGTCGGCTACGCCCGCGACGGCAGCGCGATCGAGCTGACCGCCACCTACTGCCACAACGACTACTACGATTTCGTCGCCGAACTGCGGCGCTGAGCCGCCGCCGGTTCCCTCCCTGCCCGCCGAGAGCCCGCCCCATGACCCCTGAACGGCCCGCCAGTCCCCTTGCCTCGATCGCCATCGTCGGCCTGCTGTTCTTCATCATCGGCTTTTTGACCTGGGTCAACGGGCCGCTGATCACCTTCGTGCACCTGGCCTTCGACCTCAACGAGGTCAACGCCTTCCTGGTGCTGATGGTGTTCTACCTGTCGTACTTCTTCCTGGCGCTGCCCTCGTCGTGGATCCTCAAGCGCACCGGCATGAAGAAGGGGCTGGCGCTGAGCCTGGTGGTGATGGCGCTCGGCGCGGCCGCGTTCGGGCAGTTCTCCACCCAGCGCTGGTACCCCGGCGCGCTGGCCGGGCTGTTCGTGATCGGCAGCGGACTGGCGCTGCAGCAGACCGCGGTCAATCCCTACATCAGCATCCTCGGGCCGATCGAGACCGCGGCGCGGCGCATCGCGGTGATGGGCATCTGCAACAAGATCGCCGGCATCCTGGCGCCGATCGTGATCGGCACGGTGGTGCTGCACGGCGTCGGCGACCTGTCCGCGCAGGTGGCCGCCGCCGACCCGGCGACCAAGGCGCAACTGCTCGACGCGTTCGCGGCCAAGATCCACACGCCCTACCTGGTGATGGCCGGGTTGCTGGTGGTGGTGGCGCTCGGCGTGCTGCTGTCGCCGCTGCCGGAGATCAAGCCGGCCGAGGCCAATGCCGCCCCGCTCGCGGCCAGCGGCGAGAAGACCAGCATCTTCCAGTTCCCGCACCTGTGGCTGGGCGTGCTGTGCCTGTTCGTCTACGTCGGCGTGGAGGTGATGGCCGGCGATGCGATCGGCACCTACGGGCACGGCTTCGGCCTGCCGCTGGACCGCACCAAGCTGTTCACCTCGTTCACGCTGGGCGCGATGCTGGCCGGCTACCTGGCCGGGCTGGTGCTGATCCCGCGGGTGATCTCGCAGGCCGCCTACCTGAGCGTGTCGGCGTTGCTGGGCGTGCTGTTCTCGTTCGGCGCCTACCTCACCGATGGCTACGTGTCGGTCGGCTTCGTCGCCGGGCTCGGCTTCGCCAACGCGATGATGTGGCCAGCGATCTTCCCGCTGGCGATCAAGGGTCTGGGCCGTTTCACCGAGACCGGCTCGGCGTTGCTGATCATGGGGATTGCCGGTGGCGCGATCATCCCGCAGGCGTTCGCGATCCTGAAGCAGCACTACGACTTCCAGGCGGTGTTCGCCGCGCTGATGGTGCCGTGCTACCTCTACATCCTGTTCTACTCGTTGCGCGGCCACCGCGCCGGGCAGCCGGCGCGGCAGGGCTGATCCGGGCATCATGGACACAGTGGACAACCGGGTTCAGAGCATGCGTCGACCGACCATCAAGGACGTCGCCGAACGCGCCAAGGTCTCGTTGAAGACCGTCTCGCGGGTGATCAACAACGAACCCTCGGTGATGCAGGCCACCCGCGCGCGGGTGCTGCGCGCGATCGCCGAGCTGGACTACGAGCCCGATCCGTCGGCGCGCAACCTGCGCAGCGGCACTCCGTTCGTGGTCGGCCTGGTCTACGACAATCCCAACCCCTACCACATCATCGGCGTGCAGAACGGCGTGCTGGCGGCTTGCCGCGAGACCGGGTTCGGGTTGCAGATCAACCCGGTCGACTCGACCTCGCCGCTGCTGGCCGAGGAGCTGGCCGAATGGGTGCAGCGCTCGCGCCTGGCCGGGCTGGTGCTGACCGCGCCGATGTCCGAGCGCCCGGAGCTGCTGGCTGGGCTGGGCGCGCGCGGGATCAGGTTCGTGCGGATCATCGCCGCCACCGAGGATCCCGGCGACGGCGCCTGCGTCCATATCGATGATCGCGCCGCCGCCTATGAAATCACCGAACACCTGATCCAGCTCGGCCACCAGCGCATCGGCTTCCTGTGGGGCGGCCCGCAGCACCGCTCCAGCGGCGAGCGCTATGCCGGCTACGAGGCCGCGCTGAAGGACTATGGCATCGCGCTGGACAAGCACCTGGTGGTGCCGGGCGACTACACCTTCGACGACGGCTTCCGCGGCGCGCGCCGGCTGCTGTCGCTGCGCGAGCCGCCGAGCGCGATCTTCGGCAGCAACGACGAGATCGCCGCCGGTGTGCTGGCCGCGGCCAAGTCCACCGGCATCAACGTGCCCTACCAGCTGTCCATCGCCGGCTTCGAGGACAGTCCGTTCTCGCGCCAGTCCTGGCCGCCGCTGACCACCGCCAAGCAGGCCACCGAGGACATCGCGCGGCATGCCGCGCGCCTGCTGATCAGCCAGTTGCGCACCGACGCCTACGACGAGCAGGGCGTGCAGCTGCAGAACCGCGGCTTCGTCCCGCAGCTGGTGGTGCGCGGCTCGACCGCGCCGCAACAGCCCGCGCCGCCGCGTCCCCTTTTTCCCGACCCGACCTGACTTCTATTCTCATGGCACTGCCCAATCAGACCGATACGTTGATGTTCCGCGAGGCGGCCCAGACCGCCGATGTGGTCGCCGCCCAGTTCGCCCGCAACCGCGCCACCGTCGAGGTGCTCGCCGAAAAGCTGCGCTGGGCGCCGCCGCCGTTCGTGGTTACCTGCGCGCGCGGCAGCTCCGACCACGCCGCGACCTATGCCAAGTACCTGTTCGAGACCCAGCTGGGCATCGTCACCGCCTCGGCCTCGCCGTCGGTGGGCTCGGTGTATGCCGCGCCGCTCAAGCTCGACGGCGCGCTGTACCTGGTGATCTCGCAGTCCGGCAAGAGCCCGGACCTGCTGCGCAACGCCGAGGCTGCCAAGGCCGCCGGCGCGCGCGTGGTGGCGCTGGTCAACGTCGAGGATTCGCCGCTGGCCGCGCTGGCCGACACGGTGCTGCCGCTGTGCGCCGGGCCGGAGCACAGCGTGGCGGCGACCAAGAGCTACCTGGCCTCGCTGGCGGCGATCCTGCAACTGGGCGCGGTGTGGAAGCAGGACCGCGCGCTGCTGGAGGCGCTCGATGCGCTGCCGCACGCGCTGCGCCAGGCCTGGCAGGCCGACTGGAGCGGCCTGACCGACGGGCTGGCCGACGCCCACAACCTGTTCGTGCTCGGCCGCGGCCTGGGCCTGGCCGCGGCGCAGGAAGCCGCGCTGAAGTTCAAGGAGACCTGTGGCCTGCACGCCGAGGCCTACAGCTCGGCCGAGGTCAAGCACGGACCGATGGCGCTGGTCGGGCCGGGCTTCCCGGTGCTGGCCTTTGCTCAACCCGACGAGACCGGCGCCGGCACCCGCGCGCTGGCCGGCGAGTTCGCCGGTCGTGGCGCGGCGGTGTGGCTGGCGGCCGATGGTGAAGCGCCGGCCGCCACGCATGCGCTGCCGCTGGCCACGGCCACGCATCCGGCGTGTACGCCGCTGCTGACCATCCAGAGCTTCTACCGCGCGATCAACGCGCTGGCGCTGCGCCGGGGCCACAACCCGGACCTGCCGCCGCACCTCAACAAGGTCACGGAAACGGTCTGATGAACCACGCCAACACGCCTGTCGCACTGGTCAACGGCCGGGTACTGTTGCAGGACGGCTTTCGCGACGATGTCGCCGTGCTGCTGGAAGGCGGCGACATCGCCGCGCTGGTCGCCACCGACGACCCGCGCGTGGCCGCCGCGCAACGCGTCGACCTGCACGGCGGCACGCTGCTGCCCGGCTTCATCGACATCCAAGTCAATGGCGGCGGCGGGGTGCTGTTCAACAACGACACCTCGCCGGAAGGGCTGGCCGCGATCGCGCGCGGGCACCGCCGCTTCGGCACCACCGGCCTGCTGCCGACGCTGATCAGCGACACCGCCGAGAAGATGGCCGCGGCGATCCAGGCCACCCGCGAGGCGATCGCGCAGGGCGTGCCGGGTATCCTCGGCATCCACCTGGAAGGGCCGTACCTGAGCCCGGCGCGCAAGGGCACCCACGATGCGTCGGTCTTTCGTGTGCCGGACGCGCACGAGATCGAGGTCGACACCTCGCTGGACAACGGCGTCACCCTGATCACGCTGGCGCCGGAGCAGGTGCCGGTCGAGGATATCCGCGCGCTGGTCGCGCGCGGCGCGATCGTGTTCGCCGGCCACACCGCGGCCAGCTACGAACAGGCGCGCGCCGGCATCGACGCCGGCATCACCGGCTTCACCCATCTGTACAACGCGATGTCGCCGCTGGCTGGGCGTGAGCCCAACGTGGTCGGCGCCGCGCTGGAGGACCGCGACACCTGGTGCGGGCTGATCGTCGATGGCGTGCACGTACACCCGGCCAGCCTGCGCGTGGCGCTGGCGGCCAAGCCGCGCGGCAAGCTGCTGCTGGTCACCGACGCGATGCCGATGGTTGGCGCCGACAGTCCCAGCTTCGACCTGTACGGCGAGACCATCACCGAGGTCGATGGCGTGGTGCGCAACGCCGCCGGCGCGCTGGCCGGCTCGGCGCTGGACATGGCCAGCGCGGTGCGCAACAGCGTGAACCTGCTCGGCCTGGACCTGGCCGAGGCCGCGCGAATGGCCTCGACCTACCCGGCACAGTGCATCGGCCTGGGCGATCGCCTCGGCGTCATCGCGCCGGGCTATCAGGCCGACCTGGTGCTGCTCGATGCGGACCTGCAGGTGCGGGCCACCTGGATTGCGGGCGCGTCGCAGCAGCATTGACCGAACTGGGCGGCCCGGGTAACCAGGGTGGCAGGTCTCGGCAGGGTGGTTTGTGGGAGGGACTTCAGTCCCGACGGGCTTTACCAGCATCTTGTCGGATGCCGGTAAAGCGTCGGGACTGAAGTCCCCCCCACCGTTGCCACCGCGTGTCGATCCGCGCGCCGCGCTGCTTGCGGTCGAGGGCCTGGGATGGCCGATGTCTGCGTGAACTACGATCGTTCGATCGGCTCCGAGGAACGCGGACCAGGCCATTCATCGCGCGGGTTGTCGCAGACCACCGTCATGCCCGCGCCTTCTGTTGCGCGTACCGGCAACGAAGCCACATCGAATCCGTCCAGACAGAAAATGTTGACGCCGAAGTGATCCGGCGCGGCGCGCTTGCGGTGAAAGACGTAGATGCCGCAGCAGCGGCAAAAATGATGTTTGGCGCGCAGGCTGTTCCATTGGTATGTGGCGATAAGTTCCTCGCCTCGATCTATGTGCAAGGCAGCTTCGGGGACCTTTACCATCAAGGCGTTGCGCTTCACGCAGAGGGAGCAATCGCACGTCGTCAATTCGACAGGATCGTGGCTCACCGTGAAACGAATGCCGCCGCAATGGCAGGACCCGGTGTACGTGTTCACCATTGTGCAACCCCCTCCATATAGAAGACGCATGAGCCTTCGAGTTCGACATGATCTCCATCCAGGCGGCAGCGCAATTCGCCGCCTCGCGCGGATGCTTGGAAGGCATGCAATTGTTTTTTTCCGAGTCGCTGAGCCCAATAGGGCGTCAGTGCGCAGTGGGCGGCTCCGGTCACTGGGTCTTCGGGAATGCCCTTCGCGGGAGCAAAGTATCGGCTGACGCAATCATGAGTGCCATCGCCTGGCGCCGTCACGACCACGCCCGCGCAGGGCATGCGCTCGATGGCGGAAAGATCGGGAGTCAAGCCGCGTATGTCGGTTGCCGAGACCAGTCGGACAATGAAATTGAATCCATCCCACATCGTCTCCTCGATGCGCGTGCCGAGTGCCTGCGCAAGATCGGGTGGAGCAACGGCTGGCTCGCAACGACGTACCGGGAACCTCATGATGTAGCCAGTTTTCGAGCGACGCACCGGTAACGGGCCACTGGCCGACTGGAATATGACCGATTCACGGTCGTGTTCCAGTCTGTCCAGAACAACGGCTGCGCTGGCAAGCGTCGCATGGCCGCAAAGAGGTACCTCGACAGTCGGCGTGAACCATCGGATCTTGAACTCTCCGCCATCGGGAACGAGGAAGGCGGTTTCAGCGAGGTTGTTCTCCGCTGCCAGTTTCTGCAGCGTTGTTTCCTCCGGATATTCGGCAAGAAGCATCACCGCCGCCGGATTGCCGGAAAACCGGCGCGAGGTGAAGGCATCGAGCTGAAACAGCCGCGCTTGCATGTGCTCACGTTACCCAAATGGTGGATGGCGTCCCTGCCAACGGAGATGAGCACGGGGTGGCTGGGTTTGCAAGCCACCCCGTGCTTGCAGGTTTCATTGACGGGCCGGGAGCTGTTGCCGGGCCGCCGCGATCGCCGCGATCCGTGCCTTGGCCAGCGCCTCGCCGATCTGCGGGCCTTGCAACCCCCGCGCGGCGAGGTCGCGGGCGTTGATCGCCAGCGCGGCGGCGTGCAGGTGCTGCAACTGCTGGCCCTGCGGATAGGCCGCATCCTCGCGGCCGAGCCGGCCGCGCTTGTCGGCCTCGCAGACCTTGGCCAGCTGGGCGATGCGCTCGGGCCGGCGGAAGCCGTCGCAGCGTTGCAGCAGTTCGTGCACGGTGCGGTCACGCAGTTCGTCCAGGCGATGCACGTTGAGGTGCTCGCGGCAGGCGATCAGCGCCAGCTCGCGGTAGTCGGCCGGTACCTTGAGCCGTTCGCTCAGCGCTTGCACCGGGGCGAGACCGCGTTGTTCGTGCATGACGTGGCGCGGCCACTGCTCGGGTGGCGTCAGCGCCTTGCCGAGGTCGTGCGCGAGCGCGGCGTAGCCGATCAGCGCATCGCCCGGGGCGAGCGTGGCGGCGATGTCGCTGACCAGCTCCTGGTGGCGGCCGGTATCGATTTCCGGATGGAACTCGGCGCGCTGCGGCACGCCGTACAACGCGGCGACTTCGGGCAGCACCGCGCCGAGCGCGCCGGCCTCGTGCAGGGTGCGCAGGAATGCCGACGGCCGCGCCGAGGCCAGCGCCTTGCGCAACTCCTGCCAGACCCGCTCGGGCACCAGCGCATCGAGTTCGCCGCTGGCGGCGATCTGCCGCATCAGCGCCATCGTCTCCGCCGCCACGCTGAAGCCCAGCGGCGCCAGCCGTGCCATCAGCCGTGCCGCGCGCAGCACCCGCAGCGGGTCCTCGATGAAAGCCGGGCCGACGTGGCGCAGTATCCGCTGCTGGAGGTCGCGCGCGCCGCCGTAGGGGTCGACCAACAGGCCGCTGCTCTCGTCGCGCGCGATCGCATTGATGGTGAAGTCGCGCCGCTGCAGGTCTTCTTCCAGCGTCACCGACGGATCGGCATCGACCACGAAGCCGCGATAGCCGCGTCCTTGCTTGCGCTCGGTGCGCGCGAGCGCGTATTCCTCGCCGGTATCGGGATGCAGGAACACCGGGAAGTCGCGGCCGACCGGCTTGTAGCCGAGCGCTTCCATCCGGGGCTGGGTGGCGCCGACCACGACCCAGTCGCGGTCGCCGGGCGGCAGCCCGAGCAGTTCATCGCGGATCGCGCCGCCTACGAGATAGGTCTTCATCGCGGGCATGATGCCGTAAGCCCTGGTTCCGGGGCGATGCGCGAATCAGGGCGACGGGCAGGCGAACTGCTTGCGCGCATCCACCCGCTTGCCGAGCATCCGGTCGCTGAGCGGCAGCGCATCGCCGTTGAGGCGCCAGTCGTAGATCACGCTGAAGGCGAGCACGCGCGCGACGTAGTCTCGGGTCTCCTTGTAGCTGATCGTCTCGATCCAGATGTCCGGATCGTGGCTGGGACGCTGGCCCAGCCAGCGCGCGGCTGGGGTCGGGCCGGCGTTGTAGGCGGCGATCGTCACGTAGGGCTGGCCGGCGTACTTGTCCAGCAGCTGGCGCAGGTAGGCGCTGCCAATGGCGATGTTGGTGTCCGGGTCGTACAGGCTGGCCGCGCCGCCGTAGCCGGCCAGGCCGATGCTGCGGGCCACGCTTGCGCCGGTGGCGGGGACGACCTGCATCAGTCCCAACGCGTTGGCCGGCGAGCGTGCGTTCGGGTTGAACACGCTCTCGGCGCGGATCTCGGCGGCGACCCAGGCCGGGTCGAGCGCATTGCGCGTGGCCTCGCGGCGGATCGTGTCGCCGTGGTGCAGCGGGAAGCGCAGCGCGTACAGGCGCTGCTCGTCGGGCTGCTTGCCGAGCGCGGACACCGCTCGGTCGAACCAGCCGCTGTCGCCGGCGACCTCCACCGCCAGCCGGCGCTGGGTGTCGTCGAAGCGGGTCAGCGCGTCGTTCCATTCCAGGTTGGCCCAGGCGGCGCGGTCGAGCTGGTACAGCTCCAGTGCCCGGGCCAGCGCGGGATCGCGCGCCACCGCGGCCTTGGCCTGCGCGCTGTCGTCAGGCTCCCACGGGCACAGCGCGTAGGGCTGCTGCAGGCGGTCGGCGGCGAGGAAGCCGTGGAAGGTGGCCTGCCGGGCGGCGCTGCGGTACAGCGCCTGCGCCGCCGCGCTGTCGCCGGTCTTCTCGGCCAGCCGGGCCTCGAAATACTGCCAGCGCGAGTCGCCGCGCTGCGCGGGCGGCATCTTGCGGATCGCGGCCAGCGCCGCCGGCCAGTCGCCGCGCGCCATCGCCTCGCGCGCGCGCCATTCGTGAAGGCGCTCATCAAAGGCAGCGTCGGGTACCGCCGCGAGGCGGCGCGCGGAATCGGGCAGGTAGGAGGCGACCGTCCACAGCGCGATCTGGTAGAGCGCCTGGCCGCGCTGGGCCTGGCTGAAGTCGAGCGCGGCGGCGAGCTGCGGCAGCAGGCGCTCGGCCGCGTCCGGGTCGGACCTGGCGAGTCTGGCCAGTCCGTCGGCGGCGATGCGGCGGCTGCGTTCGGTCTTCGGCCACTGCAACGCGCGCGCGTCGGGCTGCGCCAGGAACTGCGCGTAGTCGTTGGCCTGGGCCAGTTCGGCGGCCGGCAGGCCGCGCGCCGCGCTGCGCATCACCGCCGGTTGCTGTTCGTCGGCCGCCGCTTCTACGCGCTGCCAGCGCAACGCGTCGGTCATGCCGCCGCGCGCCTCCAGCACCGCGAACACCGGGTCGCAGGCGTCGGGCAACGACTTGCCGGTGCTGCGCCACAGCGCCTGCGCGTCGGCGGTCCATTGCGCATCGGCCCTGCCGGTGGCCTGGCGTGCGTTGAGCTCGGCGCAGCGCAGGCCGAGGTTGCTGGTCGGCTTCCAGTTGGCCAGCAGGGCCGGCCAGTCCTGGCGGCGTGCCAGTGCCGGCAGCCAGGTGGCGCGGAAGGCCTCGGCGACCGGCTGGCCGGCGTAGCGCTTCAGAAAATCCTGCGCCTGGGCGTTGGAGACCGTCTCGATGTTGCGCTTCAGCACGGCGTACTGCAGCCAGCCATACAGCGGATGGTTGGCGAAGGCGGTGGTCTGGGCGGCATCCAGGCGCCCGGCGTCGGCGGCCTCGAATGCGCTGCGCAGGGCGGGGCGCTGCGTCTCCAGATCCTGCGCGCAAGCCAATCCGGGCAGGCAGGCCAGGGCAAGAGTCAGTAAGGTGAGGGCACACTTCATCGAGGCAGTATCGCGGCTGGGCGCTGAACAGGCGTCAGTGCAGGTTCCATGGAACGAGTGGCGGCCGGGGCTTGTCGATGCGGCGCGGTTGTCGTGGGGGATGCCTCGCAACAGTGCGCGCTGCATGCTATCTCAGCAGCCTGCTCGGCACCACGATGTCCATGCCGATCGCCAGGTGGTCGGAGAACGCGGCCGGGATCGCCTCGGTCTTGCTGATCCGCATGCCGCTGCTGACCAGGATGTGGTCGATCGCCCGCTCCGGGCGCCAGCTCGGGAAGCTGGGAATCACGCAGCCCGGCGGTTGCAGCGAGGTGTGGCGGTACAGCGCCTGCATCTCCGGGCGGTCGGCGACGCAGTTGAAGTCGCCCATCAGGATCGCGTTGGGATGCTCGGACAGCAGTTCGGCGATGAAGGCCAGCTGCGCCAGCCGCGAGTTGGCGCCCAGCGACAGGTGCGCCACCGCCACCGCCAGGCCCTCGCGGCCCTCGCCGAACTTGGCCAGCAGGATGCCGCGCCCGCCGATGCGGCCGGGCAGGGCATGGTCCTGCACCTCGAGTGGCTCGAACTTGCTGAGCAGTCCGTTGGCGCTGGAGGCGACCCCGCCCATGCGCCGGTTCGGCTGGTGGCTCCAGTAGTGGAAGCCGGCGCGTTCGGCCAGGTAGTGGGTCTGGTTGGTGAAGCCCGAGCGCAGGCTGCCGGGATCAGCCTCGTTGAGGCCGACGATGTCGCGCTCGCCGGCCAGCCTGGCGATGGTGTCCAGGCTGCTGCGCTTGCGCCCCATCGGCAGCGCGTGCGACCAGCTGCGGGTCACGTAGTCGCTGTAGCGGCGGGTGCTGGAGCCGGCCTGGATGTTGGCGGTCAGCACCCGCAGGGTGCGCGTTTCCGAAGCGCTCACGGCTGTTTCGATTGCGCGGCGGTTGACCGAACCCGGGCCGTCGTCCCCGCGCGGGCGGGGACCCAGCGACTTGCGTCTTGGCTGCGCCAAGGCACTGGACCCCCGCCTGCGCGGGGATGACGGGTCTTGTTGGTCACGCTTACTTGTTCCCCGCGGCGCGCTCGCGCGCGATCAGGTGGTCGGCGATCCGCAGCATGTCCTGGTAGCTGCTGCCCTTGACCAGGTACTTGCCATCGATGATCAGCGAGGGCGTGCCGCCGATCTTGCTGCGCACCGCGAACTGCTTGGCGCGGTTGGTCTGCGTGGCGACGCCGAAGCTGGCCATGGTGTCGGCGAACTTCTTCGGGTCCACGCCGTAGCCGGCGTAGAAGCCGGCGATGTCCTGCACCGAGTCGCGACCGCGTTCGCCCTTGAGCTTGGCGTCGACGTGGATCGCCTGGTACAGCGCCTCGTGGGTCTTTTCCAGCACGCCCAGGGTCTGCGCGGCATAGAAGGCGCGGGCATAGTCGTCCCAGGTGCCGCCGAACATCGCCGGCACGTAGACGAAGTTGACGTCCGAGGGCAGGCCGGCCTTCCACGGTCCGATCAGCGGCTGGAAGCGGAAGCAGGCCGGGCAGACGTAGCCGAATACCTCGGCGACCTCGATCTTGCCGGCGGCAGGCTGGAACGGCTGGCCGCCCTCGATCTCCAGGTAGTCGGTGCCGGCGACCGGCTCCGGGCCGTTCGGCGAGGCGGAGGGGGCGGCCGGCGCGGCGGCGTCATCGCCCTGGGCCGGCGTGGCGGCCTGGCTTGCATCGGCGTCGGCCGGCGCTGGAGTGGCCGGCGCTTCGGCGGGCGCCGAGGCCGGCGTGGTCGAGGTGGCCGCGACGGTGTCGGCACTGCCGTCCTGGGCCTTGCAGGCCACAAGAACCGGCAGGATCGCCATCAGGGTCAGGGCAAAACGGATCTTCATCGAATGGATCTCCAGCGGGAAGACGGGATCGTGGCCGGCGGCCGGCCACGGTGAATCATGATCGCATGGTGGTCGTGTACGGCCGCCATGCAGCCTGCGCTGCCCGTGCGGGGATGGGCTTTCTGTAGGAGGGACTTCAGTCCCGACGAGGCGTTACCGGCAAAGCGTCGGGACTGAAGTCCCTCCTACAGGAAATCAGCTGGGGCGGTCAGTGCCCCGCGCGCGCGGTCGCGGCGCGCTCGCGCGCGACCAGCCAGTCGGTCACTCGCAGCACGTCGTCGAAGTCCTTGCCGCGTGCCAGGTAGCGGCCGTTGACGATGATCGAGGGGGTGCCACGCACGCCGCTGCGCAGCGCGAATTCACGCGCGGCCTTCAGGCGCGCATCGACCTGTGCGCTCTTGAGCGTGTCGATGAACACTTGCGGCGCCACGCCATAGTCGGCATAGAACGCGGCCAGTTCCTCGGGCGCGACGTTCTGCACCGGCATGCTGTGCTTGTCGTGGATTGCCTGGAACATCGCCAGGTGGCTCTTGCTGGCCACGCCCAGCGCGTCGGCCGCCAGGTAGGCGCGCGCGAACGCGTCCCAGGGCCCGCCGAACGCCGCCGGCACCGGGGTCAGGCGCACGTACTTGGGTTGCCGCGCGGCCCATTGCTCCAGTTTCGGCTCGAAGTGCGCGCAGTGCGGGCAGGGGTAGCCGAATACCTCGGCGACCTCGATTTTCCCGTCCAGCGGCAGGTAGGGCTGGCCGTCGGTGATCTCGATGTAGTCCTCGCCGGCGATCGGCGCGTGTTGCTCGGCCGCGAACGCGGCCAGGGGCGCAAGCGCCAGCAGGATCAGCAACAGTCGGTGTAGCGGTTTCATGCGTGCTCCATGGGGGAAGAAAGCGAACGCCGGTCGATGACCGGCGCCCGGGGTATGGCCTGGGGCTTGGACCGCCGCGGCGGTCCAGGGTTCACGAACGTCCGGGCGCGGTCGCCGGCAGCTGGGCGGCGGCCTCGTCGTCGGCACGATCATGCAGGCCCTGCAGGTAGCTGGAAAGGGCCTGGATCTCCTGCTCGGTCAGCGCATGGGTGACCTGGGCCATGATGTCGAACAGGTGGCGGTCGGTCTCGGTGGTCTGCCCGGACTGGTACTCCTGCAGCCGGCGCGCCAGATAGGCCGCGTGCTGGCCGCCGATGTGGGGGTAGGCCGGGCCGGGGTTGCCGGTGCCGGCGGGCCCATGGCAGGCCAGGCAGGCGGGAATGCCGCGCGCCGGATCGCCGCCGCGATAGAGCTTCTGGCCGATCTCGTAGAACTTCATGTCCTTGTAGGGGCCCTCGGCGATGAGGCTGTCGTCGGCCAGGCCCGCGCCGGCTTTCTGGGTGGCGAAGAACGCGCCGATGTCGCGCATGTCCTGCGCGGACAGTTCCTGCACGAACGGCAGCATCACCGCGACCGCGCCGCCGGTGCGCTGGCCGTTGGCGATCAATGCCAGCTGATGGGCGATGTAGCGCTCGCTCTGCCCGGCGATGCGCGGGTACATGTCGATCGGGGAATTGCCGTCCGGGCCGTGGCAGGCGGCGCAGGCGGCGGCCTTGGCCTGGCCGGCCTTGGGGTCGCCCCAGGTGGTCCTGGACAGATCGATCTCCAGCGGCGCGACCCGCACCGGCAGGCTGTCCGGGATCGGCGTGATCGCGCTCTGCGCGAGGGCGACCGCCGCGGCGACGCAGGCGGCCAGGGTGGCGAAGGCAACAACGCGAGCGTGGCGCATCAGCTAGAGCTCCGTTTGGGCGACTCCCTCGCAACAGCGCGGCTTGTTCCTGGTGCCGGTGTCCCATGGGCCTGGACTGCGGGCGTGGGGGCGCTGGCCTCCGCAGGCTGCCGGATTATCGGCACGGCCTTGCGTGATGGTCAACGAACGGCGCAGCAAAGCCGTGGCGTGCGATCCTATGCGCATGTCGCAGCTCATCGAACGTGCCCGTTACCTCCTCTCGGCCCACAACGCCCGCCAGCTGCCGCCCGACGGCGGCTTCGAGGTGGCCTTCGCCGGTCGTTCCAACGCCGGCAAGTCCAGCGCGCTCAACGCGCTGACCCGCCAGAACGCGCTGGCGCGGGTCTCCAAGACGCCTGGCCGCACCCAGCAGCTGGTGTTCTTCGAGATCCAGCCCGAGCGCTGCCTGGTCGACCTGCCCGGCTACGGCTACGCCAAGGTGCCGCAGGACCTGCAGGCGCACTGGCAGGCATTCATCGACGCCTATTTCCGCAGCCGCGAGGCGCTGCGCGGGCTGGTGGTGGTGATGGACATCCGCCATCCGCTCAAGGAGTACGACCTGCAGATGCTCGGCTATGCCGCCGCGCGCGGGCTGCCGGCGCATGCGCTGCTGACCAAGGCCGACAAGCTCGGGCGCGGCCAGCAGGCGCAGACGCTGCAGAAGGTGCGCAAGGAGCTGGCGTCGCGCTTCGGCGATAGCGTGGGGGTGCAGGCGTTCTCGGGCGAATCGCGGCAGGGCGTCGAGGAGTTGCGCGCGGTGGTCGGTGGCTGGCTGGAGCTGGAGGCGCCTGCGGCGGGGGGCTAGGCTGCGCGTTTGCCGGCTTGGCCTTGCATGCCTTCTCGCTGCCGTCATCCCGCGCTGGAGCGGATAGCGGTACGCGGCCGCTGCCTTGACTGGCGCTGACGATGCAGCCTGGCGCGGAACGAGGACAACCGCGCGGCAATGCGGCGGCAACGCTGCGCGGGGAGAGGCGTTGCGGAAATCTGTAACGCTGCCGCTGCAACGTAGGACCGGTCTGCCACACGCTATAGTTTTGCGGTGGCGGCGTGTCGCCACTTCGGTTCACCATCAACCAGCGAGTCCGCCTTGTCGAGTCCCAGCCACGCAGTCGATACGCCGATCACCGATCATCGCCAACTGGTGGAGGTCCTCGCCTCGGGAGAGAAGCCGGCATCGCAGTGGCGCATCGGCACGGAACACGAGAAGTTCGGGTTCCGGCTGGACGACCTGGCCCCTCCGCCGTTCGACGGCGAGCGTGGCATCGAGGCGTTGCTCGACGGGCTGGTGCGCTATGGCTGGACGCCGCAGCAAGAGGACGGGCGCACCATCGCGCTGCTCCGCGACAGCGCCTCGGTGACGCTGGAGCCGGCCGGGCAGCTGGAGTTGTCCGGCGCGCCGCTGGAGGACATCCACCAGACCTGGGCGGAGACCGCTGGCCACCTGCGCGAGGTCGGCGAGGTCGCCGACGCGCTGCAACTGGGCTTCCTGGGCATCGGCTTCCAGCCGAAGTGGACGCGCGCGCAGATGCCGTGGATGCCCAAGGGCCGCTACCGGATCATGCGCGACTACATGCCCAAGGTCGGCTCGCTGGGCCTGGACATGATGACCCGCACCTGCACGGTGCAGGTCAATCTCGATTACGCGAGCGAGGCGGACATGGTCAGGAAGTTCCGCGTGTCGCTGGCGTTGCAGCCGGTCGCGACCGCGCTGTTCGCCGATTCGCCGTTCACCGAGGGGCGCCCCAACGGCTACCTCAGCTACCGCTCGCACATCTGGACCGACACCGACGCCGACCGTACCGGCATGCTCGATTTCGTGTTCGAGGATGGCTTCGGCTACGAGCGCTACGTCGACTACCTGCTCGACGTGCCGATGTACTTTTCCTATCGCGACGGCAGCTACGTCGATGCCAGCGGGCAGAGCTTCCGCGACTTCCTGCGTGGCGCGCTGCCGGCGCTGCCGGGCGCGCTGCCGACGCTGCGCGACTGGTCCGACCACATGACCACCGCGTTCCCGGAAGTGCGCCTGAAGAAGTACCTGGAGATGCGCGGCGCCGATGCCGGCCCGTTGTCGCGGCTGTGCGCGCTGCCGGCGTTCTGGGTGGGGCTGCTGTACGACGATGCGGCGCTGGATGCGGCCTGGGATCTGGTCAAGGACTTCTCGCTGGCCGAGCGTCATGCGCTGCGCGACGGCGTGCCGCGGCAGGGGTTGAAGCTGCCGTTCCGCAATGCCACGGTGCGCGAGCTGGCGCTGCAGGCGGTGCGGATCGCCCGTGAAGGGTTGCGCCGCCGGGCCCGCCGCAACGCCGACGGCCAGGACGAGACCGGGTTCCTCGACGTGCTGCAGGAGATCGCCGACAGTGGTCTGACCCCGGCCGAACGCAAGCTGGCGCTGTTCGAGGGCCGCTGGAGCGGCAGTGTCGATCCGGTGTTCGCCGAATTCGCTTACTGAGCGCGCGTCTCCGGACTTTCGTAGGAACGGCTTCAGCCGCTCCTACGAAACGCGGAGGAGCCGAGCCTCATGCTTCATGGCAGGGCAGCCGCACGCTGACCCGCAGCCCGCCTTCGTCGCGGTTGTCCAAGTCGATCTGGCCACCGTGCGCCAGCACGATGCTGTTGGCCACGGCCAGGCCCAGGCCGATCCCGCCGGTGTCGCGGTTGCGCGAGCTTTCGCCGCGCACGAACGGAAGCAGCAGGTGTTCGCGCTGGGTCGGGTCGATGCCGGGGCCGTCGTCGTCGACCCACATCACGCAGTGGCTGCCGTCGCGACGGACTCGCACGCGCGCGCGCTTGCCGTACTTGAGCGCGTTCTCGACCAGGTTGGTGACCATCCGCCGCAGCGCCAGCGGATCGCCATCGAGGTCCACCGAATCACCCGGCAGCAGCCGGGTGTCGGCCCCGGTGTCGGCGAGGTTGTCGACCACGCTCTCGGCCAGCAGCTGGAAGTCGATGCGCGAGCGCTGGCCGCGGCGCGCGTCGTTCTTGATGAAGTCCAGCGCGGCCGAGATCATCGCCTTCATCTCGTCGATGTCGCCGAGGATCTTCTCGCGCAATGCATCGGGGGCGGCCTCCATGCGGAACGCCAGCCGCGCCAGCGGGGTGCGCAGGTCGTGGGCGATCGCCGCGACCATCTGGGTGCGTTCGTGGACCATCCGGTTCAGGCGTGCCTGCATGGCGTTGAACGAGTCGGCGGCCTGGACCAGTTCGGCCGGGCCGCTACGCTCCAGCGGGGCGGCGTTCGGGTTGCGACCGAGCTGATCGGCAGCCTGGGAGAAGCGCCGGATCGGCGCTGACAGCGCGCGCGAGAACCACCAGGCCACCGGCAGCATCAGCAGCAGGCCACCGCAGAACAACACCGTCATCTGGAACTTGAACGCGCCGGAAAGCTTTTGGCCGGGCGCGGTGACGACGCGCCAGCGTCCATCGGGCTGGCGCACCGCCGCGGTGAAGCCATCCAGCTCTGGCGAGCCGGGCGCAAAGCCGGGCTCCCCGCCACCGGGTGGGGGCGCCGCCGGGGTGCCGTCCTCGTTGAAGGGCGGTTTCAGACTGGGGCGGTTGCCATCGGGCAGGGCCGGCGGCGGCAAGTCGCCGACCATGCTGGTGCTGGACTGCTCGCGGGCCGGTGGCGTGCCCGGCGATCGCCCGTCCGCGCGCGGGCTGAAACCCTGCGGCGGCGGCCCGTCGGTGCTCGGCTGGCCCTCGCGGTAGAAGCGGACGCGTCCGACGTCGATGTCCATCCAGCGCGCCAGCTGTTCCTCGACGAAGCGGTCGCGATGGCTCCCGGCGGGCACGTCCGGCGCGGCGGCCACGGTGCTGACCTGCAGGTCGGCATTGGCCGCCGGCACCTGCGTACTGAGCAACGCGATGATCTCCGGTGGGTGCACCGGAGTATCGAAGATCGGCGTACGCATCAGGATCAGCCCGAGGCCGACGCCCTGCGCCAGCAGCAGGGCAACGGCAAGCACCGCGAAGGTGCGGGCAAAGATCGACAGCCGCCGGCGCGGCCGCGGCAGGGTCATAGGCGAGTAACAGCGGGCAGTAGCATGTAGCCCTCGTTGCGGACCGTGCGGATCAGCTCGGTATGCACGCGCTCGTTGACCTTGCGGCGCAGGCGGCTGATCTGGCTGTCGATGGCGCGGTCGTAGACGTCGGTGTCGCGACCGCGCGAGTAGTCGAGCAGCTGGTCGCGGCTGAGCACGCGCTGCGGATGCTCGACGAAGGTGCGCAGCAGCGCGAACTCGCCGTCGGAGAGGTTGATGAACACGCCGGTCGGGTCGCGCAGGTCGCGCCGCACCAGGTCCAGCCGCCAGCCGGCGAACTCGTAGACGTTGCCGCGGGTCTCGGCCAGCTCGGCGTTGGCCTGGCTGCGTCGCAGCAGGGCACGCACGCGCGCCAGCAGTTCGCGCGGGTTGCACGGCTTGCTGAGGTAGTCGTCGGCGCCGACTTCCAGGCCGATGATGCGGTCGGTGTCGTCGCTCAGAGCACTGAGCATGATCACCGCAGGCGAGCCGCGCTCGCTGGCCAGGGAGCGGGCGGCACTGAGGCCGTCCTCGCCCGGCATCATCACGTCGAGGATGATCAGGTCGGGGCGGCGCTGGGCCATCAGCCGGCGCATTTCCGGCACGCTGTCGGCCGCCTGTACGTGGTAGCCATGCTCACCGAGGAAATCGCTGATGAGCCGGCGCAGATCGGGGTCGTCGTCGACGACGAGTACTGAGGATTGCATGTCCATGGATATGTTCCAGTCGTGTTATCCGGTGACCTCGCCGGTGGCTGCAATTGCTAGGGGCAGGCTACATTGAGGCAGTCGGCATCATACGGGGCGGGGTTGTCAACATATGACAAATTCGTGCCAGTATTTGCAATGTGTCAGGCAATCCCCTGCGATTGGAGTGTGCAATTCTGTAGACTCCATCTCATTAGACGTTGGTAGTCGCGCATGGTTCCCCCCGAAATCAGGCTTATCAGCCGCGACAACGGCGTCGGGTTGACCCGTGACCTGGCGTTGATGGCCGATGTCCTGCGCGGCACCGGCGCGCGCGTGGAGCAGGTGGGTTTCGGCAGTACCGGCATGCGTACCCGCTTTCGCACCGGTCGGCTGTGGGCCTCGCGCCTGGCGCACGGCAAGGTGCCGGCGCAGATCTTTTCCGAGCGGGTTTACGCGTCTTGCCTGCCGCTGGCGGCGCGGAACCTGCTGGTGCCCAATCCTGAATGGCTGCTGCCGAAGTGGCTGCCGCTGCTGCCCCGGTTCGAGGCGGTGCTGTGCAAGACCCGTCACGCCGAGGGGATCTTTCGTGCTCTGGGTTGCCGCACGCGCTTCATCGGTTTCACCAGCGAGGACCGGCACGATGCCGGGGTGGAGCGTCGCCGCGCGTTCTTCCACCTGGCCGGGCGCAGCTCGGCCAAGGGCACCCGGGTGGTGCTGGAGGCCTGGCGCCGCCACCCGGAGTGGCCGCTGCTGACGGTGGTGCAGAATCCGCGTACCGCTGGCGAGCGGGTATGCGCGCCGAACATCGACCATCGGCTGGAATACCTGGATGACGCGCAGTTGCGCGAGTTGCAGAACGCGCACCAGTTCCACCTGTGCCCCTCCGAGACCGAGGGTTTCGGCCACTACCTGATGGAGGCGATGAGCGTGGGCGCGGTGACGCTGAC
The DNA here is from genome assembly GCA_047607345.1 of Pseudomonas sp. Lineage (GTDB taxonomy): Bacteria > Pseudomonadota > Gammaproteobacteria > Xanthomonadales > Xanthomonadaceae > Pseudomonas_S. The sequence continues at coordinate 10,910 of JASGDF010000118.1, read as the reverse complement.
CACCGCCGCCGAGCCGATGGACGAGTTGGTCACTGCCGAGCGCGGCATCCTGATTCCTCCGGTCCATTCGGTTCGCCGCCAGCTGGCCACCTATTACTACGTCGACGCAGCCGGCATCGAGGATGCGGTCGCGCGCGCGCTGGCGCTGTCCGAGGCTCGACTGGCCGAACTCTCGGCGCATGCACGCGCCCACTTCGTACTCAATGACCAAGCGTTCTCGGCTCGTTTCTGCCAGGCGGTGATGCCGCACATGGCGGGGGATGAGCAGGCATTGGCTGTGCAGTCGGCCGGAGTCGCCAAAAGCTGACGATTGGCCGGCGCGGCTCCCGCTCGCGCGGTGCGCGCCATCGTTTCTGTGCGGCGCATTCGATCTCTTTTTCCCTTGCCTCCGGCGCAGGTGGGCGTGGCGCGGCCCAGCTGTGCGGGGTGGTGCGCGCCGGTGGGGGGAGGGCTCGCGGTTTCATCCTCCTGGTGCGGCTGGCGAAGACCGCTGCTTGCCGATCTGTGACAAGAGCTGGCGCGTCGGTGCCGGGCTATGGCGCGGCTACCGATCGGGGTGATCGCAGCAGGGTCGGACGACATACCGGCGGCAAAGGAGGATCGGATCATGCCCGAAGAACGCCAGGATTCCGCTGAGTGCGGGCGATGGTTGATTTAGCGGTCAGGACGCACGAGATGTCTACGGAGAAGCTGAAGATGAAGATTGCATTGCTGCGCAGGCCGGTTGCTTCGGTGAGCGTGCTGGCACTGGGAATGGTGCTGGGCGGATGCGCGACGACCTGCGGGTTCGGGCCGGAAGCGGGTGGTCCGCCGCCACCGTCGCCGGGCCGGGAAGCCGGACCGCCGCCGCCCGGTGGCCGGCCCGATCCGGCCTTCCAGCAGGCCGTGCAGGCGTGCGCGCGGGAGCAGGGGATTGCGTTGCCGGAGCCGGGCAAGGAAAGCCGGAACCCGCCTGCCGAACAGGGCGCGCGCCCGGATCGCGAGAAGCTGGATGCCTGCCTGAAGACCAAGGGCTTCGAACCTCCGGCCGGGCCGCCGCCGGGTGAGCATCACCGCCCTGGTCGGCCGGGTCATGGTCCGGAAGATCTTGGTGGTCCTGGTGGTCCTGGTGGTCCTGGTGGTCCTGGTGGTCCTGGTGGTCCGGGAGGTCCTGGTGGTCCTGGTGGTCCTGGTGGTCCGGGAGGTCCGGAGTTGCCGCCGCCGCTGCGCGATCCTGCCTTCGCCACGGCCTTCAAGGCCTGTGCGGCCGAACAGGGCGTGCAACTGCCGGAGCCGGGCGAGAAGCCGCAGGCACCTGAGCGGGGCGCTAAGCCTCATGCGACGGAACAGGGGGGCAAGCCGACGGCTTCCGCCCGGCCGCCGTTTGATGCGCTGGATCGCGGCAAGCTCGATAGCTGCTTGAGCGGCAAGGGCTTCAAGCGCCGGACGTCCGGCGAGCATCCGCCGACGCCGGCTGCATCCTGATCCGACGCCGCCGGCCGGCAGCGCTCGTTCGCACGGAAAGATCGCCAGCACCCAGGTGCTGGCGATTTTTTTGCGGCGGGTCCGGCAATGGAAGCTACTGACGCGCTGCCAGTGCAGGTAGCACGAGTCGTCCGGTTCTCGCGCGGTCTCAAGCATCGGCTGCCCTGGCCACCCTGGATCGGATGGGACTTGTCGCGATGTCGCCGGGGCCGCGCTGCGGGATCTCGGGCAGGGGCAGCCTTCTCTTTCTGTTCGCCTTCTATATACTGCCCCCCAGTATCAGGAGGGGCCATGCCGCATTCGCCGGCAGAAAAGAAACGCGTGCTCACGCGTGTTCGCCGGATCCGTGGCCAGTGCGATGCGCTCGAGCGCGCGCTGGAGGGCGGTGCCGATTGCGGGCCGGTGTTGCAGCAGATCGCATCGATCCGCGGGGCGGTCAACGGGCTGATGTCGGAGGTGCTCGAAGCGCACATCCGCGAGGACTTCGCCCAGCCGGCCGGATCCGACGCGCACCGCGCCGAGCGGGTGCAGGAGCTGCTCGGGCTGGTCCGTTCCTATCTGAAATGAATCCGCGCCGGCGCCGCGCCGGCCTTCCACGCATCGTCATCGCAGGAGCGCTGTCCATGAAGTCACGAGCCGCCGTCGCGTTCGGTCCCGGCAAGCCGCTGGAAATCGTCGAGATCGATGTCGCCCCGCCGAAGGCCGGCGAGGTGCTGGTCCGCATCACCCATACCGGCGTTTGCCACACCGATGCCTTCACCCTGTCCGGGGACGATCCGGAAGGATTGTTCCCGGCGGTGCTGGGGCACGAGGGTGCCGGCATCGTGGTCGAGGTCGGCGAAGGCGTCACTTCGGTGAAGCCTGGCGACCATGTGATCCCGCTGTACACCGCCGAGTGCGGGCAATGCCTGTTCTGTACCTCCGGCAAGACCAACCTGTGCGTGGCGGTGCGCGCGACCCAGGGCAAGGGCGTGATGCCCGACGGCACCTCGCGCTTCTCCTACAACGGCGAGCCGGTCTACCACTACATGGGCTGTTCGACCTTCAGCGAATACACCGTGGTCGCCGAGGTCTCGCTGGCGAAGATCAACCCGGAGGCGAATCCCGAGCACGTCTGTCTGCTCGGCTGTGGCGTCACCACCGGGATCGGCGCGGTGCACAACACCGCCAAGGTGCAGGCGGGCGACAGCGTGGCGGTGTTCGGCCTCGGCGGGATCGGCCTGGCGGTGATCCAGGGCGCGCGCCAGGCCAAGGCCGGGCGCATCATCGCGGTCGACACCAACCCGTCCAAGTTCGAGCTGGCCCGCGAGTTCGGCGCCACCGACTGCGTCAACCCGAAGGACTTCGACAAGCCGATCCAGCAGGTGATCGTGGAGATGACCGGTTGGGGCGTGGACCATTCGTTCGAGTGCATCGGCAACGTCAACGTGATGCGCGCGGCGCTGGAATGCGCGCACCGCGGCTGGGGCCAGTCGGTGGTGATCGGCGTGGCCGGCGCCGGCCAGGAGATCTCCACCCGCCCGTTCCAGCTGGTCACCGGGCGAACCTGGAAGGGCACCGCGTTCGGCGGTGTGAAGGGCCGCTCGCAGCTGCCGGGCATGGTCGAGGACGCGATGAAGGGCGAGATCGAGCTGGCCCCGTTCGTGACCCACACGATGGGCCTGGAGCAGATCAACGAGGCCTTCGAGCTGATGCACGAGGGCAAGTCGATCCGCTCGGTGGTGCACTATTGAGCGAAGGGATCGGGGATGGGCACCCGCTGTTCCCCGACCCGCTCCCGGCCCGCGTTTTTCCCAATCCCCAATCCCGAATCCCGAATCCCGAATCCCATGCAACGCATAGAACATCGCGCCTGCTTCGGCGGCTGGCAGGACGTCTACGAACACGTCTCCGATACGCTCGGCTGCACGATGCGGTTCGCGGTCTATCTGCCGCCGCAGGCGGCGAAGGACAGGCTGCCGGTGCTGTACTGGTTGAGCGGGCTGACCTGCACCGAGCAGAACTTCATCACCAAGGCCGGCGCGCAGCGCTACGCCGCCGAGCATGGCGTGGTGATCGTCGCGCCGGATACCAGCCCGCGCGGTGATGGTGTTGCCGATGCGGACGGCTACGACCTGGGCCAGGGCGCCGGCTTCTACCTCGATGCCACGCAGCAGCCGTGGGCCGCGCACTACCGCATGCACGACTACGTCGCCAACGAACTGCCGGCGCTGGTGGAGGCGCATTTCCCGGTCGGCGCGGCGCGCGCGATCAGCGGGCATTCGATGGGCGGACACGGTGCGCTGGTGCTGGCGCTGCGCAATCCGGGGCGTTACCGCAGCGTGTCGGCGTTTTCGCCGATCGTGGCGCCGTCGCGGGTGCCGTGGGGCGAGAAAGCATTCTCGGCCTACCTTGGCGAGGACCGGCAGGCATGGAAGGCGTGGGATGCCAGCGAGCTGGTGAAGACGGCGGGCGAGCGGCTGCCGCTGCTGATCGATCAGGGCGGCGCCGACGAGTTCCTCGACGGCCAGCTGCGTCCGCAGCTGTTCGCCGAGGCGGCGGCCGCGGCCGGCTACCCGCTGACGCTGCGGATGCAACCCGGCCACGACCACAGCTACTACTTCATCGCCAGCTTCATCGGCGAGCACATCGCCCATCATGCCGCGGCGCTGAAGCGCTGAGCGTGCCGCCGCGGCCGGCGCGGATCAGACCGAAATGCCGACGGTGATCGTGGCGGTGTAGCCGTCGGTGGTGTTGCCGCTGAAGGTCGGGGTCATCCAGGCGATCTGGTCGGAGGTGTTGTCGCCGAACACGTTGTCGCTGGACAGGCTGACCGCGGCCTTGTTGGTGACGCTGGCGCTATAGCCGCTGACGCTGGCGTAGACGGCGTCGCAGACGTCGCTGTCCATCGCCATCTGCGAGGTCAGCACCGCGTTGGAATAGCTGGTCGCGGTTTCCAGGCTGGGGTAGACCTCGAAGTGGATGTGCGGCCAGCGCCCGGAATAGCAGGCCGGAAAGATCGAGGTGAAGGTGATCTGGCCGCTGCTGTCGGTCTCCTGCACGCCGCGCAGGTAGTTCTCGTCCTGGATGGCGCTGCTGTAAAGCGAATAGGTGCCGTCGCGGGTGCAATGCCACAGATAGATCGCGTAGCCCTCCAGCGGCGCGCAGCTGTCGTTGACGTTGACCAGGGTGATCACCAGCGTCAGCGGCAGGCCCTCGGCGGTACCGGTGTAGTCGCCGAAGCTGCTGGTGATGTCGCTGCGGACGATGCCGCTGTCCGACAGCACGTTGACGACCTTGCTGTTGACGCTGTTGGAACCGTCGGCCGGGTAGGGGCCGCTGGTCTCGGTCGGGTCGACGATGCAGGTGCCGCCGTCGGCGCTGGTGCCCGTGGTCGTGGTGGTCGAGGTCGTGGTCGACGAACTGCTCGACGAGCTGGTGCTGGAGGTGCTGGAACCGGTGCCGCTGGAATCGCCACCGTCACCCCCGCAGGCGCTCAGCGCCAGCAGTGTGCCGCCGGAGGCGATCAGGCCCAGCACACGGCGGCGCTCGTGCATGCGCCGCAGCATCACTTCCATGTCGTGCTGCAGGCCGAGATGGTGGTGATGCTCTTCCAATTCGTGTTCGCTCATTAAGCTGCCTCCCGGTGGCTGGTGGATGCCGCGCGATGCGCGGCGGTGCCAGCTTTCTGACATTTTGCGATCGCCGGGTTTTGTCTGAATGTGCTGACATATGGCAAAAATGCCATCTTGGGTGCGCGCGAGAGCATGCCATCCTTGCTACGAACGATGCGAGCCGGGCATGCCCGGCTCGCGTGTTTCCGAACTGTGGGATGCCTCAGACCGAGACGCCGACGGTGATGGTGGCGGTGTAGCCGTCGGTGGTGTTGCCGCTGAAGGTCGGGGTCATCCAGGCGATCTGTGCGGTGGTGTTGTCGCCGAACACCGCGTCGGTGGTCAGGGTGATCGCGGCCTTGTTGGTGACGCTGGCGCTATAGCCGCTGACGTTGGCATAGACAGCGTCGGCGATGTCGCTGTCCATCGCCATCTGCGAGGTCAGCACCGCGTTGGAATAGACGGTCGCGGTGTCCAGGCTGGGGTAGACCTCGAAGTGGATGTGCGGCCAGCGTCCGGAATAGCAGGCCGGGAAGATCGAGGTGAAGGTGATCTGGCCATTGCTGTCGGTCTCCTGCACGCCGCGCAGGTAGTTCTGGTCCTGGATGCCGGTGCTGTACAGCGAATAGATGCCATCGCGGGTGCAGTGCCACAGGTAGATCGCGTAGCCCTCCAGCGGCGCGCAGCTGTCGTTGACGTTGACCAGGGTGATCACGATCTCCAGTGGCAGGCCCTCGGCGGTACCGGTGTAGTCGCCGAAGCTGCTGGTGATGTCGCTGCGGACGATGCCGCTGTCCGACAGCACGTTGACGACCTTGCTGTTGACGGTATTGGAGCCGTCGGCCGGATAGGGGCCGCTGGTTTCGGTCGGATCGACGATGCAGGTGCTGCTGGTAGTGCTGGTGGTACTGGTGGTACTCGAACTACTGGTGCTCGAACCGGGCAAAGACGCCGGCTTCGTGATGCGGGCCGCGTTGGCGGCCCCGACCAGCGCCATGGTGCCGCTGGCGGTCAGCCAGCCCAGTACGCGCCGTCGTTCCTGCTGACGGCGCAGCAGCGTTTCCAGGTCATACTGCAAGCCATGGGGATGGTCTTCGGGATGGTCGTTCATTGGCGGCCTTTGTGGTAGCGATTGAAATTAATGCGTGCGACTGCACGGTTCCCCTGTTCCTGGCGCCAATTTATTGACCATTGCCTATGGTGTGGGTTTGTCCGAATGTTGTGGCCGGCAGCAAAAACTGTCGCTCGTCCCATGCGAGTATCTCGTCGGGCGCCATGCCGGCGCCGTCTTTCCACGGATAACGTTGATTGCAGCCATCGCCATGCGTTCATCGTCTGACTTGCATATCCCCGCCGTTTCATCCGCTGGTCGCGCGTCGGTTTTTTGGCGAATTGCGTTGCTTGCCGGATTGGTGCTGGTATGTTGCGGTGCGACACAGGCGCAGGTGTTGCAGATCGATGAGGCTGGCAATGTGCGGCACGTCGGTGGCGGCTGGGATGATCCGGTCCGGTCCAGCGGCGTCGGCGCGCTGCCGGCTGCCTATGCCCGGGCGCTGGCGGCGGCGGCGGCCGAGTACGAGCTAAGCCCGGAGCTGCTGCGGACGCTGGCCTGGTCCGAGTCCGGCTTCGATCCGAAGGCGGTATCGCCGGCCGGCGCCATCGGGCTGATGCAGCTGATGCCGCAGACCGCGCGTGAACTCGGCGTCGACCCGTGGAACCCCGAGCAGAACATTCGCGGCGGTGCCGCGTACCTGCGCCAGCAGCTGGACCGCTTCGGCGGCGATCTGGAGCGCGCGCTGGCTGCCTACAATGCCGGACCGGCGCAGGTGGAGCGACATGGCGGGGTGCCGCCGTTCCGCGAGACCCGCGCCTACGTCGCCGCGAACCTGGAACACCTGGCCGGCGCCAGCCTCGATGGCGCCTCGATCGATACTTACGGAGGAACCCCATGAACGTCCGCAACATCCGCAGTGCCGGTGCCGCGCTCGCCGCGCTGGCTTCGCCCGCCGCCTTCGCCGCGCAGTCCGGCGACCCGGCCGGTTCCGCTCCGATCCTGTCCGCGCTGGACTGGATCCAGGGCACGCTGCTCGGCAACGTCGCCACCGCGGTGGCGGTGATCGCGGTGGCGGTGGTCGGCTTGATGATGCTGACCGGCCGTATCAACTGGCGCTTCGGCGCGACCGTGATCCTGGGCTGCTTCGTACTGTTCGGCGCGACCACGATCGTGGCCGGCATCCGCTCGGCGGCGGGCTGAGGCGCCGATGGACCGATCCGGCGCCGCGCCGATCCATCCCGCGCTGACCCGGCCGCAGATGTTCGCCGGGGTGACCTACAGTTTCTTCATCGTCAACGGCGTGGTGACCACCGAGGCATTCCTGGTCACCCGCTCGTTCTGGGCGCTGGGCATCGCGCTGCTGGTGCATGCGTTCGGCTACCTGGCCTGCCTGCGCGAGCCGCGCGTGTTCGACCTGTGGTTCGCGCGCGCCAGCCGCTGCCCGCGCGTGCGCCAGTGGCGGCGCTGGCGCTGCAACAGCTATCCGCCATGAGCCTGTTCTCACGCGAACAACGTGCCGGCGAGCACCTGCCGTACGCGCGCCTGCTGGACGCGCACACCGTGCAGTTACGCGATGGCTCGCTGCTGCAGTGCCTGCACCTGACCGGACTGGGCTTCGAGACCGCCGACGGCGACGAGCTGGCGCTGCGTCAGCAGGCGCGCGAGGCGGCATTGCGCGCGATCGCCGATTCGCGCCTGGTGCTGCACCACCATGTGCTGCGGCGGCGCGCCTCGGTCGCGTTGCAGGAGGGCTTCGACGATCCGGTCTGCGCGTTGATCGACCGGCGCTGGCGCGAGCGCACCGGGGCCGGGCGGCTGTTCGTCAACGAGCTGTTCCTGAGCCTGCGGCGCCGGCCCACGCGCGGCAAGACCGGTTGGGCCGAGCGGCTGCTCGGCGGCCTGCGCCATGGCGTCGGCGAGCAGGGCCGGCGGCAGCAGTTGCAGCGCGAGCTGCGCGAGCTCGATGCCGCGCGCGACGCGCTGCTGGCGGTGCTGCAGCCCTACGGCGCGCGGCTGCTCGGCGACTACGAGACCCCGCACGGGCGCTGCTCCGAGCCGCTGGAGTTGCTGTCGGCGCTGTACAACGGCGAGCTGCGGCCGATGCTGGCGCCGCCCGGCGGCGACCTCGGCCACCACTTGCCGTATCGCCGGATCAGCTTCGGCCTGGAGGCGATCGAGCGCGCCGGTCCGGGGCCGGCGCGCGATTTCGCGGCGATGCTGGCGTTGAAGGAATACCCGGCGCAGGCATTGCCCGGCATGTTCGACGCATTGCTGCGGCTGCCGTACGAGCTGGTGCTGGCCGAGAGCTTCGGCTTCGTCGAACGCCAGCTCGGCCAGGAGCGGATCGGGCTGGCGCTGCGCCGGCAGCGCTCGGCCGACGAGGACTCGGCCTCGCTGCGTCAGGGCCTGGTGCAGGCCAAGGACGATCTTTCCGCCGGGCGCGTGGTGTTCGGCGAGCATCGGCTGCAGTTGCAGGTGCGCGCGCCGTCGCTGGACGCGCTCGACGCGGCGGTGGCCGACTGCGCCGCCGCGCTGGCTGATCTGGGCGCGGTGGTGGTACGTGAGGACAGCAATCTGGAGCCGGCGTTCTGGGCGCAGTTCCCCGGCAACGAGGCCTACGCCGCGCGCGCCGCGCTGGTATCCAGCGCCGCGTTCGCCGGACTGGCCTCGCTGCATGGCTTCCCGCTCGGCCAGGCCGAGGGCAACCATTGGGGCGAGGCGGTGACGGTGCTGGAGAGCACCGCGGCGACGCCGTATTTCTTCAATTTCCATCGCGGCGATCTCGGCAACTTCACCGTGATCGGCCCGTCCGGCTCGGGCAAGACCGTGGTGCTGAACTTCCTCGCCGCGCAGGCGCAGAAGTGGCGACCGCGGCTGGCGCTGTTCGACAAGGATCGCGGCGCGGAGATCTTCGTGCGCGCGATCGGCGGGAGCTACGCGACGCTGCGCGCCGGCAGCGCCACCGGCTTCAATCCGCTGCAGTTGCCGGACACGCCGGGCAATCGCGCGTTCCTGCGGCAGTGGGTGGCGCGGCTGCTGTGTGCGCCGGGCGAGCGGTTGGACGTGGACGAGGAGGCGATCGTCGCCGCTGCGGTCGATGCCAACTTCGACCAGGCGCCGGAATACCGCCGGCTGCGCTGGTTCGCCGAGCTGCTGGCCGGGCGCCGCCGCCCGCAGCCGGGCGACCTGGCCGCGCGGCTGGCGCCGTGGCATGGGCAGGGCGAGCACGCCTGGCTGTTCGACCATGGCCGGGACCGGCTGGACGTGTCCGCGCCGGTGCTCGGCTTCGACATGACCGAGCTGCTCGATACGCCGGTGCTGCGCACCCCGGCGATGATGTACCTGTTCCATCGGGTCGAGGAGCGGCTCGACGGCAACCCGGCGATGATCGTGATCGACGAGGGCTGGAAGGCGCTGGACGACGAGGTGTTCGCCGCGCACATCCGCGACTGGATGAAGACCCTGCGCAAGCGCAACGCGATCGTCGGCTTCGGCACCCAGAGCGCGCGCGACGCGCTCGACAGCCGGGTCGCCAGCGCGGTGATCGAGCAGGCCGCCACGCAGCTGTTCATGCCCAACCCGCGCGCGAGGGAAAGCGACTATTGCGAGGGCTTCGGATTGTCGGCGCAGGAGCTGGAGCTGGTGCGCACGCTGCCGGCGGGCGCGCATTGTTTCCTGGTCAAGCACGGCCAGGACAGCGTGATCGCGCGGCTGGACCTGTCCGGGATGCCGGAACTGCTGACCGTGCTGTCCGGGCGCGAGTCCAGCGTGCGCCGGCTCGATGCGCTGCGCGCCGAGCTGGGCGACGCGCCGCGGGGTTGGTGGCCGGCGCTGACCGGCGTGCCGTGGCCTGCATCGGAGCAGGTCGCCGCCGAAACGCAGGAGGAGCACGCGGCATGATCCAGTGCCCGGCGATTCCGATCGACGGCGGCGGCGGCCTGGCCGCGGCGCTGGCGGCGATCGATTGCCAGCTCGAAGCGGTCGTGCGCGTGGGCTACGGCCGCATCTTCGGCGACGACGGCGCGCTGGCGCTGGCGCTGCGGGCGCTGCTGGTGATCTGGGTCGCGCTGCTCGGGCTGGGCCTGATCGGCGGGCGCCTGCGCCTGACCGCGTTGGGGCCGCGGATGTTCGCGTTCGTGCTGGTGCTGACCTTCGCCACCGCGTGGCCGGCCTACCAGACCGTGGTCTACGGCCTGTTGGTCGGCGGCCCGGACCAGATCGCCTCCGGCTTCCTCGGCGCCCAGCACGGCGCCACTCATGCCTTCGCCGCGCAGCTGGACCGGCTGTTCGCCGGGCTGGTCGAGCTCGGGCGCGACTTCGATGCGCAGGCCGGCGACGACAAGAGTCTCAAGATGGCCTCGCGCGTGGTCTGGTCGAGCGCGCTGCTGCTGCTGTGCTCGACCGTGGGCCTGTTGGTGGTGGCACGGGTGGTGCTGGCCGCGCTGCTGGCGCTGGGTCCGGTGTTCATCGCGCTCGGGCTGCTGCGCGCGACGCGCGGGCTGTGCGAGGGCTGGTTGCGGATGGCGCTGGCGTTCGCGCTGGTGCCGATGCTGGTGACGCTGTCGGGCGCCGCGCTGCTGCGTGTGCTCGGCCCGGCGATCGAGCTGATCGCGCGCGACCCGCTCGCCGCGGCGCAGCAGCAGACGCCGCTGTTGATGCTGATCCTCGGTTGCGTCGTCCATCTCGGTCTGCTGGCGGCGATGGCGTGGACCGCGGCCGGGATCGTGCGTGGCTGGCGCATCGGCCGTGGCGAGGTCGGCGGCGGTGGTGCCGGGGCCTCGGTGCCGGCGCTGGCGCCG
>JASGDF010000117.1:0-2983 GCA_047607345.1 Pseudomonas sp. | reverse complement strand
CCGGACCCGTCACCGGCCCGAGAAGTGCCGCCGCATCGGTGCCGTAGCAGCGCACCAGCCGTTCGGCATGGCGCGGTTCCAGAAAGGGGTAGCGCGTCCTCAGGCTCGCCACCTGCGCGCCATAGGCATCCACCGCGAAGGCGCCGCCGGGCAGCGGCTCGCCGCGCGCGGTCCAGGCGCGCGCGCGCGCGCCCAGTGCCTCGCCGAGCCGGTCCACCGCCTCCTCGGCGAGCTTGCGGTAGGTGGTCAGCTTGCCGCCGAACACGTTGAGCAGCGGCGGACCGTCGCCGACCAGGTCCAGCTGGTAGTCGCGGGTGACCTCGGCGGCGTTGTCCTCGGCGTCGTCCAGCAGCGGGCGCACGCCGCTGTAGCTCCACACCACGTCCTGCGGGGCGATCTGCCGGCGGAAATACAGGTTGACCGCGTCGCACAGGTAGACGACCTCGGCCGCGTCGATGCGCGGTGCGGCCGGGTCGGCGTCGTAGTCGACGTCGGTGGTGCCGATCAGGGTGAAGTCGTGCTCGTAGGGGATCGCGAACACGATGCGCCGGTCCGGCTGCTGGAAGATGTAGGCATGGTCGTGCTCGAACAGCCTGGGCACCACGATGTGGCTGCCCTTGACCAGACGCAGGCTGTGGGTGTGTGGCAGCGACGGGATCAGGTCGAGGAAGCGCGCCGCCCACGGGCCGGCGGCGTTGACCAGCGCGCGTGCGCGCAGCGTGCGGCGCCGGCCCTGCACATCCTCCAGCTGCGCATGCCAGTGCGATGCGTCGCGACGGGCGCCGGTGCAGCGGGTGCGGGTGAGCACCTGCGCCCCGCGCTGCGCGGCATCCATCGCGTTGAGCACCACCAGGCGCGCGTCCTGCACCCAGGCATCGGAATAGACGAAGCCGGTGCGCAAGGACGGTTGCAGCGGCTGGCCCACCGGGTGCTCGCGCAGCGACAGCCGCCGCGAGCGCGGCAGGGTACGCCGGCCACGGCCCAGGTTGTCGTACAGGAACAGCCCGGCGCGGATCATCCACGCCGGGCGCAGGTGCGGCTGGTGCGGCAGCAGGAAACGCAGCGGCCAGATGATGTGCGGCGCCAGCCGCAGCAGCACCTCGCGCTCGGCCAGCGCCTTGCCGACCAGCGCGAACTCGTACTGCTCCAGGTAGCGCAGGCCGCCGTGGATCAGCTTGGTGCTGGCGCTGGAGGTGTGCGCGGCCAGGTCGTCCTGCTCGCACAGGCAGACCGACAGGCCGCGCCCGGCAGCGTCGCGGGCGATGCCCGCACCGTTGATGCCGCCGCCGACCACCAGCAGGTCGTAGGTCTCCTCGGTCATTGCGGTTCCTCGGCCTGGCGAAATTTAATGAATAAATAAGATCTAATTCGAACAATTACGAACATAAGGGTGCGGCCGTTTGTCGCATGTGAAGGCGGGAGCATTGTTCGAGGCTGCCGGGATTGCGGGAAATATTCCTGTTACCGGTTCCGCATTGCTGTTCCCTGTAGGAGGGACTTCAGTCCCGATGCTTTCCGGGCAGGCCCCATCGGGACTGAAGTCCCTCCTACAGGGAGCGGCTGCGTGGAAGGCGCGCCGGGCACTGCCTCCATCATGTTCGAACGAACCGTCCCGCTACGCGCCTGCCGGCGCGACGTGCACCCGGGTGCCGGCGGCCTCCAGCAGCGCCCGCAGTTCCTGCGGCGGCGCGCGGTCGGTGAACCAGTCCTGGACCTGCTCCAGCGGGCCCAGCCGCACCAGCGCGTTGCGGCCGATCTTGCTGTGGTCGGCGGCCAGCAGCACCCGCCGCGAATGCTCGATGATCGCCTGCGCGACCCGCACTTCCTGGTAGTCGAAGTCCAGCAGCGTGCCGTCCAGGTCGATCCCGGAGATGCCGATCACGCCGAAGTCCACCTTGAACTGGCGGATCAGCTCGATCGTCGCCTCGCCGGTCACGCCCTGGTCGTGGCCACGCACCACGCCGCCGGCGACGATCACCTCGAAGCTGGGATTGCCGCTCATCAGTACCGCGACGTTGAGGTTGTTGGTGATCACGCGCAGCCCGCGATGGCGCATCAGCGCGTGCGCGACCGCCTCGTTGGTGGTGCCGAGGTTGATGAACAGCGAGGCATGGTCGGGGATGTGCTGGGCCAGCATCGCGGCGATGCGCCGCTTCTCCGGCGCATGCAGCGCCTGGCGCGCGGCGTGGGCGACGTTCTCCACGCTGGAGGGCAGGCTGACCCCGCCGTGGTAGCGGCGCAGCAGCCCGGCGTCGCACAGCAGCGCCAGGTCGCGGCGGATGGTCTGCGGGGTCACCGCGAAGCGGCTCGCCAGCCCCTCGACCTCGGCGTAGCCGTGCTGGCGCACCAGCGCCACCATCTGCTCCTGCCGTGGATTGAGCGTCGGCGGCAGGCCGACCGTGTGCCCGGGTGTTTCCATGCCCCGATCATCGCCGAAGCGGGCGGGGATGCAAATCGGTGCTCGCGATCGGAGCGCTTATCATGGCGGCATGGAACCCACACACCACGATGTCCTGATCGTCGGCGGCGGCCTGGTCGGGGCCAGCCTGGCGATCGCCCTGGACCGGATCGGCGTCGAGGTCGGCCTGGTCGAGGCCGCGCCGCCGGGCCAGCTGCCGGCGGTGTTCGACCAGCGCAACCTCAGCTTCGCCGCGGCCACCGTCAACGCGCTCACCGCGCTCGGGGTGATGGCGAAGCTGCGTATGCCGACCGGGCCGATCCGGCGCATCCACGTCAGCCGTGCCGGCGACTTCGGCCGGGTCCGGCTGGACGCGGCCGACTACGGCCGCGACAGCTTCGGCCAGGTGGTGGTGGCGCGCGACTTCGGCGAGGCGCTGGAGGCGCGGCTGGCGGAACTGCCGCGGTTGACCCGCTACCGGCCGGCGCGCTGCATCGGCCTGGAGCCGGTCGCCGACGGACTGCGCGGGGTGCGCGTCGCCGACGCCGATGGCGAGCGTCGCCTGCGCGCGCGGCTGGTGGTCGG
>JASGDF010000116.1:0-6413 GCA_047607345.1 Pseudomonas sp. | reverse complement strand
GCCAGGCCCCCGCCGAGGGTGCCGCGCCGCCGCCGCCGCCGGGGGCTCCGGCTCCGGGTGGTCAGGGTGCTCCGGGTGCCCCCGGACCGGCCGCCGAACCGATCAAGGCCGTCTCGGGCACCTATACGCTCGACCCGACCCACACCGACGTGCTGGCGCAGTGGAGCCACTTCGGTTTCTCGCGGCCCAGCGCGCACTTCGGCATCGGCGAGGGCAAGCTGGTCTACGATGCCGACGATGTGACCAAGTCCAGTGTCGAGGTGACGCTTCCCGTCACCGCGCTCGACAGCTTCGTGTCGAAGCTGGACGAGCACCTGAAGGGCGCGGACTTCTTCGACGCGGCCAAGTTCCCGAATGCCGTGTTCAAGAGCACCGAGGTCAAGGCCGCCGGCCCGAATCAGTTCGATGTGACCGGCGAGCTGACCATCAAGGACCAGAGCAAGCCGGTCACCCTGCATGTCACGCTCAATGGCGCCGGCGAGCATCCGATGCTGAAGAAGCAGGCGATCGGCTTCAGCGCGGTCGGTACGATCAAGCGCAGCGATTTCGGCGTGGGCAAGTTCGCGCCTAACGTCAGTGACGATGTGCAGCTGAGCATCACCACCGAGGGCGCGCTGGCCGACGGCGCCCCGGCGGCCGAGGAGAAGAAGTAAGCGTTCGCGCTGCTTCCTCGTGGCAAGACAAAGGCCCGCCATCCGGCGGGCCTTTGTCTTGGGGCTCTGTGGGAGGGACTTCAGTCCCGACGCGTTACCGGTAGAGCCTGTCGGGACTGAAGTCCCTCCCACATAACAGCCTTCGCGCGGCGGTGCGCCGAACACCGCGGTTGGTCAGTTCCAATGCGGCGCGGACTGAAGTCCCTCCCACAACCAGCGATGGAGCGGCCTATTCCTCGTCCGCGCCCGCCTTCCAGTAGCCGGTGGCGCGGATCCAGTGCGGGTCGACCCCCAGGTGGGCCTCGACGAACTTGCGCATCGTCCGCGCGCGCCTGGATTCGGCGGCGATCCAGTAGAACGTGTCGCCATCGTCTGGTTCGAAGTCGCGCAGGGCGTCTTCCAGCAGCGTGCTGCTCGCCGCGTCCACGCCGTTGCGCTCCAGCCAGTGGATGCGCACGTCGGCCGCGCTGTGCAGCGGCTGGCGCTCGCCGGCGTCGGCGATCTCGACGAACACCCGCGCGCGCATGCTTTCGTGCATCTCCTCCAGCCAGCGGCCGATCGCCGGCAATGCAGTCTCATCGCCGATCAGCACGTACTGGTCGTAGTCGTCGGCGACCACGAACGAGCCGCGCGGGCCGGCGACCATCAGCGTGTCGCCGGCCTGCGCGTGTTCTGCCCAGCTGCTGGCCACGCCGTGGCCGTGCAGCACGAAGTCGATGTACAGCTCGCCGGCCTCGACGTCATGGTGGCGCGGGGTGTAGTCGCGCATCGGCGAGGGCGTCACGCCCGCGGGCAGCTGCGGGCCTTGCGGGGTCATTGTCGGGACCACCACCGCGCCCTCGGCATTGGCGAAGAACAGCTTGATGTGGTCGTCCGGCGAGGCGCTGTGGAAGCCTTGCAGTGCCTCGCCGCCGAGCACGATGCGGCGCATCTGCGGGGTTACTGCTTCGCTGCGCAGTACGGTCAGTTCGCGGCGCTGGATCTCGTGGCGGACCATTCGGTTTTCGTGGGTCGTCATGTGGGTTTCCTGTGGGGAATGTGGTTCGGAAAGAGCAATGCGTTTGGCGCTTGCTGGTGCAGGAGGGATTTCAGTCTCGGCGCCTTGTCGCCAGGGCTGGTGATGGGGACGCGTCCAGGTCATCGGCGGCACGTTCGAGCAGCGCGGCCACGCGCGCGCTCTCGGCCGCGTCCCAGTGGCCGTGGCGGGCCATCAGGCCGCGCTTGATCCGGCGCAGCGCATCGCGCACCGGCTGGGGCAGGTTGGCCTTGCTGATCTCGCGCGCACTGCGATGGGTGCGCGCCAGCGCGGCCTGGATCGCTTCGCGCTCGGCCTCGGCCTGGATGCGGCCGGCATCGGTGATCGCGTAGCGCTTGCGGCCGTGGTCGTGGTCGGCCTCGATCCAGCCGTGCTGCTCCAGCTGTGCCAGGGTCGGGTAGACCGCGCCGGGGCTGGGGGTGTAGACGCCGGCGAACAGCTCGGCAATCAACCGGATCAATTCGTAGCCATGCCGTGGTTGCTGTTCGATCAGCGCCAGCAGCAGCAGGCGCAGGTCGCCATGGGCCAGAGGGCGGGCACCGCGGGCGCGGCCGGCCGCGGGGTCGAACAGGCCGGAAATGGATTTCGAGGGGGGCATTTCGATATGTCGTTTCTGATTTCGGTACGATATATCGAAGTTGGGTGCGTGGCAATCGTGGCCCCGTCTGCTGGAGCACGTCCGGTTCAGCTTCGGCACGATGCTGCGGTGCAGCTGGACAGCGCTTCGATTTCATAATTATCTTGTCATTACGTTGAGATGATGAGTCGGGAGCGGTATGAGCCGAACCTGGGACGAGCAGGCCGAGAGCCGCCGCAAGCGCTTGCAGCGGGCGGCGCCGCTGGCGCGCGGTGGCCACCGTGTCGCCGCCGCCGACGCGGTGGCGCTGCTGGAGGCGCTGATCGAGCCGGGCGACCGGGTCTGCCTGGAGGGCAACAACCAGAAGCAGGCCGACTTCCTCGCCCAGTGCCTGACCCAGGTCGATCCGGCGCGCGTGCACGGCCTGCACCTGGTGCAGTCGGTGCTGTCGCTGCCGGCGCACCTGGACGTGTTCGAGCGCGGCATCGGCAAGCGCCTGGACTTCTCGTTCTCCGGTCCGCAGGGCGCGCGGCTGGCATCGCTGGTGGCACAGGGCGCGATCGAGATCGGCGCGATCCACACCTATCTGGAGCTGTTCGGCCGCTATTTCATCGACCTGACCCCGCGCGTGGCGCTGATCGCCGCGCAGGCCGCCGACCGCCACGGCAACCTCTATACCGGCCCCAACACCGAGGACACCCCGGTGATCGTCGAGGCCACCGCGTTCAAGGGTGGGATCGTGATCGCCCAGGTCAACGAGATCGTGGACACGCTGCCGCGCGTCGACATCCCCGCCGACTGGGTCGACTTCGTGGTGCCGGCGCCGCGCCCGCACTACATCGAGCCGCTGTTCACCCGCGACCCGGCGCAGATCTCCGAGATCCAGGTGCTGATGGCGATGATGGCGATCAAGGGCATCTACGCCGAGTACGGCGTGGACCGGCTCAACCACGGCATCGGCTTCGACACCGCCGCGATCGAGCTGCTGCTGCCGACCTATGCCGAAGCGCTCGGGCTGAAGGGGAAGATCTGCCGGCACTGGGCGCTGAACCCGCATCCGGCGCTGATCCCGGCGATCGAGAGCGGCTTCGTCGAGTCCGTGCATTCGTTCGGCTCCGAGCTCGGCATGGAGCGCTACATCGCCGCGCGGCCGGACGTGTTCTTCACCGGTGCCGACGGCTCGATGCGCTCCAACCGCGCCTACTCGCAGACCGCCGGGCTGTACGCCTGCGACATGTTCATCGGGTCCACCCTGCAGATCGACCTGCAGGGCAACAGTTCCACCGCCACCCGCGACCGCATCGCCGGCTTCGGCGGCGCGCCCAACATGGGCTCGGACGCGCGCGGGCGCCGCCATGCCAGCGCGGCCTGGCTCAAGGCCGGGCGCGAGGCCGCGCGGCCCGGCGAGATCCCGCGCGGGCGCAAGCTGGTGGTGCAGATGGTGGAGACCTTCCGCGAGCACATGGCGCCGGCCTTCGTCGAGCGCCTGGACGCCTGGGAACTGGCCGAGCGCGCCGACATGCCGCTGCCGCCGGTGATGATTTACGGCGACGACGTCAGCCACGTGCTGACCGAGGAAGGCATCGCCAACCTGCTGCTGTGCCGCACCCCGGAGGAGCGCGAGCAGGCGATCCGCGGCGTGGCCGGCTACACGCAGGTCGGCCTGGCGCGCGACCGGCGCATGGTCGAGAACCTGCGCGACCGCAGCGTGATCCGGCGTCCGGAGGATCTCGGTATCCGTGTCCGCGAGGCCACCCGCGACCTGCTCGCCGCACGCACGGTCAAGGACCTGGTGCGCTGGTCCGGCGGGCTGTACGCGCCGCCGCAACGTTTCCGCAACTGGTGAGGGCGCGCCGATGGAGACCCTGAACTACCGCTTCGAGGGCCGTGAGCCCGTCGCTGCCGCGCACGACCACGCGCTGGTCGGCGTGGTCGCCTCCGGCAATCTGGAAGTGCTGATCGAGGTCGTGCCGCTGGACGGCGCGATGGAGGTCGCGATCGTCACCGCCGCGCGTGGCTTCGGTGCGATCTGGCAGGCGGTGCTCGACGACTTCGCCGCGCGCCACCCGCTGCGCGACGTGCGCATCAGCATCAACGACGTAGGCGCCACCCCGGCGGTGGTCGGGCTGCGCCTGGACCAGGCAGTGGAAGCGCTGCGGGAGGCGCAGGCATGAAGGCCATGTGTCCCTGCCGTCCCCATTCCACCGTCGTTCCCGCGAAGGCGGGAACCCAGGGACGTTGCCGTGATCGGCGCAAGCGTCCCTGGATCCCCGCTTTCGTGGGGATGACGAGCCGCAGATCCAGCGTGCGGTCCCCGAGTCAATGGGTACGCGCGACCGGGAGACCGACATGACCATCCCCGCCCCCCAGCGCAGCTTCTACGAGGCCGACGCCCGCGAGCGCATCGCCGGCCTGCTCGACCCGGGCAGCTTCCGCGAGTTCGCCGGCCCGCGCCGGCGCCTGGCCAGCCCGCACCTCGCGCAGCTCGACCAGCCCGGCGCGTTCGACGACGGCATCGTCGTCGGCGAGGGCCGCTTGCAAGAACGCCCGGTGTTGGTCGCTGCGCAGCAGGGCGCGTTTCTCGGCGGCGGCGTCGGCGAGGTGCACGGCGCCAAGCTGGTCGGCCTGCTGCGGCGCGCGATTGCCACGCGCCCGGCGGCGGTGCTGCTGCTGCTCGACACCGGCGGGGTGCGCCTGCACGAGGCCAACGCCGGGCTGATCGCGATCTCCGAGATCATCCGCGCCACCCTCGACGTGCGCGCCGCCGGCATCCCGGTGCTGGCGCTGGTCGGCAGCGGCAACGGCGCGTTCGGCGGCATGGGCATCGTCGCGCGCTGCTGCAGCGCGGTGGCGATGTCCGAGGAAGGACGGCTGTCGCTGTCCGGCCCGGAGGTGATCGAGACCGTGCGCGGCGTGGAGGAGTTCGACGCGCGTGACCGCGCGCTGGTCTGGCGCGTCACCGGCGGCAAGCACCGCTACCTGCTCGGCGAGGCGGCGATGCTGGTGGCCGACCGCATCGACGCCTTCGCGCAGGCCGCGCTCGACCTGCTCGACCAACTGCGGCCGCCCGACTCGGAAGAACAGTCGCTGGCCGCGCTCGAAGGCGAGCACGCGCGCCTGGCGCAGCGCATTGAGGCGTTCGGCGATTGCCGCGACGGCAGCGAGGTTTGGGATCGCCTGGGCATCGACGATCCCGCGCGCCTGCCGCTGCTGGATACCGCCGATTTCCTGGCCGCCACCGCCGGACGGAGGGCGTCATGGTATTGAACGACCTGCTCGACCGCCTGTTCCCGCACGGCCACGACATCGCGGTCCGCGACGGCGTGATCGCCGGCACCGCGCGCACCGGTGCCGGCGAGGTCACCGTGATCGGCACCGCCGACCGGCTCGAGGTCGGCGTCGACCACGCGCTGGCATTGGCCGCGCAGGTACTGGCCAGCACGCGCACGCATCCGCGGCGGCCGATCGTGATGCTCGCCGACACCGCCGGCCAGCGCCTGTCGCGCCGCGACGAGTTGCTCGGCATCAACGGCTACTTCGCCCACCTCGCCAAGTGCCTGGACCTGGCGCGCCGGCGTGGCGCGCGCCTGGTCACGCTGGTCTACGGCGAGGCGGTCAGCGGCGGCTTCCTGTCGTTCGGGCTGATGGCCGACCGCATCCACGCGCTGGCCGACGCACAGGTGCGGGTGATGGACCTGCGCGCGATGGCGCGGGTGACCAAGCAGCCGCTGGAGAAGCTGCAGGCCCTGAGCGAGGCCTCGCCGGTGTTCGCGCCGGGCGTGGCCAGCTACGTCGCGATGGGCGCGGTCGAGTCGCTGTGGCAGGGTGACCTGGCGCAGGCGCTGCTCGACGCGCTGGCCGCGCCGGTTCAGGGCGACGTGCGCAGCGCACGCGGTGCCGCGCGCGGCGGTCGCACGCTGGCGCAGGCGGTCGCCGATGCCGTGGCCGCCGGCGAGGCATGACATGTCCGTCCCGCGCCCAGCGCCTGCTTTCGTGGTAGCGGCTGAAGCCGCTCCTGCCAAGGGGGCTGTCTTGCCGCGCCACACGCTGGTATGGCCGGCCGCACACGCGCGCTGGCAGGCCCTGACCCCCGGCGCCGAACCGCGCCTGCGCGCCTGGTTCGCGGCCGGCCACCCGGCGATCGTCG
>JASGDF010000115.1:0-14339 GCA_047607345.1 Pseudomonas sp. | reverse complement strand
CCGCTGCCCGCCGGCAACGCGCCGGCCACGGTCGCCACAGCGCCGGCCAGCCCAGCCGCGCCGGCCGACAACGCGCGCTACATCCTGCAAGCCGGCTCGTTCGGCGCCTCCGGCGATGCCGAGTCGACCAAGGCTAAGCTGGCGATGTTGGGCCTGGCCGCGCGCGTGGAGTCGGCCGACATCGGCGGCAAGACCGTCTATCGCGTGCGGATGGGACCGTACGGCACCGCCAGCGAACTGGCCGAGGCCAAGCAGAAGCTTGCCGGCACCGGCCTGCCGGCGATCGCGATCAAGGCGCAGTAATTCCGCTTCGCGCAATTACCCCAAGGTTTGCCCAGCAAACCTTGGGCCCCATGCCCGTTAAACCCACAACCCCGCGCCTGTCGGCGCGCCCCCTTGACTCAAGGGGGCTGCTTCTTCGGTCAGCGTTTCGGAAGTGAAACCTACCTGTATCTGCCAGAACGCTGCCCCGCGATGGTGAGAGAATCGGCAGGTTTCTCCCACAAGGAATCCGCGATGCCCAAGACCGTCCTGATCACCGGCGCCACCTCCGGTTTCGGCGCCGCCGCCGCGCGCCGCTTCGCCGCCGCCGGCTGGAACATCATCGCCACCGGCCGCCGCGCCGAGCGTCTGCAGGCGCTGGCCGCCGAGCTGCCCGCCGGGCAGGTGCACGTCGCCGCGTTCGACATCCGCGACGCCGGCGCGCTGGACGCGGCGATCGCCGGCCTGCCCAACGCGTTCGCCGGCATCGACGTGCTGGTCAACAACGCCGGCCTGGCGCTCGGCACCGCGCCGGCACAGCAGTCCGACCCGGCGCAGTGGCGGCAGATGATCGACACCAACGTGACCGCGCTGGTGACGCTGACCCACCGCCTGCTGCCGACCCTGATCGCGCGCAAGGGCGCGATCATCAACATCAGCTCGACCGCCTCGACCTACCCGTATCCGGGCGGCAACGTCTACGGCGGCACCAAGGCGTTCGTGAAGCAGTTCTCGCTGGGCCTGCGCTCGGACCTGCACGGCACCGGCGTGCGCGTGACCAGCATCGAGCCGGGCATGGCCGAGACCGAGTTCACCCTGGTCCGCACCGGCGGCAACCAGGCGGCCTCCGACGCGCTGTACCGGGGCGCCGAGCCGATGACCGCCGAGGACATCGCCGAGCAGATCTTCCACGTCGCCACGCTGCCCCCGCACCTCAACATCAACCGGCTGGAGATCATGCCGGTGAACCAGTCGTTCGCCGGTTTCCAGGTCGCGCGCAAGCCGGAGTGAGGCCCGACACCTGGCCGGACCGTCGCGCCGGCCGGCGCCGTCATCGCTCCCAAGAGCGCGGTCGGAGCGAACCATCCTGCAGCCGGCCAGCGCTGCGGGCCGCATCGATCAACGCGGCGCTGGCCGGGTTGTCGTCACGGGGGAAGGCACAGAAACGCGCGGCGGGCAGCTCGCACAACCCCTCGTCGGCGCCCAGCACGCGCAGACCTGCGTGGCACTGGCTGGCGGCGATGACGGTGACGGCAAAGCCCGCGCGAGCCGCCGACAGGCAGGCGGCCATGCTGCTGCTTTCGAAGACGATGCGCCACGGCCGCTCGCCGCGCGCAAGCGCCGCGACGGCCGACTCGCGGTACACGCACGGCTCGGGAAACAGGGCCAGCGGCATCGGCCCGTCCGCCGGCAAGGGCAGGTCCACGGCATAGGCCCAGACCAGCGGTTCTTCCCACAGCAGCACGCCAGTATCCGCGACTTGGCTGCATTGCTTGCCGAACACCAGATCCAGGCGGCCTCGCTGCTGCTGGCGCAGCAACTCGGCGGTGATGCCGACCTTCAGTTCGATCGCCGTAGCCGCGTGCCACTGGCGGAAGCGTTGCAATACCTGCGGCAGCCAGGCTGCGGCGAAGTCCTCGGACGCGCCGATCCGCAGCCGCCCGCGCAACCGCGCGCCGCGCAGCCTGGCGCGCGCCTCACGTTCCAGATCGAGGATGTTGCGGCCATAGGTGTACAGGGTTTCGCCCGCCTGGGTCAGCGCCAGCCGCCGCGTCGTACGCGCCAGCAGGCGGCTGCCGGTGGACTGTTCCAGCCGCTTGACGTGGCCGCTGATCGCCGAGCGCATCAGCGCCAGCCGTTCGGCGGCGGCAGCGAAGCTTCCGCTGTCCACGACTTCAAGGAAGCTGCGCAACAGCAGCGTGTCCAGTGGCGGGCCATCGGCGGCGGGCGGAGGCGGCATGGAATCATTGAACACGAAATGTCACCAATGGCTGGCGATTGTTTGCCAATGCAGCGACATCGTAGCGCTACGCTGCGTTACCCCCGATACCGCAGGATGCCCACTTGAGCGACTACCACCACGTCTCGACCGAACGGCTCCAGATCGGCTACCTCGAATGGAATGCGCGCGGCGAGCGCACCGCCATCGTGCTGCACGGCTGGCCCGACAGCCCGCAGTGCTGGAAGGCGGTCGCGCCCCGGCTTGCCGATGCCGGTTATCGGGTGCTGGCGCCGGCGCTGCGCGGCTTCGCGCCAACCCACTTCCGCCATGCGAGCACCCCGCGCAGCGGCCAGCTGTCCGCGCTGGGCCGCGACCTGCTGGACTTCATCGACGCACTGGGGCTGGCGCGGCCTGTGCTGATCGGCCATGACTGGGGCGCACGCGCAGCAGCCAACGCCTGCGGCCTGCGCGACGGCGTGGCCTCGCACCTAGTGATGCTGTCGGTCGGCTACGGCACCAACGCGCCGGACCAGCCGCTGTCACTGCCGCAGGCGCGCAACTACTGGTACCACTGGTACATGGCGACAGCGCGCGGCGCCCGCGTCGTGCACGCCGAGCGCGAAGCCCTCGCGCGCATGATGTGGGATACCTGGAGCCCGCCTGGCTGGTACGACCCGGCCGATTTCGACGAGGCCGCGCAAGCCTTCCACGGCGAGGACTGGGCGGAGATCGTGCTGCACTCCTATCGCCACCGCTGGGGCCTGGCCGAGGGCGACCCGGCCTATGCGCAGGACGAAGCCCACCTGGACCCCGCGCCGGTCCTCGCGGTGCCGACCCTGGTGCTGCATGGCCAGGCCGATACCTGCAACCACCCCGACAGCTCCAGCGGGCGCGAGGCGTTCTTCGGCGGACGCTACCAGCGGCAACTGCTCGATGGCGTCGGCCATTTCCCGCAGCGTGAAGCGCCGCAGGCGGTCGCGCGGGCCATCGTTCAGTTCTGCCTGTAGGCGCGCCGCCGCCACACGGCCGGGGCGCCCCATGAACAGGGAGCCGGCCGCGACCCGCTACAGATAGCGCAGCCAGGCCAGGTCGCGGCGGCGTGCCTTGAGCTGGGCGAACGCGCGCACCGGCCAGTACAGCGCGAGCGCCAGCAGCAGCGTGCACAGCCACAGCGCGGGGATACCGTCGAAGCCATAGCTGTCGCCATGGTTGGCGCCCCACAGCGCCCGCGCGCCGGATTGCAGCAGCCGCAGCACGTACAGGTGCAGCAGGTAGAAGAACATCGGCGCGGCACCGAACAGCGCGAGCCAGCGCTGGCGCTGCAGCGGCGGCCACTCGAACGCGCGCAGCAACAGCAGCGCGATGCCGAGCGTCAACAGCAGGAACAGCAGCGACGGCGGGTACTTGGTCACGTTGAAGAAGCCCATCGCGCTGCGCAGCGGGTCGGCCAAGGCGCTCCAGGGGTGGTCGCCGTAGCCATTCCAGGCGCGCAGCAGCGCGAATGCCGCCAGCGCCGCCGCCCCGGCACCGAGCAGCCGGCGCTGGCGCGCCTGCGGCGCCAGCCCGCCATACCACGGACCCAGTACATACCCGAGTGCGATCACCCCGATCCAGGGCAGCACCGGATATGACGTACGCGCACGCAGACCTTCGGCCAGCACGATCCAGTCGCGCTGATGCAGCACCTTCCACAGCACCGCCAACGCACCGTCGCCCTGCACGCGCACCCCATCGAGCAGGTTGTGCCCGGCCACCAGCACCACGCCGAGCAGCGCCAGCGCCGGACGCGGCAGCCACAGCAGCACCGACAGCGCCAGCATGCTCAGGCCGATCGCCCAGATCACCTGCAGATAGAGCGTGCGCGGCGGCAACTCGAAGTTCCAGGCGAAGTTGACCAGGGTCAGCTCCAGCAGCACCAGGAACAGGCCGCGCTTGGCCAGGAACGCGGCCGCGGCGCGGCGTGGATCGGGCTGGCGCTGGCCGTACAGCCAGGCCGACAGCCCGGTCAGCAGCACGAACACCGGCGCGCACAGGTGCGCCAGCATCCGGCTCAGGTACAGCGCCGGCGCCACCGTGGCGGCGTCCATCGGATCGGACACCTGCTGGTGCAGATAGAACGTCTCGCGCACATGGTCGAGCAGCATCAGCAGCATCACGCTGCCGCGCAGCAGGTCGATGGAAGCCAGGCGGGAGGACGGGACAACGGGAGCAGACATAGGCATTACACGTTACATTTTTGATATTTTATAACATATCTTGGCAGCCGGAATCCGCGTGTCTTCCGATTCCTCCCGCCGCCCTCAAGCACGACTGCCCTGCTCGGCCGCATCGCTCCGTTCGACCAGGCCCGCCCGGCCGACGCCTCCACGCAGGCCCGAGCGCAGGCGCTGCCAGCGTGCGCGCAGCCGCAGGCCCGGCTGCTCCACCGCGTAGTGAAGCAAAGCTCCAGCGAACAGGCTCGCACCGGCGTAGGCAGCAACCGCGAGCCACGCGTGCCCTTCCAGCGCCTGGCCGAAACCGCGATCGACCAGGCCGAAGGCGATCTTGTGGGTCAGGTACAGGCTGTAACTGGCCAGCGCGAGCCAGCCGGCACAGGGCACGCGCCAGCGGCCGATGAGGCTGTTGCGCTCCGCGCCAGCGAACACCAGCATCACCATCCCCGCAGACAGCACCGGCCAGCCGACCGCGTTGCCGATCAGGCCGGTGCGTTCGCGGAACAGCCACATCGCCAGCCCGACCAGCGTCAGGCCGGCGACCAGCACCGCATCGGCACGCCGCTGCCAGCGCCGCCACGCATCGGGACGGAATACCTGGAGCGCGGCCAGCATCACCCCGCCGAGCAGGCCGTCCAGCCGGCTCCAGGTCGGGTAGTAGAGGTCCTCGACGAACCAGTTGCGCTCGGGCGCGCCGAGCTGTTGCGCCTGCGTATCGGCCATCCAGATGCCGGCCCGCAGCACCACACCGGCCACCACCAGCACGATGCACAGACCGAGGAAGCCGCGGCTGCGCAGCCGTGGCACCAGTAGCACCGCCAGCGCGGGGAACAGCAGGTAGAAGTGCTCCTCCACGCACAGCGACCAGACCTGCGAAAACGCCGGGTTGCGATAGTCGGCCGTGACGTTGAACACGAACAGCGCGAACTTCCACCACGGCTCCAGGCCGGGCCGCTCGCGCAGCGCCGGGAACGCCAGGTACAGCGCCAGCACCACCCAGAGCGCGGGCAGGATGCGCAGCGCGCGGCGCAGGTAGAAGTCGCCGAAGTCCAGCCGCTCCCCGCGCGCCAGCGGCGCCAGCACCTGGCGGCCGATCAGCAAGCCGCTGAGCGCGAAGAACAGGTCCACGCCCATCCAGCCGTACCGCTCCAGCCACCCCCAGTACGGGCCGAGGCCGCCGATCAGGTAGGTGTGGAACAGCATCACCCAGACGATGGCGAGGGCGCGCAGCAGGTCGAGGCCGGGGAGGCGCTTCACGTGTTCATCAGCTCCCACGCAAGCGCGCACGCAACGCATCGACGTAGGTCCGGCTGGCGCGCAGCAGCGTGCCGTCATGCAGGCGCAGCAACGCGTCGCGATTGGACAGCGGCTGCATCTCCGCGATCCGGTCGAGCCGGACGATGGTGGAGCGATGCACGCGCAGGAAGCGCTCTGCATCCAGCCGCTCGTGCAGCCGCTGCAACGAGTCACGGATCAGGTGCCGGCTGCCCCCAGCATGCAGGAGAACGTAGTCGCCGTCGGCCTGCAAGTACTCCACCTCTTCGACCGGGACGAAAACGGTACGCCGCCCTACTCGGACCTCGAAGCGGAGCGGCAGGATCGGACGCGCGTCCGCCGCCGGCACCGCGTCCGTGCCTCCACACAGGCGCCGCCGCGCACGATTCATTGCTTCATCGAAGCGTTCGTCGTCCAGGGGCTTGAGCAGGTAGTCGACCACGTCCAGTTCGAAGGCGGCGACGGCAAAGGATGCGTGGGCGGTCAGCAGGATCGCCAGCGGCCGTTGCTCCGGCGGCAGGCCGCGCAGCACACCGATGCCGTCCATGCCCGGCATCTGCACGTCCAGCACGACCAGATCCGGTTGCAGGCGCGCGATGGCGTCCATCGCCGAATGGCCATCGGCATACTGCCCGACGACCTCCACGTCAGCGCAACCCGACAGCCGCGCGATCACGCCGCTGCGCGCCAGCGGCTCGTCATCGACCACGACCACGCGGATCACGCGGCCGCCCCGCGCAGCGGGATCTCGACCGTCACCTCGTAGCCGCCGGACGCCAGCGGCGCCGCACAGAAACGGTGACGCCCCGGATAGAGCCGCGCCAGCCGCTCGCGCAGGTTCGACTGCCCGAATGCACCGCCGTGCGTGGCGTCCGCCGCCGCCATGTCCGCGCCGTCGTTGCGCACCCGCAGGCACAGGCGGGCGTCGTGCGTACCGATATGGATGTCGATGCTTCCGGGTGCCCTGCGCCGGGCGATGCCATGGCGGATCGCATTCTCCACCAGCGGCTGCAGCAGCAGCGTCGGCACCTCCACACCCAGTACGTCCGGTCCGACATGCCACCGTACGCGCAGGCGCTCGCCCAGCCTCGCCTGTTCGATGGCCAGGTAGGTCTCGGTCAGGGCCAGTTCCTCCGCCAGCGGAACCTCGTGCGCCTGCCCGTCCAGTGTCGATCGCAGGAACGTGCCCAGTTGCGCGATCATCGCCTTCGCGTCCTCGCGCCTGCCCTCGGAAACCAGCGCCGACACGCCGTTGAGCGCATTGAACAGGAAGTGCGGATGCAGCTGGTAGCGCAGCGCGCGTAGCTCGGCCTCGCGCGCGGCCAGTTCGGCGTCGCGATGGCGGCGCTGCTCCTCCTTCAGCGCGTGGTAGTGCCCGGCCAGCGCGTGCGCGGCGCAGAAGGCGATCAGCGCCAGCCAGCAATCGTCCAGGCCGGTGAACAGCCGCCGCCAGTGGAACGGCCGCGCCGCGTCCCACTCCATCACCGCCGTTAGGGTGAATCCCAGTGCATTGTTGACCAGCGACATGGCATAGGTCGCAGCCAGCAGCAGCGGCACCGCCCGCCACGGCGACCACGCCTCACGCCACATCCAGCGCTGCAGCACGATCAGCACCGGCACCCACAGCGCATTGGCCAGCAGGTACAGCGTGCGATAGGCCAGCGCGTGGCCATGACCAACGGCCGGCAGCGCCATCACCAGCAGGCACAGGCCGATCGGCAGGGACGCCGCCAGCGACATGTGCCACGGCGGCAGCGGCAGGCTGCTGCGGGCACCGTGCTCGGCTCCGGCGATCTTCATGGCGCACGCGGGTCGCGGATCGACCAGACCACCGAAACGATCTTCCAGCCGTCCTCCGTGCGCAGCAGCTGCCACATCTCCCGGCCCCGGTTCATCGGCCTGCCCGCCACCAGAAAGACGTAGTCGAAGCGGGCCGATGCCACTTCGCCGTCCGTGTCGATATCGACATCCGAAAACCGTTCCTTGCTGGACTCGTCGCGCGACACGATGCGGTCGATGAAGCTGACATGGTTGAAGCCCGGGCTGTACCCGGCCTTTCGCGTACCCGGCTTCGTCGCCAGCGCGCGTGCCCGCTGCGCATCGTCGATCACGAACCGCCAGGTCACCTCGCGCGGGTCCTCGGAAACGAACAGGCCCAGGAATGTCGCCCGGTCCTTGTCGATGAGCGAGGTCCGGAACAGTTCGACGACCTTGCGGATCGCGGCCACGTCCCGCTCGTCGTCACGTCCCGCCCAGGCCGGCCCGGGCGGGACGAGGCCGAAGCCGATGCAGAGCGGCAGCACCAGTGCCTTGAGGCCGAGCGACATGGGCGTTCACGGAAATCCGGGAGGAAGCGCATTTGCGCATGCCTCCGCCCGCGACGCCATCGGTTCGCCGGCCCCGTGCGACAGGCCGTGCACGGGATGCGCCGGACGGCGGCGGCGGCCGACCGTCAGCCCAGCGGCTCGTCCGACAGGTAGGTGTAGCCGGTCAGGCCGGCCTCCAGCGCGGCGGCGATCTCCTGCGCGCGCGGGGCCGGCAGCTGCGCGGCGGCCACGCGCTCGGCGTAGGCGGCGCGCAGCGCGTCGAGCCGGTAGCCGACGTAGTCGAGCATCACGTCGGTGGTGTCGCCACGGCGCTGCTGGGAGATACGGTAGCCGCCGCCTTCGACCGTGACCTCCACCGCGTCGGTGTCGCCGAACAGGTTGTGGATGTCGCCGAGTATCTCCTGGTAGGCGCCGACCAGGAAGAAGCCGATCCGGTAGCTCTCGCCGTGCCGCAGCGCATGCAGCGGCAGCGAGGAATCCAGGCTCTCGTTCTCGACGTAGGTCTTGACCATGCCGTCGGAGTCGCAGGTCATGTCGCAGACCACGCCGCGGCGGTCCGGGACCTCGTCCAGGCGCTCGATCGGCACGATCGGGAACACCTGGTCGATCGCCCACACGTCCGGGATCGACTCGAACACCGAGAAGTTGACGAAGTACTTGTCGACCAGTCGTTCGTTGAGCTCGTCCAGCAGCGGGCGGTGGCTTTTTTCCTCGTGGCTCAGGCGCGCGCGCACGCCGTGCGCGATCGCGTAGAACAGGTCGTCGATGCGGGCGCGATGGACCAGGTCGATCTGGCCCAGCGCATAGGCGCTCAGGCCCTCGGCATGGAAATGCTGCGCCTCCTGGAACAGCTCGACCGCCGGGCGCACGTCCAGTTCGTCGTGGATCTCGCGCAGGTGGCGGATCGCGGCCGGCTCGTCGGCGTGCGCGTCGGGCACGCGCCCTTCCGGCGCCTGCTCCACTTCCGAGACGTTGGCGATCAGCACCGCGTGGTGCGCGGTCATCGCGCGCCCGCACTCGGTGACGATCCGCGGCGGCGCCAGCCCGTGCTCCTCGCAGGCGCTGGCCAGCGGCTGCACGATGTTGCTGGCGTAGGCATGCAGACCGTAGTTGATCGAGCAATAGCTGCGCGAGCGGGTGCCCTCGTAGTCGATGCCCAGGCCGCCGCCGACGTCGACGTGGCTGATCTGCGCGCCCAGCCGCGACAGCTCCACGAAATAACGGGTCGCCTCGCGCATGCCGTTGGCGATGTCGCGCACGTTGGAGATCTGCGAGCCCATGTGGAAGTGCAGCAGGTTCAGGCACGCCGCGTACTCGGTGTCGCGCAGCGTCTTCCACAGGTCCAGCACCTGGCGCGGCGACAGCCCGAACTTGGCCTTGTCGCCGCCGCTGTTCTGCCACTTGCCGGCGCCCAGCGAGGCCAGGCGCATGCGCACGCCCAGGCCGGGCAGCACGTCCAGCGCGCGCGCCTCCTCCAGCACCAGCTTCAGCTCGGAGGGCTTCTCGATCACGATGAAGGTCTGCAGGCCGAGTTTGCGCCCGATCAGCGCCAGCCGGATGTACTCGCGGTCCTTGTAGCCGTTGCAGACGATCAGTCCGCCCGGGCGCGACAGCGCCAGCACCGCCATCAGCTCCGGCTTGCTGCCGGCCTCCAGGCCGAAGCCCTCGCCGTGGTGGCCGGCCAGGGTGCCGGCCACGCCGCGGTGCTGGTTGACCTTGATCGGGTAGACCGCAGTGTAGCCGCCGGCATAGTCCCAGTCGGCCTGGGCCTGGGCGAAGGCGGCCTGCAGCTTGCCCAGGCGCTGGCCGAGGATGTCCGGGAAGCGCACCAGCAGCGGCAGCTTGGCACCGGCCGCGCGCGCGCTGTCGACCAGCTCCGGCAGCGACACCGCCGGACCGTCGCCGCCGGTCGGGCGGACCACGACATGCCCAGCCTCGTTCACGTCGAAATACCCGTCGGCCCAATGCGGAATCGAATAGGTCTTGCGGGCGTGGTCAGCGGACCAGTCGCTCATCGAGGCGGCTCTGACTGTCAAAAAGGGCGTGCATTCTAACGCCTGTGCCGGCGGGGGTCCGTTACAATCCGCGGCCGCTTTTACCAGCCCCTCTCCCGCCCGGAGAGGGGCTGGGGGAGGGTACGGGGCGCAGTCCTGCGATATCTGGCTGCACGAGGCTTCGCCCTGCCCTCATCCGCCCCTTCGGCGCACCTTCTCCCAGGGGGAGAAGGTGCGCACCCTATTTCCTCCAAGGATCATCGGCCATGAGCAGCAACGACAACTGGTACATCGAACACTTCCAGCCGACCGGCTCGGCGATTGGCTTCCGCATCACCGGCAAGCTGGACGAGGTGCAGTCGCCGTTCCAGAAGATCGAGATCTACGACAGCACCGACTGGGGCAAGCTGATGGTCATCGACGGGGCGATGATGCTGACCAGCAAGGACAACTTCTTCTACCACGAGATGATCAGCCACCCGGTGCTGTTCACCCATCCGGCGCCGAAGCGCGTGGTCATCATCGGCGGCGGTGACTGCGGCACCCTGCGCGAGGTACTCAAGCACCCCGGCGTGGAGAGCGCCACCCAGTGCGACATCGACGAGCAGGTCACGCGGATGTCGGAGAAGTACTTCCCGGAGCTGTGCGCGTCCAACGGCGATGCGCGTGCCGAGCTGCTGTTCGACGATGGCGTGGCCTACATGAAGAACCTCGAGCCCGGCAGCGTGGACGTGGTGATCGTGGACTCGACCGACCCGGTCGGCCCGGCCGAGGGCCTGTTCAACCAGGCGTTCTTCGAGAGCTGCTTCCGCGCCCTGAAGGACGACGGCCTGCTGGTGCAGCAGTCCGAGTCGCCGCTGGCACTGCTGGACCTGATCCGCGACATGCGCGCGGAGATGGGCAAGGCCGGCTTCGCCGCGTTCAAGACCCTGCCGTTCCCGCAGCCGTGCTACCCGACCGGCTGGTGGAGCGTGACCCTGGCCAGCAAGCAGGCCGGTTTCGGCTTCGACTTCCGCCAGGCCGACGCGCAGGCCAAGCCGTTCGAGACGCTCTACTACACCGCGCACCTGCACACCGGGGTCAGCATCGCGCCTCCGTTCGTCGCCCAGGCACTGGGCGAGTGATGCATCCGCCAGGGGCCCAGGAGACCGGCCCCCTGGCACGTTGCGACACCATGCGCGGACCTCGCACGCGCGCGAAGCGGCGACCCGCGCCAGCTTCGCCACCAAAGGCAAAACATTTCATGTTTTTAACATTCACAATTTAAAGACTGGCGAGTTCTAAAATTCCCCAGGCGCCTCCCGCACGGGAGCGCACCCCGACCTGCCGCCGTGACACGCTCCGGCCCCGGGTCTCCTGGAGAGAACCGCCCATGAACACCATTGCCTGCGCCGACTGGCCGGCTGGGGGCATGCCCCGACCCTGTTCGGCACGCTCGGCGGATTGGCGCTGGGCATGGAATTCATCCCAGGCGACACCCTCAGCGCCAGCGAGATGGTCGGTCAGGAGGTGTTCCAGCAATTGCAGGCCGCGCTGCGCAAACTGCATTCAGCCGGGATCACCCACAACGACCTGCACGGCACCAACGTCGTGGTCAGCGCCGGGGTGCCGGTGCTGATCGATTTCACCTCGGCGATGCGGGTGCCGCGCTGGCTGCGGCGCAACCCGATCACACGCCAGCTGCGCCGTAGCGACGTCGCCAATTTCCAGAAGATGCGCCTGCGCCTGGCCGGGGTGATGCCAACCACCGAGGAAGCGGCGCTGAGCGCCGAGCCGGCCTGGGTCGGCCGCATCCGCACGGGCTGGAAGCGCGTCTATCGGCACATCAAGAGCAGCGGCGTCTGATCGGCAACCGCCCTTCTAATCCCGGCACATGGATGTGCCGTGCTTCTGCGAGGGACTCGCCTCAAAGTGCATCGGCGTCCAGCTCGCCGGTGCGGATACGCACCACGCTGGCGAGATCGTAGACGAACACTTTGCCGTCGCCGATCTTGCCGGTGCCGGCCGCGCGCACGATGGCCTCGACCACCTCCTCCACCTGCGCCTCGGTCACTGCGATCTCGATCTTCACCTTCGGCAGGAAATCCACCACGTACTCGGCGCCGCGATACAGTTCGGTGTGGCCCTTCTGCCGGCCGAAACCCTTGACCTCGGTCACGGTGATGCCGGCCACGCCGCAGCCGGCCAGCGCCTCGCGCACGTCGTCCAGCTTGAACGGCTTGACGATGGCCATGATCATTTTCATCGAAGAACTCCCTGCCAGATCTTCGTTCAGGATAACGCGCCGCCGCGCAAGTCTCATCATGCCGGACGCATCGGATTATCCTTACCCGCGGATGCACGACTTGCCGATGGTCCGCGCGGCACCGCCGCCGTAGCCTCACTGCAGGACCCCGGAGAACCCAGATGATCGACCTCAACCACATCGACGAACTCGCCCGCCGCCTCAGCGACCTGGTGCCACCGGGGCTGCGCCAGTCGCGCGAGGAGCTGCAATCCACGTTCAAGGGCGCGCTGCAGGCCGGCCTGGCCAAGCTCGACCTGGTCACCCGCGAGGAGTTCGAGGTACAGCGCGCGGTGCTGCTGCGCACCCGCGAGAAGCTCGACGCACTGGAGCAGAGCGTGGCCGCGCTGGAAGCGCGCGCCGCCGGCGACACCCCTCCCGCCGCCTGATCCCACCGCCATGAGCCTGGCGCTGGTGCACAGCCGTGCCCGGGCCGGCGTGCATGCGCCGGCGGTGCGGGTCGAGGTCCACCTCGCCGGCGGGCTGCCGGCCACCCAGCTGGTCGGCCTGCCGGAAGCGGCGGTGCGCGAGTCGCGCGAACGCGTGCGCGCCGCCCTGCTGTGCGCGCAGTTCGAATACCCCGCGCGCCGCATCACCATCAACCTCGCCCCCGCCGACCTGCCCAAGGACGGCGGACGCTTCGACCTGCCGATCGCGCTGGGCATCCTGGCCGCCAACGGGCAGATCGACCGGACCGCGCTGGACGGCTACGAATTCCTCGGCGAGCTCGCGCTGACCGGCGAACTGCGCGCGGTCGATGGCGTGCTGCCGGCCGCGCTGGCCGCCGCAGCCACAGGCCGCAAGCTGGTGGTACCGGCCGGCAACGGCGCCGAGGCCGCGCTCGCCAGCGACGGCGAGGCCTACGTCGCGCGTACGCTGCTCGAGGTCTGTGCCGCGCTGAACGGCCACGGCGTGCTGCCCCGCGCGCAATCGCCGCAGGCCAGCCTCGATCCGGCGCCGGGCGGACCGGACCTGGCCGACGTGCGCGGCCAGCCGCAGGCGCGCCGCGCGCTGGAAGTCGCCGCGGCCGGCGCGCACCACCTGCTGCTGCTCGGCAGCCCCGGCTGCGGCAAGACCCTGCTCGCCTCGCGCCTGCCTGGGCTGCTGCCGCCGATCGCGCAGAGCGAGGCCCTGGAGACCGCCGCAATCGCCTCGGTCAGCGGACGCGGCATCGACCTGGCCCGCTGGCGCCAGCGTCCGTACCGCAGCCCCCACCACACCGCCAGCGCGGTCGCGCTGGTCGGCGGCGGCAGCCAGCCGCGGCCGGGCGAAATCTCGCTCGCGCACAACGGTGTGCTGTTCCTGGACGAGCTGCCCGAGTGGAACCGAGCAACCCTGGAAGTG
Organism: Pseudomonas sp.; assembly: GCA_047607345.1. GTDB lineage: Bacteria > Pseudomonadota > Gammaproteobacteria > Xanthomonadales > Xanthomonadaceae > Pseudomonas_S. Next base: position 699 of record JASGDF010000115.1, on the reverse strand, counting down.
CTGCGCGAACCGCTCGAATCCGGCGTCGTGACGATCTCGCGCGCCGCGCGCAGCACCGATTTCCCGGCGCGCTTCCAACTGGTGGCGGCGATGAATCCCTGCCCCTGCGGCTGGGCTGGCGACACCAGCGGGCGCTGCCGCTGCAACCCCGAGGCGATCCGGCGCTATCGCAGCCGCATCTCCGGCCCGCTGCTCGAACGCATCGACCTGCACGTGGAAGTGCCACGGCTGGCGCCTCACGAACTTCGCAGCGGCGCACCGCCTAGTGAAGACAGCGCCAGCGTGCGCGCGCGTGTCAGTCAGGCGCGCGAAATCCAGTTGCAGCGCGCGGGCCGTGCGAACGCCCGGCTCGACCAGGCGCAGACCGATCGCGACTGCCGGCTGACGCCGTCCGACCAGCTGCTGCTGGAACGCGCGGTCGAGCAATTGCAGCTGTCGGCGCGCTCGATGCACCGGATCCTGCGCGTGGCGCGCACGATCGCCGACCTTGCCGGCAGCCAGGACATCGCCACCGCGCATCTGGGCGAGGCGATCGGCTATCGGCGGCTGGAACGCGGCGGCGGTGGGCAGGCGTGTAATGACCCACTGAATTCCTGCACAGGTGTTAGTTTTCGAACGAGGAGACACCGATGAGCGAAGTGATGGACGAGGAACAGATCAAGCGCTGGACGGCCCGGCGCAAGTCGGCGCTGGTGCTGG
>JASGDF010000114.1:0-2931 GCA_047607345.1 Pseudomonas sp. | reverse complement strand
TACCACCTCGCTATGGTCGGCGTTCTCTTGGGAGCAGCCGCTGAGCAATGTCCCGGCAACGATTCCGATCAGTACATGAGATAGCTGCATGCTTCGACCCCCTGATGCTTGGTAGCGCCTAACGCCTATTGGACCGCCCAAACGCGGCCATGCACCGAGTATCCCGCATCGCCCATCGGCAGCCAATAGGAAAAATCCCACGCCGGATCATGGTCTTGCCGGATGGTTCGTGTCTCGTGGAGGCCCGAAGCTGCCTGCGTTATCCGACAAGGAGGCCGGCGTATGAGTTACACCCGTGTGGGTAGGGGCGTAACGGGGCAAGGATCCCCGCGATTGCTGGATCAGGTGCGCGATCGGCTGCGATTCCGCCACTACAGCCTGCGTACCGAGCAGGCCTATGTCGGGTGGATTCGCCGGTTCGTCCTGGCCAACGGGAAGCGCCATCCGCGCGACATGGGGCAGGCGGAGGTCGAGGCGTTCCTGACGTCGCTGGCCACCCGGGGCCAGGTCTCGGCGGGTACCCAGAACCAGGCGCTGGCGGCCTTGCTGTTCCTCTACCGGGAGGTGCTGGGCGTCGAGTTGCCGTGGATGGAGAATGTCGTGCGCGCCAAGCGGCCACGAAAGATCCCGGTGGTGCTTTCACAGCAGGAAGTGGGCCGCCTGCTCGTGGCGCTGGAAGGGCCCTGCTGGCTGATGGCGAGCCTGCTCTATGGAAGCGGGATGCGCCTGCTGGAGTGCCTGCGCCTGCGGGTCAAGGACGTGGACTTCGCGCGCGGGGAGATCGTGGTGCGTGACGGCAAGGGCGGCAAGGACCGGCGCGTGCCGCTGCCCGCCAGCTTGCGTGGTGAGCTGCAACGGCAGCGACAGCGGACGTTGCTTTTGCATGAGGCCGATCTGGCCGAAGGCGGGGGCAGGGTATTCCTGCCCAATGCCTTGGCTCGCAAGTATCCGAATGCCGCTGCCGAGTCCGGGTGGCAATACCTGTTCCCTGCCGCGCGCCTGTCCACTGATCCGCGCAGCGGGCGGATCGGCAGGCATCACGTGGCCGAGGAAGTACTCCAGCGAGCAGTGAAGGCGGCAAGGCGGCATGCCGGGATCCTCAAGCCGGCCACCTGCCATACGTTGCGCCATTCGTTCGCCACGCACCTGCTGGAGGCTGGGCACGACATCCGCACGGTACAGGAACTGCTGGGCCACAAGGACGTGGCCACCACGCAGATCTATACGCATGTGCTGGGGCGTGGGGCGTCGGCAGTGGCCAGTCCGCTGGACCGGCTTGCCGTCGTTGGTTCGATGAACAAGGAAGCCTGATCCGGGACAGGTCCGCGCCGATGGATTTCGCGTTCGCATTGTTGTCTGGGCGATTTCGCAATCGTTCTCGCGAAAGCGGCGGTGCATTGCTGTTACCGCGAGCGGCTCGAACGCCTCTGGGATCTGCGATTCCCCGGCCCCGCGTAGGCGGGCGGGGATCCCATGCCTTGCCGCAGCCCAAGCGCAAGTCGCTGGGTCCCCGCCTACGCGGGGACGACGACTGGATTTTGTTAGCCGCTCTTATGTACACAAGCGGCGCATGCATCTTTGCAGGCCTGACTACCGCGACCAGACGCCCCGCCTCACCCGTCCAGCAACGCCTTGTCCCGAACCGCGCCCTTGTCCGCACTGGTCGCCAGCAGCGCGTACGCCTTCAGCGCGGTGCTGACCTTGCGCGTGCGCGGCTGTGCCGGCTTCCAGCCCCTGGCGTCCTGCTCGGCGCGGCGCGTGGCCAGTTCCGCGTCGGAGACCAGCAGGTTGATCGCGCGTTGCGGGATGTCGATCAGGATGCGGTCGCCGTCGCGTACCAGGCCGATCGCGCCGCCAGCCGCGGCTTCGGGCGAGGCGTGGCCGATCGACAGGCCCGAGGTGCCGCCGGAGAAGCGCCCGTCGGTCAGCAGCGCGCACTTCTTGCCCAGTCCTTTGGACTTCAGGTACGAGGTCGGGTACAGCATCTCCTGCATGCCGGGTCCGCCCTTGGGGCCCTCGTAGCGGATCACCACGATGTCGCCGGCCTTGACCTCGTCGCCGAGGATGCCCTTCACCGCGGCGTCCTGGCTCTCGTAGACGCGGGCGCTGGCCTCGAACACGTGGATCGATTCGTCGACGCCGGCGGTCTTCACCACGCAGCCGTCCACGGCGATGTTGCCGTACAGCACCGCCAGCCCGCCTTCCTGCGAGAACGCATGCTCGACGTTGCGGATGCAGCCCTCGGCGCGGTCCAGGTCCAGGTCCGGCCAGCGGGTGGCCTGGCTGAAGGCGACCTGGGTCGGGATGCCGGCCGGGCCGGCCTTGTAGAACGTGTGCACGGCTTCGTCGGATGTTGCGGCCACGTCCCACTGCGCCAGCGCCTCGCCCAGGGTGCGCGCGTGCACGGTGGGCACGTTGGTGTCGAGCAGGCCGCCGCGCGCCAGCTCGGCCAGGATCGCCATGATGCCGCCGGCGCGGTGCACGTCCTCGATGTGGTACTTCTGGGTGTTCGGGGCGACCTTGCACAGCTGCGGCACGCGTCGCGACAGGTGGTCGATGTCGCGCATTGTGAACGGCACCTCGGCTTCCTGCGCGGCGGCGAGCAGGTGCAGGATGGTGTTGGTCGAGCCGCCCATCGCGATGTCCAGGGTCATCGCGTTCTCGAACGCGGCGAAGGTGGCGATGCCGCGCGGCAGCGCGCTCGGGTCCTCGCCGCCGTACCAGCGGTGGCACAGCTCGACCGCGGTGCGTCCGGCCTTCAGGAACAGCTGCTCGCGGTCGGCATGGGTGGCGACCACGGTGCCGTTGCCCGGCAGCGACAGGCCCAGCGCCTCGGTCAGGCAGTTCATCGAGTTGGCGGTGAACATGCCCGAGCAGGAGCCGCAGGTCGGGCAGGCGCTGCGCTCGATCGCGGCGACCTGCTCGTCCGTC
>JASGDF010000113.1:0-61024 GCA_047607345.1 Pseudomonas sp. | reverse complement strand
GCGTGGACCTGCGCGCCGAGCGCGCGGGCCTGCGCCAGCGCCGGCACCAGCCAGCGCCGGCGCACCGCCAGCAACGCCTCGAACCAGGCCGTCCAGGCCGCGCCCTCGGGCGTGCCGGCGTCGGCGATCGAGGCGACCGAGGCTTGGAAGGTGGAAGCCGCGTTCGGATCGGGGATCGCCGCGCGCGCGGCCGGGTCGGCGAACACGGCGAAGTGCGCGAACTCGCGGCGGCGGCCTTCGCGCACCGCCTCGTCCAGCGGCGCCTGGAAATCGGTGAAGAACAGAAACGGCTGGCGCGCGCCCCACGGCTCGCCCATGAAGAACAACGGGATCATCGGGGTCAGCGCGGTCAACACCAGCGCCGCGCGCAGCCGCGCATCGCCGACCAGCACGCGCAACCGCTCGCCCCTGGCGCGGTTGCCGATCTGGTCGTGGTTCTGCGCGAACACCACGAACTTGTCCGGCGGCAGCGCGCCGCTCGGTTCGCCGCGCACGTGACCGCGCGGGTCGGGCTGGCCCTGGTAGGCGAAGCCCTCGCCGAGCACCCGCGCCAGGTGCGCGGACGGATCGTCGGCGAAGGCGGCGTAGTAGCCCTCGCGCTCGCCGGTCAGCAGCACGTGCAGCGCGTTGTGGAAGTCGTCGTTCCACTGCGCGGTGTAGCCGCGCGCCAGCTGCGAGGCCTGGTTGGCCTCGTTCTCCAGCACCAGGTGGACGTGCCGGTCCGGTGGCGTGCCGGCCTGGATCGCCTCGCGCAGGGTGTCGAGGAAGCCGTTGGGCACGATCGCGTGCACCGCGTCCAGGCGCAGCCCGTCGAAGCGGTACTCGTGCAGCCACATCCGCGCGTTGTCGATGAAGTAGCGACGCACCGCGTCCTGGCGGAAGTCGATCGCCGCGCCCCACGGCGTGGGCGCATCCTCGCGGAAGAACGCCGGCGCGTACTGGCCGAGATGGTTGCCGTCCGGGCCGAAGTGGTTGTAGACCACGTCCAGCAGCACCATCAGCCCGTGCGCATGCGCGGCGTCGATCAGCGCCTTCAGTTCGTCCGGCGTGCCGTAGGCCGCGCTCGGCGCATACGGCAGCACGCCGTCGTAGCCCCAGTTGTGGCGTCCGGGAAAGCTCGACAGCGGCATCAGCTCGATCGCGGTGATGCCCATCGCCGCCAGCGCGGGCAGCTGCGCCTGCACGCCGGCATAGCCGCCGCAGGCGCCGACGTGCAGTTCGTAGATCACCGCTTCCTGCCAGGGCCGGCCGCGCCAGTCCTGGCACGTCCAGGCATGCCCGTCGGTCGGCAGCACCGCGCTGGCGCCGTGCACGCCCTCCGGCTGCCAGCGCGAGGCCGGGTCGGGTACCGGCTCGGCGCCGTCGATGCGGAAGCGATAGCGGGTGCCGGGCGCGCAGCGCACGAGCGCGGCATGGAAGCCGTCGGCCTGCGGTGCCAGCGGATGCGACCGGCCATCGTCCAGCAGCAGCGCCACCTCGCGCGCCGAGGGCGCCCACAGCGCGAAATGCACGCCGCCGTCGCCGACCGGCCACGCACCCCAGCGTGGCTGCGCCAGCCCGGCCGGCACGCTCATGCCTCGGCCTGCAGGTACAGGGTGGTCAACGCGGGCAGCGTCAACTGCAGCGACTGCGCGTGGCCGTGCATCGGCACCGGTTCGGTCGCCAGGCCGCCGCCGTTGCCGGCATTGCCGCCACCGTAGTGGCCGCTGTCGGTATTGAGGATCTCGCGCCAGCGCCCGGCGCGCGGCACGCCGACGCGGTAGCCGTGGCGCGGCACCGGGGTGAAGTTGCTGACCGCCAGCACCGGCGGCGCGCCGCCCTGCGGGTCGTGGCGCACGAACGCAAAGGCACTGTTGCGATGGTCGTCGCCGACGCTCCAGTCGAAGCCATCGTGGCGATGGTCGCCGCGATGCAGCGCCGGATGCGCGCGGTAGGCGCGGTTGAGATCGGCCACCAGCCGCTGCAGCCCGGCATGCGCCGGGTGCGCCAGCGCGGCCCAGTCGAGCGCGCCGTCGTGGTCCCATTCGTGCCACTGGCCGAACTCGCCGCCCATGAAGATCAGCTTGCTGCCGGGGTGCGCCCACATGAAGCCCAGGTAGGCGCGCAGGTTGGCGAAGCGCTGCCCCTCCTCGCCGGGCATCTTGGCCAGCAGCGCGCGCTTGCCGTGCACCACCTCGTCGTGCGAGAGCGGCAGCACGAAGCGCTCGGAGAACGCGTACACCAGTCCGAACGTCATCTCGCTGTGGTGGTGCGAGCGGTGCACCGGGTCGCGCTGCAGGTATTGCAGCGTGTCGTGCATCCAGCCCATGTTCCACTTGTGGGTGAAGCCCAGCCCGCCGCGCTCGACCGGCGCGGTGACCCCCGGCCAGGCGGTGGATTCCTCGGCGATCATCAGCACGCCGGGGAAGCGTTGCGCGATCTGCTGGTTGAGCCGGCGCAGGAACGCCACCGCCTGCAGGTTCTCGCGCCCGCCGTGCTCGTTGGGCACCCACTGCCCGTCCTCGCGGCTGTAGTCGCGGTAGAGCATCGAGGCGACCGCGTCCACGCGCAGGCCGTCGACGTGGTAGCGCTCGATCCACTCCAGCGCGCTGCCGATCAGGTAGGCGGCGACCTCCGGCCGACCGTAGTTGTAGATCAGCGTGTGCCAGTCGCGGTGGAAACCCTCGCGCGGGTCGGCATGCTCGTACAGCGCGGTGCCGTCGAAGCGACGCATTCCGTGCTCGTCGCCGGGGAAATGCGCGCTCACCCAGTCCAGGATCACCCCGATCCCGGCCTGGTGGCAGGCGTCGACGAAGCGCGCGAACCCATCCGGCGAGCCATGCCGCGCGGTCGGCGCGTACATGCCCAGCGGCTGGTAGCCCCACGAGCCGCCGAACGGATGCTCGGTCACCGGCAACAGCTCGATGTGGGTGAAGCCCAGCTCGCGCACGTACGGCACCAGCTGCGCGGCCAGCGCATCCCAGTCCAGCGCCGAGCCTTCGGCATCGCGGCGCCAGGAGCCGGCATGCAGTTCGTACACCGACAACGGCCGGCCCTCGAAGCCCTGCGCGCGCGCCGCCAGCCAGGCGGCGTCGTGCCAGGCCGAATCGTCGCTCGCCGGCACCACCGAGGCGGTCGCCGGCGCGAGTTCGGCCTGGCGCGCGACCGGGTCGGCCTTGTGCGGCAGGCGGCTGCCGTCGGCCGCGATGATCGCGTACTTGTAGCGCGCACCGGCGTCCACGCGCGGCACGAACAGCTCCCACACCCCGGCGGTATGGCGCAGGCGCATCGGGTGGCGGCGTCCGTCCCAGTCATTGAAGTCGCCGACCAGCGCGACCCGCCGCGCGTTCGGCGCCCACACCGCGAAGCGCACGCCGGGCACGCCGTCGCGCGTCTCGCGATGGGCGCCGAGCGCGTGCCGCAGCGCCTCGCCATCGCCGTCGGCGATCCGCTGCAGGTCGGCCTCGGCGATCAGCGGGCCGAACGCATAGGCGTCCTCGACCTCCTCCACCGCGTCCGGCCAGACGATGCGCAGGCGGTAGCCAACCGGCCGCGCCAGCACGCCCTCGAACACGCCCGGCACCTCGCCCGGTTGCAGCCGCGCCAGCAACCGGTCCTGCGCATCGATCAAGCCGACCACCTCGGCGTCCGGCAACAGCGCGCGCACCCGCAGCGTGCCGTCCTCGCGCGGGTGCGGGCCGAGCAACGCGAAGGCATCGGCCGGCTCGCCGCGCGCCAGCTCCCACAGCGCCGCCGGCGCCCTGTCCTGTCCGATCGCCGCCACGCCCGCCTCGTCCCTGTCGCCCACCCCGCCGTGTCCGCGCTCGCTCATGCATCCACCGCGGTGGTGCGCTCGTACAACGCGATGTACTTGCTCGCCGCCACGTCCCAGCCACTCGGCCGCAGCATCGCCGCGCGCCGCATCGCGCCGAGCAGGCTCGGCAGGCGGAAGGTGCGGAACGCGCGCTGCAGGCAGCGCCGCAGCGCATCGGCGCTGGCGCCGTGGAACAGGAACCCGGTGACGCCGTCGTCGACCGTGTCGATCAACCCGCCGGTGGCGTGCGCGATCGGCAGGCAGCCGAAGCGCTGCGCGTACATCTGGCTCAGCCCGCACGGCTCGAAGCGCGAAGGCATCAGCAGGAAGTCGGCGCCGGCGAACATGCGCCGCGCCAGCGCCTCGTCGAAGCCGATGTAGGCACCGACGTGGCCAGGATAGCGCCGCGCCAGCGCCGCCACCTGCTGCTCGATCTGCGGCTCGCCGCCGCCGATCACGACGATCTGGCCGCCGGCGGCGACGATCTGCGGGGCGACCTCGCAGATCAGGTCCAGGCCCTTCTGGTGCACCAGCCGCGACACCACCGCGAACAGCGGACCATCGCCCTGCGGCAGGCCGAATGCCTGGCGCACCTGGTGCGCGTTCTCGTTGCGGCCCTGCCACTGGTTGACGCTGAAGTGGCTGTGCAGGTGACCGTCGGTGCGCGGGTCCCAGCTGGCGTCGATACCGTTGACGATGCCGGTCAGCGCGCCGCTGGCCGCGCGCCCGGCCAGCAGCTCGTCCAGCCCGCAGCCGAGCGCGGCGCCGGTGATCTGCGTGGCGTAGCTGACGCTGACCGTGTTGACGTGATCGGCATGCACGATGCCGCCGCGCAGGAACGACATCTGGCCGTAGAACGCCAGTTCGTGCACGCGCTCGGCCGGGATGCCCAGGCTCGGCGCCAGCGCGTAGGGGAACAGGCCCTGGTAGGCCAGGTTGTGGATCGTCAGCAGGCACGGCGTAGTGCCGCCGTCCCAGCGCACGTAGGCGGCCGCAAGCGCGCAGGGCCAGTCGTTGAGATGCAGCAGGTGCGGCTTCCAGTCCAGCCCGGCGCGGCCGGCGGCGATCTGCGCGGCCGCGTGCGACAGCGTCGCGAAGCGGATCGCGTTGTCGTCCCATTCGCTGCCATCGCCGGCCACGTAGGGCGAGCCTTCCCGCTCGAACAGCGCCGGGGACAGCAGCACATAGACCGGCAGGCCGTCGGCCTGCTCGATGCGGCCGATGTCGCACGCCGGCAGGCCGGCATGGGCGAGCACCCGTCCGACCACCGCCACTCGCCCGGCACGCGCCAGCACCGCCGGGTAGCCCGGGATCAGCACGCGCACGTCGTAGCGCCGGCGCAGCTCGCGCGGCAGCGCCGCGGCGACGTCGCCCAGGCCGCCGGCCTTGACGAAGTCGGCCATCTCCGAGACCACGAACAGCGCGTTGCGGGTATCGGTCCGCGGCGGCAGGGTCTCGTGGTGGCGGACGAAACGACCGCGCGCGTCACGCTGCCGCGCCTCGGGAGCCACCGGCGACGCGGCTTCACGCAGCAGCGCGACAGAACTGTCGAACGAAACCAGGGCAACCATCATCTACATCCGTCGCTGTGGGAGGGAATAAAGACGGAAACGGCTGATGCAACGGTGAAACGACCATCATCGCCCTGTTCGAAGGCAATCTGGAGAGCGGATGGACGGGAGAGGAGCGATCTGGCGAAACGCCGCGTGTCCTCTGGATGGAAATCTACCGGACACCACGGAAGAGTACGTGAAGTTGAATATCACATATTTGACACGGAGTAGATCATCTGCATTGCCCGGCGCGACACTTGGCCGCAGGAGCCGCACCCGCTCGCTCCCGACCACATTGCCAGGTAAGGGCAAGCGCTCAAGTCCGGGCCGGACCGGCCGATGAGCCATGATTGGGCACTCGTCCCTCCCTGCGAAACGTCCTGTCGATGTCCACCCCAAGCGAACCACCCCAGGGCAACCACCGGCGCGGCCTGCGCCGGTGGTTGCCCTGGGGCGCGGGCGGCGCCGGGCAGATCCAGCCGCGCCACGGCGAGCCACGGGTCGTGTTCGGCGCCGAGCACCGGCAACTGGTGCCGGCCAAGACCGGCCTGTCCTCCGACCCAGCCACCGCCACCGCGCAGCTGATGCGGCTGTTCGCCCAGGCGCAGAGTCCGGAGGCGCTGCTGCTGGCCTTCGCCGAGGGGCTGGCGAGCCTGCATGGGGAGCTGCGCGACATGGGCAAGCGGCTGCTGGCCGCGCATGCCGCCTCCGACTGGCCCGGCTACGGCCGCGCATTGCGCCAGTTGATCGACAAGTACATCCGCACCATCGACATCGCCGATTCGCTGGCCGACGGCCGCACCGAGGCCGAGCAGCTGCGCGACCTGCTGCGGCACGCGCTCGGCAACGCGATGGTGATCCTGCTGCAACGCTCGCCGCCGCTGGCGCGCGAGGCCGACACCCTGGCAGGCGCGTTGCGCCACTGGCGTCCCGGCCACGAACTGGACACGCTGGAACAGCGCCTTCGCGAGTTGAGCCACCAGATCGGCCTGCGCGTGGACGACGCCGTCGAGCAGCAGAACCTGCTGTTCGGCCTGTTCGACCTGCTGCTGGAAAACGTCGGCGAGCTGCTCGACGAGCGCAGTTGGCTGCAGGGCCAGATCGACCTGGTGCGCGAGTTGATCGCCGGCCCGCTCGACGGCGCCGCGATCGAGCAGGCGCGCGGCACATTGCGCGAGGTGATCTACAAGCAGGGCCTGCTCAAGCAGGGCATCAGCGAATCCAAGCAAGCGCTGCGCGAGATGATGGTGTGCTTCATCGAGCGCCTGGACGGCATGGCGACCAGCACCAGCCAGTACCATGAGCGCGTGGCCGGCTACTCGCAGGCGATCGGCCAGGCGCACAGCATCGCCGACCTGAACCGGCTGCTGCAGGACGTGCTGCAGGACACCGCCGCGATGCAGGCACATGCGCTCGATGCACGCGACGACCTGCTGCTGGCACAGCGCCAGGTCGAGCAGGCCGAACAGCGCATCGCGTCACTGGAGCAGGAGCTGCAGAGCGTGGCCTGCCTGGTGCGTGAGGACCCGCTGACCGGCGCGCTCAACCGGCGCGGCTTCGAGGAACTGTTCCAGCGCGAGACCGCGCGCACCCGTCGCGATGGCCAGCCGTTGTGCGTGGCACTGCTGGACCTGGACGACTTCCGCCGCATCAACGAGTCCCACGGCCATGCCGGTGGCGACGCCACGCTGAAGCACCTGGTGGACGTCGCCAGGACCGTGCTGCGCACCACCGACGCGATCACCCGCTTCGGCGGCGAGGAATTCGTGCTGCTGCTGCCGGACACGACCATCTTCGAGGCTAGCGCCGCGCTCGGCCGGCTGCAGCGGGCACTGCTGCAGCGCTCGCTGGTGCACGAAGACGTGCGGGTGATGGTCACCTTCAGCGCCGGCGTGGCGACGTGCCGGCCCCAGGAAAGCCTGGATGACGTCCTCAAGCGCGCCGATCGCGCGATGTACGCGGCCAAGCGCGCCGGCAAGAGCCGCGTGATGAGCGCCGATTGATCGCCGGCGCTTTGCGCCGGTGGTCAGTCTTTCCGATACATCCAAATCCCCGCGGCTTCGCCGCGCCCCCTTTACTAAAGGGGGCTCCTGGTCTGACAGATTCCCGACAAGCGTAAGTTGCTGTTGCTGTTGCTGTTGCTGTTGCCCGTGATTTTGCAGTTGCCTTTCGCCGTTGACTTACCGGGGCCCCTGTCGGAGCGGCGGAGACGGCGGGAAAAACCCGAAGGGCGACGCGCATGGATGCGCGTCGTTTTCGGCCGCGACAGGGCTCGCCGGAAAAAGGCGAAGCACCGCTTCGCCCCGGCGGGCGGGCTGGCGCCGCGAGGCGACTGCCCCGGGCTTGGCCGCGTAGCGGACAAGTCGCGTCCGAAAATCCCGTCGGCTCCGCGGACCCCCGAAGGGGGCGCGTAGGCGGGGTGTGCTTTATCAGCCATGCGGCTGCTGTGAAGCGCTTCTTTTGGTTACTTTTCTTTACGCGGCACATCCCTGTGCCGCGCCCTACGGGCGGCTGCGCCGTGCGGCGCCGCTCCTGCGGCGCACGTGCACAAGCAAAGAAAAGTGACTCGCCGAAAGGCGAAAGCTTTTGCTGTTGCTTCAAAAGCCAACGTCCATGGACCCCGCCTGCGCGGGGATGACGACAGAACGATCGCGGAGAAAGCGCCGGCCCGCGTACGCCTAATGCCCGCCGGGCTTCCCGCGCAGCTTCTGGACCAGCATCACCCCACCCAGCACCACCGCACCCGCCACGATCCCCACCACCAGACTGGCCAGGTTCGAAACCGCCACCCCGGCCACGCCCTGCGGCGTGATCTCCTGCACGAAGTGATGCAACACCGGGATGTTGTGGACCAGGATGCCGCCGCCGACCAGGAACATCGCCACCGTGCCCACCACCGACAGCGTCTTCATCAGCCAGGGCGCGGCCGCCACGATGCCCCGCCCGAGCGCCGCCGTCGCCCCACCCTTGCGCGACAGCCACAGCCCCAGGTCGTCCAGCTTCACGATCCCGCCGACCAGACCGTACACGCCCACCGTCATCGCCAGCGCGATCGCCACCAGCACCAGCACCTGCTCCAGGAACGGCTCGGCGGCGACCACCCCCAGCGACAGCACGATGATCTCGGCCGAGAGGATCAGGTCGGTGCGGATCGCGCCCTTGACCTTGTCCTTCTCCAGCGCCACCAGGTCCACGCCCGCATCGGCCCGCGCCTCGCGCTGACGCGCCTGCGCCTGTGCGTCCTCCTGCTTCGAGTGCAGCAGCTTGTGCGCGAGTTTCTCCACGCCCTCGTAGCACAGGAACGCGCCGCCGATCATCATCAGCCACGGGATCGCCGCCGGCAGCCAGGCGCTGATCGCCAGCGCCGCCGGCACCAGGATCGCCTTGTTGACCAGCGAGCCCTTGGCGACCGCCCAGACCACCGGCAGCTCGCGGTCGGCCTGCACGCCGGTGACCTGCTGCGCGTTCAACGCCAGGTCGTCGCCGAGCACGCCGGCGGTCTTCTTCGCGGCGACCTTGGTCATCACCGAGACATCGTCCAGCAGCGAGGCAATGTCGTCGAGCAGGGTCAACAGGCTGGCACCGGCCATAAGCTAGCTTCCATTCGGGGAGAGATGCCGGAGATTCTCGCCTATCGGTGCGTGCACGCGCAGTGGCGAACTCAGCCCCAGACCTCGGCGGCGGTCTCCACCACCAGCTCCAGCTTGCGCCGCTGCATCTCCCAGGCGATGTCATTGCCGTGCACGGTGCTGGAGAAGCCACACTGCGGCGACAGCGCCAGCTGCTCCAGCGGCACGTAGCGCGCGGCCTCGTCGATCCTGCGCTTGAGCGCGTCCTTGGACTCCAGCACTCCATTCTTGGTGCTGACCAGCCCGAGCACCACCACCTTGCCCTTGGGAAGGAACCGCAACGGCGCGAAACCACCGCTGCGTTCGTCGTCGTATTCCAGGAAGTAGGCATCCACGTTCATCTCGGCCAGCAGCGCTTCGGCCACCGGCTCGTAGTCACCCTGCGCGGCCCAGGTGCTCTTGAAGTTGCCTCGGCACAGGTGGATCGCCAGGGTCATCCCGGCCGGCTTGAGCGCCGCCACCCGGTTGATGAAGCCGGCGTAGCGGTGCGGCAGCTCGTTGGGGTCGTCGCCGCGCTGACGCGCGGCCTCGCGCATCTGCGGGTCGCACAGGTAGGCCAGGTTGGTGTCGTCCATCTGCACGTAACGGCACCCGGCTTCGGCCAGGCTCGCCAGTTCGCCGGCGTAGGCCTGCGCCACGTCCTGGTAGAACGCCGGCTCCAGCTCGGGATAGTGCTGCTCGCTGATGCCGGCACGGCCACCGCGGAAGTGCAGCATGGTCGGCGAGGGAATCGTGACCTTGGGCGTGCGCGCGGTCTGTCCCTGCAGATACTCGAAGTCGGCGCGCTGGATGTCCCTGGCATGGGCGACCTTGCCGACCACCCGCATCACCGGTGGCGCCAGCTCCTCGCTGCCGTCCTCGCGGGTCACGGTCTTCGGCTCGTCGCTGTGCACGCCGCCGAGCTGGCGCAGGAAGTCGACATGGAAATAGGTGCGGCGGTACTCGCCGTCGGTGATCGCCTGCAAGCCGGCATCCTCCTGCAGCCTCACGATTTCGGCGATGGCGCGGTCCTCGACCTCGCGCAGCGCCAGCGCGTCGATCAGGCCATGACGGAAGCGTTCGCGGGCCTCCAGTAGATAGGACGGGCGCAGGAAGCTGCCGACGTGATCGGCGCGGGAAGGCAGGCAGAACGACATGAACGAAAGACCTCGTGATTTGGGCGCGCCGAGTCTAGCAGCGGCGCCTCTCCACCGGATCGCACGGTACCGGCTCTGCCCGGCCGGGGTACACCGCCCCGATCAAGCCGAGCCGGTGTCGCCAGGGCCCGCGCGTTCACCTCGCATCGACCTCCAACAAACATTTCAGTCAGCTTTGCAGCGGCATATTTCGTCATACGGTGGTCATCTTCATATGCATTGGCCACCGCGAAACCTGGCGAGTGTTGCGGACGCGGGCTTGCCACCCCTGTGCCTTGGGAGCAAGCCCTTAGATGTCGTGGATCCTCGTGCTGTCGTTGCTGTCGCTGTTCTGGCTGGTGCTGGCCTCGCCGCGGCCGGCCTGGCTGAAGGCGACCCTGCTGTCGCTGCTGCTGCTGGCGCTCAGCGCGTGGAGCCTGATCGACCGCCTCAGCGGCGACGGCGTCAATGCCGCCACCCTCTACCATCTGCGCGCGGACATGGACGGCGCCGGGGTCGGTGACTTTTCCGGTTACATCGCCATGTTCGTGACGATGGCGCTGCTCTCGCTGTTGCCGCTGACGCTGGTACGGGTGCGACGCTGGCGCTGGCAGCGCTTCGGCGCCGTCGCCTCGGCCGGTTTCGCCGCGCTGTTCGTGGTCGCGGTGCTCGCCAGTCCGCTCTACGCCGACGGCAAGCGCATCTGGCACCAGCTGCGCCCGGTCGACTATGCCCGCGTCGCGCCCGAGTACGAGGTGCCGCAGCGGCCGCTGCAGAAGCGCAGGAACATCGTCTGGATCTACGGCGAGAGCCTGGAGCGGACCTACTTCGACGAGAAGACCTTCCCCGGCTTGATGCCGAACCTGCGGCAGCTGGCCAGCGAGGGCCTGGACTTCCGCAACATCGGCTCCGCCGACGGCACCGGCTGGACCATCGCCGGACTGGTGGCCTCGATGTGCGGAGTGCCGCTGACCACCGCGCCGGGCGACGAGAACAGCATGGACCGAATGGGCCGCTTCCTGCCGGAAGCGCAGTGCCTGGGCGACTACCTGCGCGCGCAGGGCTACCGCAACGAGTTCCTCGGCGGCGCCAACGCCGCCTTCGCCGGCAAGGGCCAGTTCCTGGCCAGCCATGGCTTCGACGTGGTGCGCGACGTGTCCTACTTCCAGGACAAGGGCGTGGCGGGCAAGCACTTTTCCGCCTGGGGCGTGCACGACGACGTGCTGCTCGACGAAGCCTGGGACAGCTTCCAGCGCCTGTCGCGCGCCGGCCAGCCGTTCATGCTGAGCGCGCTGACGATGGACACCCACCACCCCGCCGGGCACCTGCCGCTGGCCTGCCGCGGCCAGCACTACCGCAGCGAGCTGGGGCAGATCGGTCTGCTCGACGCGATCAAGTGCAGCGATCGGCTGATCGCCGAGCTGGTCGAGCGCATCCGCACCAGCCGCTACGGCAAGGACACGCTGATCGTGATTTCCTCCGATCACCTGGCGATGCCGAACGACCTCAGCGAGGTGCTGGCGCGCGAGAAGCGCGAGAACCTGCTGCTGTTGCTCGGCAACGGCATCGCCCCGCAGCAGGTACTCGCCAAGGCCGGCAGCACGCTCGATGCCGGCGCCACCCTGCTGCAAGTGCTGGAACCGGACTTGCGCACGCTGGGCTTCGGCCGTTCGCTGCTGGCCGGCGACATCCGGCCCAGCGCCAGCGCTGCGGCGGCACGCGAGCAGGGCAAGGACTATGCGCGCTACCTGGCGTTCGCGCGCACGCTGTGGACCGGTGACAACACCCACATGCTGCGCATCGACGGCGGCGGGCAGGTGCTGGTCGGGGTACAACAGGTCAAGCCGCCGGTGCTGCTGGAATACGACCGTCGCTGGAACCTGAAGTCGGTGTACCTGGAGAACACCTCGCGCACCTTCGACAGCGCGCGGCCGAAGAACACCTTTGCCTACGTCGACCGCTGCACCGCGTTCGAGGACGGCTCCTCCGACAGCGACTGGTGCGCGCTGCTGGTCAACCGCGACGGCGGCGTCAAGCTCTACCGCGACGCCCAGCTCAAGCAGGGCATCGCGGTCGATGCGCCGCTGGACGAGAAGCGGCAGGGTCCACTGCCGCGCGTGCGCCAGCCGATCATGCTGACCCACGAGGGCCGCAAGACCCTGGCCGGCCAGTACGTGCTCGACATGTCCGCCAAGCGCCTGCCGACGCGGCCGTTCTGGGTCGAGGCGGTCGCCTCCGGGCGCAACGTGGTGCTGGCCCAGCGATGGGTGCAACCGGACACCGACGGCCGCATCCGCATCCCGCTGGGCGTGGAGCACGCGGTGGACGACCTGGAGATCCGCGCCTGGCTGGACTACACCGAGGCGGTATCGCCCGACGACGTAGCGCTGGCGCTGGTGCGTACCCGCCCGGGCAACAAGCGCTCCTGAAGCCACGGCGGTCCACGGCGCGAGAATCTGGCCCTCGGCGGCCCCTGACCAGCGCAGGCGGCACTGCCGTGGACATCGCAACGACATGATGTCCACGTCGTGCGACTCCGTGCGCGTTCGCCGCACGCATCGCACCACTGCGATGCCTCGAGACTGCAGTTGGACAGCGCTGCAAACATGCCTGAAATCAGCGGATTCCCGTCGGGATTCCCTGCCCGGGAAACCGCCCGGAACGCGTGCAAACCGGCCCCGTGCCCGATCCATGCGTGGCCAGTGAACGTCGTGGGCCTCGATCACGCATGCGATGCGCGCGGCACCCACGTCACGCCCAACCGGCCGGGGCGATACGTGCCGGATCGACACCGCTGCAATCACCCACATGCGCCTGCGGCATGTCCGGCACGCGCATCGTCATAAGCCGGAAATCCTGGAAATTTTGCATGTATTTCATGGACTTGCGCGATATCCGCCAGGGCTATGGCGCGATTTTGCCGTTTCATGTCGTTTGATTGCTTGGCGCGCCATGTAACGCCACTTAACAATCACCGCAGCCCATTCGGCATGCAGGCCGCTTTCCCGCGAGGGAACCCGGCCTCGATCAGGGGAACGAATCGCACGAGATCGACTTCATCGACGTGGCCGGGCGGTGCCTCCACCACCGGCACCTCGCGCCAGGCGCCCCACCCACGCGGTTCATCCAAGGACTTTTGCATGATTTCCCGCCGTACTCCGACGCACACACCCTTTGCATGGCGCCCGCTCCCTCTGGCCGTGGCGGTGATCGCGGTACTGGCATGCAACGGCCAGGCGAACGCTCAGCAGAGCGGCACCACACGGCGCACGCAGGACGAGGCCCGCCTGTTGGATACCGTCACCGTCACCGGCAGTCGCGGCGTGCAGCGCACCGTCATCGACAGCCCATCGCCGATCGACGTGGTGTCCAGCGTCGAACTGGAACGCACCGGCAAGCCCGACGTCATCTCGGCGCTGAACGTGCTGGTGCCTTCGTTCGATGCGCCGGCCAAGGGTGGCAATGGCTCCACTTACGTCTACCAGACGGGCGGGTTGCGTGGGCTCAACGTCGACCAGACCCTGATCCTGATCAACGGCAAACGCCGCCACCGCTCGGCGCACATCAATGCGCGCGGTTTCCTCAACGCCGGCTCGGTGCCGGCCGACCTCAACCTGATTCCGGTCTCGGCGGTGGAGCGGATCGAGGTACTGCGCGACGGCGCCGCCGCGCAGTACGGCTCGGACGCCATCGCCGGCGTGATCAACGTGATCCTCAAGTCCGATGGCAGCGGCGGCCGGGTCAACCTGCAGTACGGCGAGAACTTCGACCGCGGCGACGGCGAGATCACCAAGATCGACGGGCACAAGGGCTTCACCCTGCAAGGCGGTGGAACCATCGACGTGTTCTTCGATGCGCGCGACCAGAAAGCCTCGACCCGCGCCGAAAGAATCTCCGACAGCTACGTGCTGTACCCGCTGGTCAATGGCCAGCCAGACCCGCGCGAGGCGACGATCAATCGCCTGGTCGAGCCCAACTACGGCAACAACCCGCAGACGGCGCGCAATTTCGGCTACAACGCGGTGATCCCGGTTTCGGACGGGCTGGAGTTCTATTCGTTCGCCACCTACGGCCGACGCGACAGCACGCTGGTCTGGAATTTCCGCCAACCCAACAACGTCAATTCACTGATCGAAATCTACCCGAACGGCTTCAATCCCGAGGTACTGCTGAAAGAGCAGGACTACGAACTGGCCACCGGCCTGCGCGGCACCTGGGGCGAATGGGACTGGGACCTGGCGACCACTTTCGGTCGTAACAAGATCAGCAACTACGGCCGGAACACGATCAACGCCAGCCTGGGGCCGTCGAGCCCGACCAGCTTCTATTACGGCGCCCTGCAGTCCACCGACTGGGCCAGCACCATCGACCTTACCCGCAGATACGACTGGGCAGGACGCAAGCTACAGGTGTCCTGGGGGGCCGAGTATCGCTACGAGCGATACCAGATCTTTGCCGGCGAACCGCTCAGCTACGCTGCCGGTGACTACGTGATCCCAGAGGGCCAGCCGCTGGCGGGTCAACGGCCAGCTCCGGGCGCGCAGGGCCAGATCACCTACCAGGCATCGGAAGCGTCCGATCTGGACCGCAACAGCGGCGCTGCCTACGTGGATGTCGGCCTGGACGTGACCGATCGCTGGTTCGTCGGGCTGGCTGGTCGCTACGAGCATTTCGACGATGCGGCGGGCAATACCACGGTCGGGAAACTGACCACCCGCTACGCATTCACGCCGGCATTGGCCCTGCGCGGCACCGTGAGCACGGGCTTTCGCGCGCCGGCCCTGGCGCAGTGGAAGTACGCATCCACCACCAGTACCTGGCGCACCGTCGATGGCGAGCAGGTGCTGAACCTGGTGAAGTACCTGCCGGTCGATTCGGCCGCGGCCATCGCGCTGGGGGCCAAGCCGCTGACCCCGGAGGAGTCCACCAGCTACAGCCTCGGATTCACCTACAGCCCGCTGGACACCCTGTCCTTGACTCTCGACGCATACCGCATCGAGGTCGATGACCGCATCAGCCTGACCGGCCAGATCAGCGGCGATGCCGTGCAGGCGATTCTCGCCGAGCACGGCATCGTGGGTGAGCTGGACAGCGCGCAGTACTTCACCAACGCGCTCGATACCGTCACCCAGGGCGTGGACCTGGTGGCGAGCTACCGTCTTGACCTGGACGACTGGGGTCAACTGGCCCTGAGCCTGGGCAGCAACTACAACAAGACCAAGATCGTGCACGTGGATCCGACGCCCTCCGAGCTGGCGGCGCTTGGCGACACGTACACCCTGTTCAATCGCGCCAATCAGGGCCTTGCCTCGCGCAGCCCCCGGACGAAGACGCACATCGGCGCCAACTGGCGCAAGGGTCCATGGGCAGTGACGACCCAGTTCAGCCGCTGGGGAACCTATACCAACGTCGCTGCCGACGAGATATCCGATGTACGGATCCGCGGGAAATGGATCACCAATCTCGATGTCGCCTACGCATTGACCGGGAACATCACGCTGTCGGCGGGCGCGAACAACCTGTTCAACGTCTATCCCGACCGGATCGCCGAGCCCAGTGCCAATCGCGGCAGCCAGCATTATCCCACCGGCACCGGCTACGGCTTCACCGGTGGTTCGTGGTACACGCGGCTGAGCGTGGGCTTCTGATGCGCGCACTGGGGAAACATGCGCGCCGGTCGCCGTGGCCCGTCCTCGCCGGGCTATGGCTGTGGCTGCCCTGCGTGGCCGGCGCGGCGCTGGCCGCCCAGCCTGCCGCGCCCGCCGGCGAGATCCTGTGGGACCGCTACGGCGTGCCGCATGTCTACGGCGAGGACGTGCGCGGGCTGTTCCACGGCTTCGGCTGGGCCCAGGCGCACAGCCACGGCGACGCGGTGCTGCGCGTGGCCGGCCTGGACCGGCCCGGGCTGCCGCAGCAGTACTGGGACATGGCGACCGCGCGCGACTTCGCCGGCCTCCAGGCCGCGCTGCAACAACGCCTGCAGGTGCCGATGTTCAACATCGTCTACGGCGACCGCGCCGGCAACATCCTCTACCTGCACAACGGCATCCTGCCGAAACACGATGGCGGCGACCTCGCGTTCTGGCGGTCACCGGTGGCGGGCGACACCTCGGCGACGCCGTGGGATGCGGTGCACAGCTACGAGGAGCTGCCCAAGGTGCTCAATCCATCATCCGGATTCGTGCAGAACACCAATGACCCGCCGTGGCTGGTGACATGGCCACTCCGGTTCGTGCGGTGGGCCTGTTGACCTACGGCAACGCCAGCCAGCCCGGCAGCGGGCACCGCGATGACCAGTTGCCGCTGCTGGCGGCCAAGCAATACCGCCCCCTGTGGACCCGGCGCGAGCAGGTCCTGCCCCATGTCGAACGGCGCACCGTGTTCGGCGCCACCCCCGTTCCATCCACCACGGAGATCCCTCAATGAAGAAGATCCTCGGCCTGCTGCTGGTACTGGCCGCCAGCCTCGTACTCCCCGCGTCCGCCGCCGGCCTGGGCGGCCAGGGCGCGGCGAAGTTCAACGGCGCCTGGAAGAGCGTGCACGAGACCTCCAGCTGGAGCGACGGCAAGTTCCCGGCCAACTTCAGCCTGACCATCAACCTGCACTTCCAGGGCGACACTCTGCACTACCGCTCGGTCAACGACAGCAACAAGGACGCCCCCCGCGTGCTGGAATTCACCGCCAACTTCGACGGCAAGCCCTATCCGATCGCCGGCAGCGAGCGCTACAACCAGGTGGCGCTCAAGCGCCTGCGCGACGACACCTTCGAACTGCTGCAGCTCAAGGACGGCGACGTGATCGTCGGCGCGGTCTGGCAGTTGCTGCCCGACGGCCAGCTGGTGCGCTGGGGCGTGGGCAAGAGCCCGGAAGGACGTTCGCGCGCCTACATCGAGTACTTCAAGAAATAAGCCCATGCCCAGCCCCTCCGCATTGCGCCGATCGGCGGCGTTGCTGGCCCTGCTGTTGCAGGCGTCCCTGGTGGTCAACGCGGCGGCGCAGGCGCCGCCCGCCGAACTGGGCTCCACCGCCCCGCGCGGCGGCCCGATCGACGACGCGCGCGGCTACGGCCCGCTGCAGCATCCGGTGCGCGGCTCCGGCGGCCTGGTGGTGACCCAGAGCCGGCCGGCGTCCGAGGTCGGCGCGCAGGTCCTGCGCGATGGCGGCAACGCGGTGGACGCCGCCGTCGCCATCGGCCTGGCCGAGGCGGTGACCCTGCCGCGCGCCGGCAACCTCGGCGGTGGCGGCTACGTGCTGATCCACCTGGCCGCGCAGAAACGCACGGTCGCGATCGACTACTACCCGCAGGGCCCGGCCGCGCTCACGCCCGACTACTGGAACGATGCCGACGGCAAGCCCGACCGGCGCAAGGCGATCTCGCACCAGGGCGTGGCCGTGCCCGGCACCGTGGCCGGGCTGTACCTGGCGCACCAGCGCTACGGCAAGCTGCCGTGGCGCAAGGTGGTGCAGCCGGCGATCGACCTGGCCGAACACGGCGTGCGCCTGTCCGACGACGAGGCGATGATCCTGCAGTGGGGCCGCCGCAGCCTGGACAAGGACCCGGTGGCCAGGCGCATCTTCTACAAGCCCGACGGCAGCGCCTACCAGGCCGGCGAGCTGCTGCGCCAGCCGGAACTGGCCTGGTCGCTGCGGCAGATCGCCGAGGGTGGCGCCGACGCCTTCTATCGCGGCGAGATCGCGCAGCGGATCGTCACCGCCTCCCGCGCCGGCGGCGGGCTGCTGACCGCCGAGGACCTGGCCGGCTACCGGGCGATCGAATCCGAGCCGCTGTGGTCGAGCTACCGCGGGGTGCGCCTGGCGCTGGTGCCGCCATCGGGTTCCGGCGCCACCCTGGCCGCGATCCTCAACATCCTCGAACACTTCCCGCTGGCCGACTACGGCCCCGGCAGCGCGCGCGCCACCCACCTGATCGCCGAGGCCACCCGACTGGCGGTGGTCGACCGCGCCGGCCACCTGGGCGGCTTCCCGCACCACCGCACCCCGGCGCGGGAACTGGCGAGCAAGGCCTATGCCGCCGAACGCGCGGCCCTGATCCGGCCCGACACGATCATCCCGGCCGCGCAGTTGCAGGCCGGCGATCCCTACCGGCACGAGGGCAAGGACACCACCCACTACACCGTGGTCGACGCCGACGGCAACGTGGTCGCCAATACCTACACGCTCGGCGCCAACTTCGGTGCCAGCGTGGTCCCGGCCGGCACCGGCATCCTGCTCAACAACTCGCTGAGCAACTACGAGTGGAACGACCGGGCCTCGCCCAGCGCGCCAGCCGGCGGCAAGCGGGTGATCTCGCCGATCACCCCGTTCATCGCGTTCCAGGGCGAGCGCCCCTGGCTGGCGGCCGGCGCCCCGGGCGGCGGCTACATCATCCCGGCCATCGCCCAGTTCATCGTCAACGTGGTCGATCACCGGCTCAACATCGCCGAAGCCACCGCGCGGCCACGGATCAACGCCAGCGCCGACGGCACGATCCACTACGAGCAGGCGTTCTCGCCCGACACCCTGGCCCTGCTGGCCGGCTACGGCCACCCGCTGCAACCGTCCATCACCCAGACCAGCATCCAGTCGATCGAGATCCGCGCCGACGGCCGTACCTATGGTGCCGCCGACACCCGCAGACCGGATTCGACCGTGGTCGGAGCCGAGCGGTGAGGCCGGCCGCGCAACGCGGGCTGCTGCCACTGCGCCGCGCCGCGCAGGCGCTGCTGCTGGCGGCCCTGTGTCTGGCCGGGCAGGCATCGGCACAGACAGGCGCGGGCACGGCCGGCGCGGCCGAGGCCGGCGACTGGCTGGCGATCGTCGGCGGGCGCCTGATCGACGGCTACGGCCAGGCGCCGATCGACGATGCGGTGGTGCTGGTGCGCGGCAACCGGATCGTCCAGGCCGGCCCGCGCGCCCAGGTCCAGGTGCCGGCCGGCGCGCGCGTGGTCGATGCCAGCGGCCGCAGCGTGCTGCCCGGCCTGATCGAACTGCACGCGCACCTGCTGACCGTCGGCCACGGCGACTATCCGCGCTGGTTCCAGTGGCTGGAACAGCACCGCGACCAGTACCCGCCCCAGCGCATCCTGGAGCTCTCTGCGCGCCAGCTGCTGCTGTCCGGGGTGACCACGGCGGTGGACCTGGGCGGCCCGCTGGAGGACAGCCTGCTGATCCGCGACCGGATCGCGCGCGGCGAAGTCGCCGGCCCGCGCCTGCTGGTCAGCGGCCCCTGGATCGCGCCCCGGCCGTTCCTGTTCCCGGACAGTTCCACCCGCGCCGTGGGCAGCTCGGCGAAAGCCGCCGCGCAGGCGACCGAGGCCAACATCCGCGCCGGCGTCGACGTGATCAAGACCCAGGGCGGCCTGGACTACGCGCAGTACAAGGCGGTGGCCGACGCCGCCCACCGCCACGGCCTGAAGGTGCACGCGCACATCAACGACGAAGCCGCCATCTTCGATGCGCTCAAGGCCGGCATCGACGTGCTGCACCACGTCGGCTCGGGCGCCAGCCCGCCGTACAGCGACGCACTGGTGCGCGCGGTCGTGACCAGCCGCGCGGCGGTGGTGCCCACCGCCGCCGCATCCGGCATCCTGCCGGCAACGCTGGCATTCCCCGCGCGGTTGCAGGATCCGGTGCTGCGCGCGCAGTTCCCGGACGAACTGTGGGACGAACTGCAGGCCTCGTTCCGCGACTTCCACCGGCTCGGCTATTTCCGCAACCGCGACCGCGCCGAGCGGTTCCGCGCCGCCTCGCTGCGGCAGTGGCTGGAATCGGGCGCGCTGCTCGGCATCGGCACCGACAACGGCGTGCCGCTGAACTTCCACACCGACGCGCTGTGGCGGCTGGCCAAGCTGTACACCGACCTGGGCCTGGAACCGCTGCAGGCGGTCTCGCTGCTGACCCGGGTCAACGCCGGCATCCTCGGCCGCGCACAGCAGATCGGCACGATCGAGCCGGGCAAGCTGGCCGACCTGATCGTGGTGCGTGGCAACCCGGCCGCCGACATCGCCGCGCTGGCCGACGTCGAAATCGTGGTCAAGGACGGCGCGGTCCATCGCGGCGCCCTGGCCGAATCGTTCAATCCCGGAAATATCCACCCATGATCCACTCCTCCACGTTCCGGCGCGGCGCGACCGCGCTGGCGCTGTGCCTGCTGCTCCCGGCGTCCGTGTCCGCGTCCTCCCGTGGCGACTGGCGCCATCCCGCCGGCGACGCCGGCACCGCGCGCTACTCGCCGCTGGCGCAGATCCACGCCGGCAACGTCGGCGCGCTGCGGGTGGCCTGGCGCAGCCCGGCGCTGGACCCGGCACTGCGCGAGCGCTTCCCCGATCTGGTCACCTCCAACAACTACCGGGCCAGCCCGGTGGTGGTCGACGACACGCTGTACATCAGCAACGCGATCGGCCTGGTACAGGCGCACGATCCGGGCACAGGCGCGCTGCGCTGGACCCAGCCGCTGCCGGCCGAAGAACAGGGCGAGTCCGGCCCGGGCGGCGGCGCCGCGCGCGGGGTCGGGTACTGGGGCAAGGGCAGGCACGCGCGGATCATCAGCGTGCGCGGGTCGTACCTGTACGCACTCGATGCGGCCACCGGGCAGCCACTGGCGGCGTTCGGCGACGGCGGCCGGATCGACCTGCGCGACGGCCGCCAGGACCTGCGCTACCGCTGGATCGCGCCCAACCCGATCGTGGTCGGCGACGTGGTGGTGGTGGGCGGCGTGCTGGCCCGCGCCGACGCGGACGACCTCTCCCGCGCGCTGCTGGCGGGCACGGTGCGCGGCTTCGACGTACGCAGCGGCCGCCCACTGTGGACGTTCGACACGGTGCCCGGCGCCGGCCAGCCGGGCGCGGAAACCTGGCTCGACGGCTCGCTGCAGGACGCCGGCAAGGTCTACGTGTGGGCCAACTTCAGCGCCGACGAGACGCTTGGCCTGGTGTACGCGCCGCTGAGCGCGCCGAGCAACGACTGGTATGGCGGCCGCCGGCCCGGCAACAACCTGTACTCCGATTCGCTGGTGGCCATCGACGTGCGCAGCGGCCGCCGCGTCTGGCACCAGCAACTGGTCCACCACGACCTGTGGGACTACGACCTGCCGGCGGCGCCGGTGGTCGCCCGGGTGCGGGTCGATGGCCGCAAGCGCCGGGCGGTGCTGCAGGTGACCAAGACCGCGCAGCTGTTCGCCTTCGACGCCGCCACCGGCCAGCCGCTGTGGCCGATCGAAGAACGCCCGGTGCCGGCGTCCACGGTGCCCGGCGAATGGACCTCGCCGACCCAGCCGTTCCCGCTCAAACCTGCGCCGTTCGACCGCCAGGGCCTGGCCGAGGACGACCTGATCGACTTCACCCCCGAACTGCGCGCCGAGGCCAAGGCCATCCTCGATCGCTACGTGCACGGCCCGATCTACAGCCCGCCCAGCATCAAGGGCGAGAACGGCAAGCTCGGCACCCTGTTCCTGCCCGGCTGGGTCGGCGGCGCCAACTGGACCGGCGCGGCGGTGGACCCCGAACAGGGCGTGCTGTACGTGCCCTCGGTGACGGTGCCGTTCGTGATCGGGCTGGAACCGGATGGGCGCGGCGGCTACA
The DNA here is from genome assembly GCA_047607345.1 of Pseudomonas sp. Taxonomy (GTDB): domain Bacteria; phylum Pseudomonadota; class Gammaproteobacteria; order Xanthomonadales; family Xanthomonadaceae; genus Pseudomonas_S. The sequence continues at coordinate 39,355 of JASGDF010000113.1, read as the reverse complement.
AGCGTGCGCGCGAATCCAGCCTGTATCTGGATGGCCCGCGCGGCCTGCCGCTGGTCAAGCCGCCCTACGGCCGCATCACCGCGATCGACCTCGACAGCGGCGAGCACCTGTGGGCGGTGCCCAACGGCGACGGCCCGCGTGACCATCCAGCCATTGCCCACCTGAAGCTGCCGCCGCTGGGCCAGCCCGGCCGCGCCGCGCCGCTGCTGACCCGCAGCCTGCTGTTCCTGGGCGAAAGCGACAAGGTCGGCCTGAGCATGCCGCCGTTCGCCGGCGGCAACCACTTCCGCGCCTACGACAAGCAGGACGGCAAGGTGCTGTGGGAGATCGACCTCGGCGCCGGCACCACCGCCGCACCGGCGACCTACCTGCACCGTGGACGGCAATACGTGGTGGTCGGCATCGGCGGCAGCGAGCATCCGGCCGAACTGGTCGCCCTGGCCCTGCCATGAGCCGTCCGCGCGGCGCGTGGCGGCGGCCAGCCGCGCTTGCGTTGCTGCTGGCGAGCACCGGCAGCGCCACCGGCCAGGATCCGGCCGCCGCCTTCCGCAAGGCCTGCAGTGGCTGCCATGAGCCCGCGCTGGCCACCGCACAGCGCCAGACGCCTGCACAGTGGCGAGCGATCGTGGCCGACATGGTGGCGCGCGGGGCACCCGGCAGCGAGGACGAGATCGCCCAGGTCACCCGTTACCTGATCCAGCGCCACGGCGTGATCCAGGTCAACCGCCTGTCCGCCACGGAACTGGGCGACGCGCTCGGCCTGTCCGGTGCACAGGCAGACGCACTGGTGCAGGCGCGCACGCGCGCGAACGGCTTCGACGATCTCGACGCACTGCTCGGCCATGCACCGGACCAGCGCGAGGTGCTGCTCCCGTTCCGGGGCAGCCTGCGCTTCGACCGCTGAGTGCGGCCAGACGCTGCGTCGCGCCATGACCAAGCCGCATCATCAGATGTCTCCAGGCAATGAGGCACCACCATGACAACCCCTGGAAACGTGCGCTCCCACCTGAAATCCACGGCGATCCGTACACCGCGCAGGAGCCTCGCGGCGCGCCCGCGGGAACCGCGGGGCACATTGAGCATCGCGCTGGCCGCGCCGTAGCATCGGTACATGCCGAGCCCACACCGCAGCCATGCCGATCCGCCCCCGCTGGTGGTCATCGTCGCCTACGATCACCTGGCAACGTTCGAGTTCGGCTGTGCCCTGGAGTTCTTCGCGCTGCCACGGCCCGAAGCCGGCCCCGGCTGGTATCGCTGCGAAGTGTGCGCTATCGAGGCCTCGCCGCTGCGCTCGCTCGCCGGCATCAGCGTGAACGTGCCGCAGGGGCTCGAGCTGATCGATCGTGCCGACGTGGTCGTGCTGCCGGGTTGGCGCGATCCGGATGGCTCACCACCGCCGCCCCTGCTCGACGCCCTGCGCCGTGCTCACGCGCGCGGTGCCCGCCTGGCGTCGATCTGCTCGGGTGCGTTCATCCTGGCCTGGGCCGGCCTGCTGGACGGCCGCCGCGCCACCACGCACTGGCGACTGACCGAACTGCTCGCGCGCCGCTTCCCGGCGGTGCAGGTGGAGACCGACATGCTGTACGTCGATGCCGGCCAGATTCTGACCTCCGCCGGCTCGGCCGCCGGGCTGGACATGCTGCTGCACCTGGTCCGTCGCGAGCATGGAACCCACGTGGCTACCCTGGTCGCACAACGCCTGTTGCTTCCCCCGCCACGCGACGGCGACCAGGCGCAACGGGTATCGCGCCCGGTATCGGCATCGCAACCAGGGCGGATCCCTCGTTTGATGGAATGGATCCGCGCCAATCTTTCCAGAGAGCACAGCATCCCGTCGCTGGCCGAACAGGCATCGATGAGCCCGCGCTCGCTGCAGCGCCACTTCTTCGACACCACCGGCCTGTCGCCGATCGACTGGATCATCCGCGAGCGCGTGTATGCCGCGCGGGAACTGCTGGAAAGCAGCCAGTGCAGCCTGCAGCATGTCGTCGAGCGCACCGGGTTCGGCTCGCCGGAATCGTTCCGCCGCCATTTTCGCCAGTACACACGGAGCACGCCTGCCAGCTACCGCAGGCGCTTCCAACTCGGCCACTGGACCGGCCTGACCGAACTGGCGCGCCCCCCAGGACGCAGCCAGCAGATCGTCGACGTGACCGGTGGCAACGCACATTCCCGCGAGGTGCGCGTGCCGGACTTCGGCAAGCCGGTGCCACTGCCCAATCCGGCCGTGTTCCGCGCTCACGCCACGCCAGCGCGCGAAGATACGCTGCTGATCGAACTCGGCCTGGACCAGGAAACCGAGATCAAGACTATCCTCGGCACAGGCCAGTCGATCCTGTTCGACTGGGGGGTCGAATCGGGCCAGGTCTACGCCCATTTCCACGGCCACGACCCGCAGGCCGGTCCGGACGTCTGGGTCCGCTACGAGGAACAGCAAGCAGCCAGCCGGGGGGCCGGTGCGCTGATCGCCCCATTCGCCGGCGAACACGGCTGGCACTGGCTCAACATCGGCGACGCACCGGTGACGATCCGCCTGCATGTGCGCGGCTATCACGACGGGATCGTCGACTACGGAAAGAAGACTCAATAACGGCACCGACACCGCAGCGCAACGGCATCCGCCTGGGCATGCTGCCGGTGACCACCCGCGCGCACTTCCGCGAGGTCGGCTATACCAGCCGACGATGCGCCCGGCCGTGGCCGCGCCAAGCCACAGCAGCAGCGAAGCCACCGCCAGGCCGACCCGGAACCACGGCCGCAACGCACTGGCAATCTGGGTCGCCGGCACGACGCCGCCTCGACACGGGCCGGCGCACCGGAAGCGCGGAACCGGGCGACGGCACGCAGACCCGTGGGCCAGGACTGCGCATGAGCAGCCGTGCATGGCGTGGAGGTGGATATCGGGAGGAACGTGAACCTGCCTGAATGCGTGCATCGCCTCTAGGCAGGACCCACTCCTCCGTCCATGCGGGAGGCGGCACGATTGAGTGTGGACTCATGCCCTTTGGTGATGTGCCCGCGGCGGCCGTCAGTCCGGTGTCGCCACCGGCGTTCGACGGAACAGCGCAGCCTCACCCCAGCCACAGCAGGTAGAGGACGATGCGAGAACAAGCCTAGTCCTCCACCCGATGCACCCGCACATCCTGCGGTGACTGCAACGCGATCCCCTCCTCGTCCATGCGCCGCAGCAGCGCGAAGAACAGCTGGCTGCGCACCCCGTAGGCGTCGCGTGGGCTGCCCACGTAGACGAAACTGTTGAAGTTCGCCATGCCGTTGGCGAGCGAGTCGATGAACACCGACGGCGCTGGTTCCTTCAGCGTGCGCTCGTGCGCGGCGTAGATCTCCAGCAGCAGCGCGCGCACCCGCTCCATGTCCTCTCCCAGCGGCACCGAGAACTGCAGCTGCACCCGTCCCTGCGGGTTGGACAACGTCATGTTGCGCACGCTCTTGGTGATCAGCTCGGAGTTGGGCACGATCAGCGTCGAGCGGTCACCGACCTGGATCTCGGTGGCGCGCACGTTGATCTTGCGCACGTCGCCCTCCTGGTCGCCGATGCGCACCCAGTCGCCGATCTTGACCGGCCGCTCGGCCAGCAGGATCAGCCCGGAGATGAAGTTCTGGGTGATCGCCTGCAAGCCGAAGCCGATGCCGACCGACAGCGCGCTCACCACCAGCGCCAGCTGGCCGCTGCCGATGCCCAGCGTCGCCAGCGTCCACAGCGCCACCGCGACCCAGCCCAGGTAGCGCGCCACCGTACTCACCGAGTTGCGCGCACCGACCTCCAGCTCGGTCTTCGGCAGGTAGGTGTCGACCAGCCACTGCTGCACCAGGTGCACCAGCCACAGGCCGATGCCGAGCACCAGCAGCGCGCGCCCCAGCGCGACCGGGGTCAGCGTGACCTTGCCGATCGTCAGCCCGTGCACCAGCGTATCCAGCCAGCCAGTGAACACCGAGAGATTGGTGCCATACGGCGCCACCAGCGCCATCAGCCCCACGATCACCAGCATCACCCGCAGCGCCGCAGACAGCAGCACGCCCACCTGCTCCAGCCGGCCGCTGCCCACCCCCAGCGCATGCGACAGCGCGCGGCTGAAGCGCCCTTCCGGCTTGAACAACCAACTGGTCAGGTCATCGACGAACGCCATCAGCAGGCCGCTGAAGCCGAGCACCACCGCGACCCACACCAGCTGGCGGGCCAGCAACAGCGCCAGGTTGAGATAACCGAACAGCGCGGCGACCAGCGCGGCAATCACGATCAGGTGGCCGAGCAGACGCACCAGCACGATCACTCCGCCGCGGCGGTTGGTGACCGGCGCTGGCGCGTCGGCGTCGGCCACGGCCTTCGGCGCCGCCGAGGAGCGCCCCAGGCTCGACAGCGCCGACAGGATCAGGCCCACGTACAGCAGCGCGACCACGCCCTCGGTGGCCACGATCAATGCGGTGCCGGTGCGCGCCGAACGGTTGATCTCGATCGCCAGCGCGCTGCTCCAGGCCAGCAGCGCGGTGAGATGGCAATACCAGCGCAGCCGGCGCGCGATGTCGTCGTCGAGCGGGAACAGCCGCCACGACGGGGTTTCCGGCATCAGCAGGCTGGTGCTGAGCGAACTGATGAAGGCCGCGATGAAGCTGGCCAGCACGAACGTGGTGGCGACGTGCTCCAGCGACTTGGGTATCGCGCCGATCGCATACAGGCATTGCGCCAGCACCAGCGCGGCCAGCCCCAGCGTGACCGTGCCGACCGCCAGGAACCACAATGCCAGCCCGGAGCGGCGCAGCCGCCCGCCCGGCGCGCGCGAGGCCGCATAGCGTCGCCCCAGATAGCGCAGGAACAGCCGCAACGGCAGCACCAGCAGCAGCGCGATCCCCAACCCGGTGAACAACAGCACGTAGCCGCGCTCGGCGACCGCGCCGCGCCCGGACGCAACCGCCTGCTGGTACAGCGCCAGCAGCTTGCCGGCATCGTCGGGGAACGTGCGTGCCAGCTCGCTCCACAGCGCCGGCGACAGCGGCGAGGCGACCCGCGTGGACAGCCGCTCGCTGAAGTGCTGCGCCCGCGTGCGCTCGATGTCGTCGATGGCCTGCTGGGCCTCGGTGGCGAGCAGGTTGGCACGCTTGAGCGCGGAATCCAGGCTGCCCTGCTGGCTGCTCAGCTCCTTACGCTCGCGAGCGATGTCGGAGGCCTCGCGGACGCCGTCCTGCGCCGCGCCCAGCTGGGTCAGCCGCGCCTGCACCTGTTCGAGCCGGGGCGTGATCGCCTGCGCGGCGGCCTGCGCATCGTGCTGCGCCGCCAGCGCCCGCGCGGACAGCTCGTTGAAGTCGCCCTCATCGGCCTCATCCAGCTTCGCCCGGACCTCGTCCAGCGCCTGCCCGGCGCCATCGATCAGCACCTGCGTGTCGTCCTGCGCCGCATCCGCGCCCTGCGCGGCGATGGCCATGCTCGCCAGCAGGCCCAGCAGCAGGCCGGCCAGCAGGCGTACGAAAAGGGAGATCGGTCGATTCCGGGACACGAGGCACGCTGGGGAAGGCGCGGACCACCGCGCGTGCCACGCACTATATGTCAGCTCCGCATTACCGGAACGCAACGCCTGCACCTCGGCAGTGCGGCTTGAACGCCACCGCAGGCGGGCTTCGGCACCGCTGCGTGGGCACGCCATCTCATTCATCTCGACCCAGGTTTGCACCGCGATCGGCCGGCAAGCGTGCTCGCTTGGCGGCGGCATACGCTGGCCTTCGCGGGCATGGCCGGGCCGTGGATCATCGTGGCGATCGGCCTCATCTGCACGCCGCCCACCCCAACCGTATCCCCGCCCAGCATCGGCCCACCCACTCAGCAGGGACCGGCGGGGATGTGTGTCGTGATTCGTCGCTTCATGTCATGAATTTGACATTGGAGACACATAGATTGCGCCACGTTATCAGGAACTGAAAGAGCGCAATGTGGCTCACGCTGGCGGCAGTTTGGCGCGAATCTTCACCGACCACGCTTCAACCTGGGCGGCTTCTTCAGCCGCCGTGGCGCGCACGAAGACAACGAGGACCTGGTACGGCAAATCCACCTGCGCATACGGCAGGTGCGCCAGCCCTGAAGCCTCCCTCTGCACCGTGGCACTGAACCCGATGCGCGAGCCGGCTGCGCGCCGCCGCCGCCGGCATGCATTGCGACCCGAGCGCATCGAGTCATCGGCCGATCCGTTGCACGGCAGCGAAACGCCGCAGGCCCAGGCAGTACGCAAGAAGCACCGGCAAAGCCCACCGTAACTGCGGGTCGGACACCCCTGACGCGCTCGCACGGCGTTGACGATCCGGTATCGCGACGCACCGCGCAAATTCCACTTCACCCTCCAAGGAACCCGTCATGTCCCACCTGCTGCCCCGGCGCCACTCGCTGCGCCGGCACCCCCTCCTGCTGCCGCTGTTGGCGGCGCTATGGCTGGGCATGCAGGTCGCCGCCGCGCAGGAGGCGCCAGCCTCGCGGACCGACACCGATCCCGCCACCACGCTCGACGCCGTGCTCGTCTCCGGCTACCGCCAGAGCGTGGAGCGCGCCACCGACCTCAAGCGCGATGCGGTACTGCTGCGCGACAGCATCGTCGCCGACGACATCGCCTCCTTCCCGGATACCAACCTGGCCGAATCGTTGCAGCGCATCCCCGGCGTTGCAATCACCCGCGACGCCGGCGAGGGCCGCCAGATCTCGCTGCGCGGCCTCGGCGCGGAGTTCACCCGCGTGCGCCTGAACGGCATGGACGCACTGAGTACCTCTACCAGCACCGACGCCCGCGGCGGCACCAACCGCAGCCGCGGTTTCGACTTCAACATCTTCGCCTCCGAACTGTTCAACCGCATCGACGTCACCAAGAGCAGCGACGCGCAGACCGGCGAAGGCGGCATCGCCGGTACCGTCGACCTGCACACCCCGCGCCCGTTCGACTACCCCGGCTTCAAGCTCGCCGCCTCGGCCGGCGGCCTGTACCAGGAGAACAGCCGCAAGACCAGCCCGCGCACCGCGTTCCTGATTTCCAACACCTTCGCCGACGGCCGCTTCGGCGCGTTGTTCTCGGCGGCCTATAGCCGCCGCCAGACCGTCGAATACGGTTCCAGCACCGTGCGCTGGGCCAGCGGCGGTTGGAACCTGGACAACGTCGCCGACAGCGTCGATGCCAGCCTGGTCGAGCGCCTCAACGGCAGCGGCGACGACAAGCTGTTCTACTCACGCTTCAACCGCTACGACGTCTACGACTACGACCAGAAGCGCACCGGCCTGACCGGCGCGCTGCAGTTCCAGGCCACCGACGACACCTTGTTCAACCTGGACCTGGCCTACGGTCGCCTGCGCACCGAGCGCCGCGAATACCACATCGACGCATCCTCCTTCAGCCGTACCAACGCGCTGGGCCTATACAACACCGGCATCAAGGAAACCACCATCAACGCGCTGGAGGTCTCCGGCAACGACATCGTCTATGGCGATTACGGCAATGTCGACATCCGCTCGGACACCATGCAGAACCTGGCCACCACCACCTACCGCCAGGCCGTGCTGTCGATGAACAGCGACATCAACGAGCGCCTGCATGTGGACGCGATGGTCGGCTTCCAGGACTCGCGCCTGGACAACCCCAAGGACAACGACCTGTTCTTCTTCTCGCAGAACCAGGACTTCAGCATCGACTATCGCGACAACAGCCGCATCCCGGTGATGACCTACGGTTTCGATACCACCGATCCATCCGAATACTTCCTGGACATCATCCGCCTTCGCCACGGCGGGACCTCCAACCGCTTCAACACCGCCAAGCTCGATGTCAGCTACACGCTGAGCGACGCGCTGACCCTGAAGGCCGGCGCCGACGCGCACAGCCAGACCTACAGCAGCATCTATTACTCCAGCGACTTCACCGACCAGCGCGGCCGCTCGGTCGCCGACATCTCCACCCTGCTGCCCTACCACTTCGCCAGCGGCAGCGGCGTGTCCGGCGTGCTCGACCGCTGGCTGGTCGCCGACCTGGACAGCGCCTTCGACACCCTCGGCGCCGCCGGCTATGCCCCCGCGCTGGACTACGGCAACACCTGGTCGGTCAGCGAGAAACCGATCAACCTCTACACCCAGCTGGACTGGGACTCGGAACTGGCCGGCATGCGCTGGCGCGGCAACATCGGCGTGCGCTACAGCCATACCCGGCTCGCCAGCAGCGGCTACGTCAGCGATGGCACGGACTACTCCTGGGAAACGCTGGAGCGCAGCTACAACGATGTGCTGCCCTCGTTCAACAGCGCGCTGAACCTGCGCGAGGACCTGATCTGGCGCCTGGGCGCCAACCGCAACATCACCCGCCCCTCGCTGGCCTCGCTCGCCCCCAACGGCAGCGTGAACTCGCTGAACCGCACCGTCAGCGTCGGCAACCCCGGCCTCGACCCGTTCCGCACCGACGCGATCGATACCTCGCTGGAGTGGTATTTCAACCGGTCCGGCATGCTCGCGCTGGGCCTGTTCTACAAGAAGATCGATGCGTTCATCGTCTCCACCACCACGACCAGAAGTTACGCCGAGTCGGGCTATCCGCTGTCGCTGATCAACCAGGAAGTGGTCACCGCCGATCAGGACTTCAGCTTCACCCAGCCGGTCAACGGCGAGGGCACCCACCTCAAGGGCGCCGAGATCGCCTATCAGCAGGCGCTCGACTTCCTGCCCGGCGCGCTGCGCAACCTCGGCGTGCAACTGAACTACACCTGGGCCGATGCCCGCATCGACGTGGATACCACCGGCAACGGCGACTACGTCAACACCCTGCTGCCGGGGCTGTCGCGCAGCACCGTCAACGGCACCCTGTACTGGGAGAACGAGCGCTTCAGCGCGCGCGTCTCCGGCACCTACCGTGACCGCTACGTCACCTCGGTACCGGGCGGCAACGGCAACAGCGAGAACGGCGTCAACGACAGCCTCTACGTCGACCTTTCGCTGCAATACCGCTTCCGTCCGGGATGGACGCTGCTGCTGCAGGGCAACAACCTCACCGACGAAGCCGAAGACCTCTATACCGACCGCAGCAACCGCGTCTACAGCTACACCAAGGCCGGGCGCCAGTACTTCCTCGGAGTGCGTTTCGAACTGTAGGCGAAACACCGTGGAGCGCCGCAGCCGGCATCGGACATCCCCCCATTCCAGGAGCACACCCCGCATGTACAGGATTCGCCCCAAGACCTCGCTCATCGCCGCCTGGTGGCTCGCATCGGCGTTTTCGACCACCGCATATGCGGATGATTTCGTCGCGCTGAACCAGGCACTGCCAACGCTCGTCGATGCTTCCAGCATCGCGCCGGTGTTCGATTTCGATTCCGATGGCTGCTACCCGAGCGCGGCGATCAGCCGAGGGGGCGTACAGAACGGCGGCCTGAAGCCAACCGGCTCGCTCGGCGGCGGCTGCCGTTCCTCGACCTTCCTGGCCACGTCGAACACCTACCACCGCTACGCCTGCCAGACCAGCGGCGGCAACACCTACTGCGCGCACATGTACATGCTGTACTTCCTGAAGGACCAGCTGGTCGCCAACATCGAGAGTGGCCATCGCCACGACTTCGAGTACGCGATCGTCTGGACCACCAACGGCACGATCACGCATGCTTCGTACAGCGACCACGCCGACGTGACCACATCCGCCATCGATGCCCTGGACACCGAGGACGGCCACGTCAAGCTGGTCTACCACAAGGACGGCGTTTCCACCCACTGCATGCGCTTCGCCGACAGCGGCGATACGATCGCCGAGAATGCCTACGGCTCCTGGGTGACGCCGACCATCGTCAGCTGGCACGAGATGACCGGCGACAGCGTCAGCAATGCCACGCTGCGCTCGGATTTCAACACCTACGACTACGGCGACGCCAATGTCGAATTCAACGATTCACGCTTCCTGGCGCAACTCCTCAAGAACCCGCCCAGCAGCTATCCGACCTTCACTTCCGACGATGTGAACGCCAGTCAGTAGCGCGCAAACGCAGGAATTGGACACATCGAGGCCGGATCCACCCCTGCTCAGCGCCGGCGCGGCGGGAAGATCCCGCGCGGGATCCGCACGTGGATGCCCTGGCGGCCGTCGACGACCTGGCTAACGCCGAAGTCGGCGGCCACGCTCATCAGCGAGTAGGCGTCATTGCGCGACAGCCGCTGCTGCTCGGTCAGCAGCTCGAGCATGTCCAGCGAGGCGTTGCGCATAGCCACGTTCAGGTCCTCGTCGAAGCCATGCACGATCCAGCAATCCGGTGCCTCCAGCAGCGGCGAGGGGAACTGGAAGTCCTTGCGCAGGATCACCTGGAACATCACGTCCAGCGAGGCCTCGATCGCGGTGCCGCTGAGCTCGCCGTCGCCCTGGGAGATGTGCGGGTCTCCGATCGAGAACAGCGCGCCGTCGACCTGCACCGGGTAGAACATCGTGCTGCCAGGGCCGATGCGCCAGTTGTCGATGTTGCCGCCGTGTGCGCCGGGCGGGATCGTGCTGACCCGGCCGCTGACGTCCGGCGCCACGCCGGCAGTGCCCAGGTGCGGGCGCACCGGGATACGCACGCCCTCCAGCGCGGCCTGGCGCTTGCATTCCGGGCAATCGGTGATGGTGCCGGGCACCTCGTACTTGCCGGGGAAGTCGTAGGCATACAGTGCCATGGCGTTCTGCGAGTTCTGGTCGATCTCGTAGATCGTCACCCGCTCGTTCTCGCCGAATTCCTTGTACAGGTAGCCCCAGTTGGCGGCCAGGTTGGAGCCGTAGCGCAGGCGCGGCTGCATCTGCAGGTAGCGCACCTCGAGCATGTCGCCCGGCTTGGCGCCCTCGACGTGGATCGGGCCGGTCATGATGTGCACGCCCGGGTTGCGGTCGCTCGGATCGACCTCGCGGAAGATACGGGCGATGCGTTCGTCCATCATCAGCTGCGGCGCGTCGCCGGCATGGTGGGTAATGGCCTCGGCCTGGACGAAGTCGCCGCTCCTGACCCGCAGCACCGGTGCCAGCGCGGGGTCGAAGTATCCCCAGTGGATGGTTTCCGGGGTCGCTTCGAGCCTGTGCAGTTCGCCGGACTTGACCGTCTCAGGGCTCGCCAATGCTGTTGAAGTGCTCAACTGCCGCTCCTGTTGGATGCCAGAGGTTGCTCGGAGCCGGCTGCGACCGCGGGCCGTGCCCGGCGCAGGCAACTTAGCAATCGGCCACCGCACGCTTCTTGCCCGGCCGCGCATCAAAAGTTGGACGGCCCGTCGCCGGCGCGCGTGCGCGTGCGCGTGCGCGATCAAGTTTTCAGGCGCCGCCACGCAAGCCCGGCGGCGGCGGGCGGCTAGTATCGGCAGGCGGGTCCAGGCCGGATGGCGAGAGGGCGGTGCGATGGATGAAATGACGGCGACGGCGATCGACACCGGGCTTCCTTCCGATCGTGGCGGCAAGGACCTGGGCATCTTCATGCCCATGGCCAACGGCGGCTGGATCCTGTCCTCGACCACGCCCCGGCTGGACGGCTCCTACGCCTACAACCGCCAGGCGGCGCTGCTGGCCGAGCGGCATGGGCTGGACTTCATCATGGCGATGGCCAAGTGGCGCGGGTTCGGCGGCGCCACCGAGCACTGGCGCCACGCGCTGGAGTCGCAGATGCTGATGGCCGGGCTGGCCGAGGCCACCCGCCGCGTGAAGGTCTGGGCCACGGTGCACACGCTGCTGCAGAACCCCGCGGTCACCGCCAAGATGATTGCCACGCTGGACCACATCAGCGGCGGCCGCGCCGGGCTGAACCTCGTCACCGGCTCGTTCAAGGACGAGTTCGAGCAGATGGGGGCCTGGCGCGACGACGTCGACCACGACCAGCGCTACGACCTGGCCGACGAATGGATCCACGTGATCAAGCAACTGTGGTCCCAGCCCTCGGTGGACTTCGACGGCCGCTATTTCCACATGCAGGACTGCCAGTCCGATCCCAAGCCACTGGCGCGCCCGCACCCGTTCCTGGTCTGCGCGGGCACCTCGCCGAAGGGCATGCGGTTCACCGTCGAGCGGATGGACGCGATCTTCCTGGGGGGCAGCGACCTGGCCGAGCTCGGCGCCCGGAGCCGCCAGGCCAAGGCGATGGCGGCCGCATCCGGGCGCAGCATCAAGACCTACTCGATGATCAACCTGGTGCTCGGCGCCACCGATGCGGAGGCGCAGGCCCGCGAGGCCCGCTACCGGGAGGGATTCGACGAGGGCGCCTTCCGCGGCATGCTGCGCGCCTATGGCTTCCTCGACACCGAGATCGGCCAGGAGAACGCCTTCACCCGCAAGGCGCGCACCGGCTTCATCGCCGAGCACGCGGTCGGCGCGCCGGACACCGTCGCCACGCACCTGGCGCACATGCTCGAGGATTGCCAGCTCGATGGACTGATGCTGATCTTCCCCGACTACCTGGAAGGCATCCCGCTGTTCGGTGCCCGGATCCTGCCGCAGCTGCGGGCACGCTTCCCGGAGCGGGCCTGAAGTGTCCACGCAGGCCGGCGAAGCGATCGCGGGCACGGCGCTGGCGGCACTGATCGCACCAGCGCGCACCGCGCTGGTGGCGATCGACGTCCAGAACGATTTCGCATCCCCGCACGGCGCGCTTGCGCGCGCCGGCATGGACATGGCGCCATTGGCCGGCGCCCAGCGCAACCTGGAGCGGCTGCTGCCGGCCGCGCGCGCGGCCGGCGCCGGGGTGGTGCTGGCGCGGGTGCTGACCCGGGCCGATACCGACGGCAAAGCGCTGAAGCGGTTCTACCGGTTGCGTGGCTATCCGGACGAGGCGCTGGCGATCTGCAGGGAAGGCAGCGCCGGCGCCGACTACTACCGCATCGCCGCCAGGCCCGGTGACATCCAGGTCGAGAAGCGGTTGTACTCGTGCTTCCACGGCACCGACCTGGAAATGCGGCTGCGCGCGCGCGGCATCGACACCCTGGTACTGTGCGGCTTCACCAGCGAGTGCTGCGTCGAGTCCACCGCGCGCAGCGCGTTCGAGCGCGACTTCGGCGTGCTCGTGGTCGCCGACGCCAGCGCCAGCCACGACCCCGAGCTGCACCGCAGTGCGCTGCGCAGCCTGTCGCAGCACTGCGCGTTGCTGGTCGAGACCGAAGCGGTGCTGGAATGCTGGGGCATGGCCTCGCCAGGCACAACGTAGCAACCGCGTCAGCCCCCGAACACCATCGAGACCATGCTCAGCGAACCATGCTGCAGGTAGTCGTTCTCGAAGCGCACCGGCTCGTCCCGGCGCGCGCCCAGCACGTACAGCAGCGGCCAGAAATGGTCCGGCGTCGGTGCCGACAACCGGGCATCCTCGCCGCGGCTGGCGAAGTCGACCACCCGTTCCGGGCGGTCCTCGCGCACCGCGTCGCAGACGTAGTCGTGGAAGCGTTGCGCCCAGTCGTAGGGCGGCGCGTCGGGCGAGCCCCAGTCCATCCGCGACAGGTTGTGGACGATGTTGCCGGTGCCGACGATCAGCACGCCCTGCTCGCGCAGCGCCGTCAGCCGCTGACCGATCTCGAAGCGCTGCGCCGGGGCGTGCGCCACGTCCATGCTCAGCTGCACGACCGGGATGTCGGCCTCGGCATAGGCGTGCACCAGCACCGACCAGCAGCCGTGGTCCAGCCCCCAGCTGTGACCATCCAGCGCCACCGGCAGCGGCGCCAGCAGTTCGCGCACGCGCGCGGCCAGCGCCGGATCGCCCGGCGCCGGATAGCGCACGTCGAACAGCGCCTGCGGGAATGCGCCGAAGTCGTGGATCGTCTTCGGCGCCGGCATCGCGGTAACCCCGGTGCCACGCGTGAGCCAGTGCGCCGACACGCACAGGATCGCGCGTGGCCGCGGCAACTGGCGGCCAATCTGCCGCCAGCAACGGGTGATGGCATTGTCCTCGATCGCGTTCATCGGACTGCCGTGGCCGAAGAACACCATCGGCATGCGCGCAGGCGCCGTCGCGCTCATGCGGCGACCGCCTTTCCGGCGCGCGCGGCCTTGAGCTGGTCCCAGCAGGCGCGGTAGCGCGGTACCAGCCAGGTGTTGAACTGGCGCTGGGCGCCTTCCTGCCACGAGTAGCGCCCACGCGGCGCGAAGCGCGAGCGCAGGCCGACCTGGACCAGTTCGTCGACATGCACGTCCTGGGCATTGATCTCCAACGCGCGGCGCATCACCTGCTCCATCTTGCGATCGAACTCCGGGTCCTGCATCGCGCCTGGAGCGAACAGGATGCCCAGGTCCAGCAGATGGCTCTGCGGGCCGTCGGCGCGCAGGATCAGGTAGATCACCGCGTCGCTGGTCAGCACCAGCGACAGCGTCGGCGGCAGGTTGGCGAAGGCCATGCGGCCGCGTTCCTCGGTGCCGAGCTTCGGGAACACCGGCATCAGCGCCTTCTGCGTCGGATTGAAGCTGGCGTCAGGGTGCAAGGTGCCGTTGAGCCGGTAGTAGCCGGCGGTATCGGCCGGCAGGTCGTCCGGGAACCACGCCAGGTCGCTGGGGATGTAGTCGTGGAACTCGCCATGGTGCAGCCGGTTGGCGTGGTAGCCGTCGTTGTTGTTCTCGAACATCACCTTCCAGCTGAATGGATAACGGGTGCCGATCTCCGGCGCCGGCCCTTCGGCGTTGGCGATGTCGTAACCGGCCAGGATCGGCTCCAGCGCGGCCAGGCGCGGCGCCAGCGGCGCGGCGGCCGGATCGAAGTTGATGAACACGAAGCCCTGCCACAGCTCCAGCTTGAACTGTGGCAGGCGCACGTCCTCCTTGCGGAAGCCGCAGGTCCTCTCCATCGCCGGCGCGCCGCGCAGGCTGCCGTCCAGGCCATAGACCCAATGGTGGTAGGGACACGTGAAGGTGCGCGCGTTGCCCGAGCCCTCGGCGACCAGCATCGCGCGGTGCTGGCATACCGAGGACATCGCGCGGATCTCGCCGTTGCGGTCGCGCACCACCACGATCGGCTCGTCGATGATCGAGGTGGTGAAATAGTCGCCCGGCCTGGGCAACCAGGATTCGCGGCCCACGCACAGCCACTCGTGGTTGAACACCGCTTCCTTCTCGAACTCGTAGAAACCGGCGTCGGTGTAGCACAGCGGAGGCAGCGATTCGGCCGAGGCGACGTCGCTGACCGAACTTTCCAGGCTCTGGAAGAAGGCATCGTTGAGGAAACCGCTGTTCATGCACCCATGCTCCTGTCTGGGGTTGGCGGCGCCGGGCGGGAACGGACATGCCGGCATCGTTGCGATGCTAGGCCAGAACGCAGGGGCGGAGTTGTCTGTCCACGCACAAGTTCCGGATACGATGCAGCGGCGCTGGCCTGCGGCGCGGCGAGGCCTTACATTCGACGCAGGCGTCTCGTTGCACCCGCGTCGTGGCCGGATCCCTCGCACCAGTACAGGGCATGCGCACGCTTCCTTGCACCACGAAGCAGCCTGCATGCGCGCAAGCGCGGGCAGCGCGGGCGGATACGACAGCGACGCGACAATTTTTAGGACGCCGCCGGGCAAGATGGGACGGACCGGCTGCGCCAGCCTAGCGATGCCGCCATGCGGATTTTTCCCGCAGGCCCCAGCCAGGAGCGCGCCGGTGCAAAGAAAACACCTGATCATGCTCGCGGTATCGCTGGGCTTCTTCTTCGTCACCGCGACCACCTTCACCTCGCTCGGGTTGGTGCTCTACAGCATGGTCGCCGAGCTGCACTGGTCGCAGGCCGCCGCCGGCTTCAGCTTCTCGTTGCTGGGCCTGGCCTGCGGGCTGACCAGCCCGCTGCCGCCGCTGTGCATGAAATGGCTCGGCTCGCGCTGGACCCTGTTCGGCGGCGCGATGGTGCTCGCAGCCGGCTTCGGGCTGGCCGCGCTGGTGCACGGCATCGGCAGCTTCTTCCTCGCCACCTGCCTGATGGGCGCCGGCTTCTCGCTGATCGCGCCGGCACCGGCGATCTATCTGCTGGCGAACTGGTTCCCCGCCACCGCCCCACGGATGATCGGCTACTACTTCATGGCCGGCGCACTGGGCGGCGTGGCCGGACCGCCACTGGTCGCCGCGATCGTCGGACTCAGCGGCAGCTGGCGCGTGCACTGGGCGGTGATGGCCGCCGCCAGCGTGGTGGTCGGTGCGATCGCGCTGGTCTGCGTGCGCGACACCGGCCGGATCCGCGATGCCGACGTGGTCCGCAACGCCGGCACGCCGGCGCAGCCCGCCGATGCCGGCGGCACTTCCGTCTGGACCGTGCGCGAAGCACTGGCGAGCCGGCAGTTCCTGCTGATCGCACTGGCGCTGACCGTAATCCAGACCGTGGTGACCACCATCCATTCGGTGCTGGTCACCCATGTCGCCACACTCGGTGCCGGCAGCACCTATGGCGCGCTGGCGATGAGCCTGGTCGCCCTCAGCGGCACCCTGAGCAAGGGCGTGGCCGGACGCCTGGCCGAGCGCCACGACCCCAGGGGCCTGCTGCTGTTCGGCATCATGCTGCAATGCGCCGCGTTCGTGCTGCTGGGGCTGGGCAGCCACCCGGCACCGGCATTCGTGTTCGCGCTGCTGTTCGGCATCGGCTGGGGCGTGAGCTGGCTCAGCGGCCACGTCCTGCTGCTGCGCTACTTCGGCAGCCGTATCGCCGGCTCGGTGGTGGCGATGGCGACGATGGCGACCACCGTGGCGGTGCTGGGCCCGTACTGCGCCGGCCTGGTCTACGACCGCAGCCACAGCTTCTCGATGGTGTTCCTGGTCTATGCCGGGCTGCTGGCGCTGGTCGCCGCGATCACCGCGCTGGGATTGTCCGCGCCCGCGGTACGGCGCCAGCTCACCGACGACCGCGACGAGGCGCCGGCGCGCCTGCTCGGCGTGTCCGACTGAGCGCGCCCGGCATGCGCTCCCCGCCCGCCTTCCCCACCTTCGACGCCACCGTCATCGATGCCGCCGACCTGGCCGCGATCGACGCGGCGATCGACCGCGACGAACTGGTACGGCGGGTACTGGAACTGTGCAACATCCCCAGCCCGATCCGCGGCGAACGCCAGGCCGGCCAGTACGTGTACGACTGGATGGCCGAGGCCGGCTTCGCGCCGCGCAAGGTCGGCATGCTGGCGCACCGCTTCAACGTCGTCGGGCATTACGGCGGTCGCGGCGATGGCCCCGGCCTGGTGTTCTGCAGCCATCTCGATACCGAAAGCCCGTTCTACGCGGCCGAGGACGCCTACAGCTTCCGTCCGGGGACGGTGCAGGACCGGCAGTGGCTGGAGGCGTGGCTGGAAGGCGAGCGCTTCTGCGGCTACGCGGTCGGCAACGACCGCGGGCCGATGGCCTGCTTCCTGCTGGCCGCGCAGGCACTGCAACGCGCCGGCATCGCGCTGGACGGAACGATGTACCTGACCGCGTGTCCCGGCGAGATCGGCCCGGAACCGGCCGACGCCCAGCAGGGCATCGAGCACCTCGGCAAGGAACTCGGCGCGGCCTACCTGCTCGCGCACGGCGGCATCGCACCGGACTTCGCCATTTCCGCCGAAGGTACCGACCTGGGCTTCAACGCCAGCGCCTGCGGCTACGCCTACTACCGCATCACGCTGTACGGCCAATCGATCTTCGCGCCGCTGCTGGAGCACGCGCGCACGCCGCTGGACAACCCGATCGTGCGCATGGGCCGGGTGGTCGAGGCGATCCAGGCCTGGGCGCCTCGTTACGAGCAGCGCCACCGCTACGACTGCCCGGCCGGCGGCACCAGCGTGCCGAAGGTGCAGATCGGCGCGGTGCGCGGCGGCAACCCGCAGGCGATGGGTGCCAGCAGCGAGGTCTGCGCGCTGTACCTGGAGGTCAACATGGGTCCGCGCCAGGGCATCGCCCAGGTCGATCGCGAGCTGAAGGCGGTGCTGCGCGAGGCCGGCATCGACGACTGCACCGTCGAGCCCTACGTGGTGCGGCACGGTTTCGAGGCCGACCCGCGGGCGCTGGCGCCGCTGTGCCAGGCGATGGACGCAGCCCACCAGCTAACGACAGGAACGCCGATGCAGGTCGGTAGCCCGATCTATTCGAGTATGTGGCGCGACCACAACGTGTTCAACATGAACCGGATTCCGGCGGTGACGATGGGCCCGGTGCGCTGGCGCCCGAGCATCGACGACCTAGTCCAGTGCACGCGCATCTACGCGCTGACCGCGCTGGCGCTGTGCGGGCGGGCACGCTAGCGATGGCGACATCCGCGCCCGCGACGTCCACGCCACGCCATGCACACCGCGGCACAGCCGAAGAACGCCACGGCCACATCGACTTCCTCCCGCCCGGCCGCGCCCGGCCGACGGTGCCCAGCCCCTTCCGCCAAACGGAACCCGACCATGTTGAGCAAAGCGCAGAAAGGCATTCTCGTCGCCGCCACCACCGGCAACCTGGTCGGCACCACGCCGGCGCTGTTCTCGATCTTCGGGCTGGTGCTGATCCCGATCGCCGAGGAGTTCGACTGGCCGCGCGCGCAGGTCAGCGGCGCGCTGGGCATCGTCTCGATCCTGTCCGGGGTGCTGAACCTGCTCACCGGCCCGCTGCTGGACCGCTTCGGCGCGCGCCGGCTGGCGCTCGCCGGCAGCCTCTGCTTCGGCCTGGCGCTGGCGCTGTTCACCACCACCGGGCCTGACCTGGTGCAGTTCTACGCGCTGTTCATCCTCGCCGGCATCGCCAGCGCGTTCTGCTCAGCGATGATCTACAGCAAGGTCGTGGCCGGCTGGTTCGACGCCGGGCGCGGCGCGGCACTGGGCTTCACCGGCGGTGTCGGCAACGGCCTCGGCGCGGCGCTGCTGCCGGCGCTGGCCGGCGCAGCGATCGCCCTGTACGGCTGGCGCGCCGGCTACCTGGCGGTCGCACTGGTCGTGCTGCTGCTGGGCTTTCCGACCCTGTCGCGCTGGCTGCGCGATCCGCCACGGCCAACCGCCATGGCCGGCGAGGCTGACGGCGCGAGCCTGCAGATGGCGCTGCGCGGACGCCTGTTCTGGACGTTGCTGTTCACGGTCGGCGCCTGCGCGGCCTGCCTGACCGCGATGTTCTCGCAGGTAGTGCCGGTGCTGGCCGAGCGCGGCATCGGCATGGCCCAGAGCATTCCGGTGCTGACGGTGTTCTCGCTGGTCTGCGCGGCCTGGCAGGTCGGCATGGGCAGCCTGCTCGACCGCGCCGGCACGCCATGGGCGATGGCACCGTTCTACCTGATCGCCGCGGCCGGGCTGCTGTTGCTGCAGCACGCGAGCAGCACCCCGGCGCTGCTGCTGGCCGGGGCGATGATGGGACTGGGCCTGGGCACCGAGTTCGGCGCGCTGCCGCTGCTGGTCTCACGCTACTTCGGATTGCGCAACTACGGCAGCATCGCCGGGGTGATGTACGCCACCATCACCGTCGCGCAGGGGCTGGTGCCGCTGGCGATGAACCGGGTGTTCGACCTGCGCCACACCTACGCGCCGGCCCTGCACGCGGTGCAAGGGCTGATGCTGGTCGCCGCACTGACGCTGTTGCTGCTGCCGCGCTTCGGCCGGGAGCGCGCGATGGCTAGCGCGACGGAGCAGGAGGTGTCGCCGACGGACGCCACCCATCCCGCGCGCAAGCACGCTCAGAACAGCGGCTTGTCGCCCCGCAGCGTCACCCGGTAACCCGAGCGAACCTGCGGGAAATAGTCCCAGGTCGCCATGTGCTGGGTGCAGCGGTTGTCCCAGAACGCGATCGAATGCGGCCGCCAACGGAAGCGCACCTGGAAGTTCGGGTTGCTGCAGTGTGCGTAGAGGAAGCCGAGAATCGCCCGGCTCTCCTCCTCGGGAACCGCGTTGATCCGCGTGGTGTAGGACGGATTGACGAACAGCGCCTTGCGCCCGCTGACCGGATGGGTCAGCACCACCGGGTGATCGTTGCGCGGGTAGACCTTGTCGTAGTCCTTGTACAGCGCGTGGTAGACGTGATTGGCGTCGTGCTCGGCGCTCAGCCCCTCCAGATGGGCCTGCATCCGCGGCGACAGCGCCTCGTAGGCGGCGTACATGCTCGCCCACAGCGTGTCGCCGCCGACCGGCGGCACCGTGTGCAGGTACAGGATGCTGCCCATCGGCGGCGCGGCGTTGCAGGACAGGTCCGAGTGCCAGTTCTCGCCGGCCACGTACTTGGAATCGGCGTCGGCATGGATCGCCACCACCAGCGGATGCCCCGGGATGCCCGGCGCACCGGGATGCTGGATCAACTCGCCGAAGTAGCCGCCCAAGCGCATGTGCGCTGCGTGATCCAGCGGCTGGTCGCGGAAGAAGATCACCAGGTGGTCGGTCAGTGCCTGGCCGATCCGCTCGACCTGCGCCGGGGCCAGCGGCCGGGTCAGGTCCACGCCGTGGATCTCCGCGCCGATGCGCTGGGTGAGCGGCCTCACTTCGATGGACTGGGGCATGTCGTGCTCCGTCGGCAGCAGGAAAGGGGCGATGCCGCATCGTCGCCGCCACCACGGCCACGGTCTTTGCCCCCGGCGTCCAAATGCTTGCCGGCCGCGCTATTGCCAGCCCCGCGTGCTTGCCCTATATAGAAACGAGCCAGTCATGTCGCTGCAGTAGGGAAGGGGCCCGCGAGGGCATTGCAGCCGACCAGCGGTGGCGTGGTCGTGCGCGGGGAGCGGGCTTTCCGCCTCCGTCAGGCGCCGCCGTCGTCGTGTTCCGATGCCAGCAACGCCGCGATGGAATGTGGCCTCCAGCGAAAGGTCGACGCCGCCTTGGCCCTCCCCAGCCATTTCACCACCGAGTCGTATCCCCTGCAGCAGCGCTGCGAAGCCTGGCGCAGCGCATTGGAGCCGTATGCGCTGGTTCCCCAGCGCAGCGGCGACGAAGCACTGTTCGGCGCGCTGACCACCACCACCTCGCCGCAAGGCGTCGTGCTCAGCGTGCTCAGCGCCAGCCCGCAGCAGCTGCAGTGGCAGCCGGGCATCCGCGCCGGCGACATCCAGCTGGCGCTGCACATCGAGGGCGAGGCCAGCCTGTTCGATGCCGCCAAGCCGGTGCGCCTGAAGCCGGGCGACATCGGCTACCGCATCGCCGACGCGCCGGGCACGATCGCCATGGGCAGTCACTTCCGGCAACTGCTGGTGAGCATCCCACGCAGCAGTTTCCGCGCGCGCATGCCCGCGCCGCTGTCGCCGCGGGTGGGCGTACTGTCCGGGCGCTCGGGCATCGTCCATGTGTTCTCCAGCCTGCTCGGCGCGCTTGCCGACACCATCGACGACCTCGGCACCGAGCAGATCCGCCCGATCGACATCGCGCTGTCGGAACTGCTGATCACCAGCCTCGCCAACGACCGGCTGATGCAGGACATCACCGGTTCGACCAGCACCCAGACCGCGGTCCTGCACCGGATCAGCCAGCTGATCGAGGCACGCCTGGACGCGCCGGACCTGGGCATCGCGCAGATCGCGCAGGAGGCCGGGGTGTCCACCCGCTACCTGCAGAAGCTGTTCGAGTCGGCCGACGACAACTTCAGCCACTACGTGCGCGTGCGCCGGCTGGAGCGATGTCGGGCCGATCTGATCAACCCGGTCTACGCCCACCTGTCGATCTCCGACATCTGCTACCGCTGGAGCTTCAACGACTCGGCGCACTTCAGCCGCGCCTTCAAGGAACAGTACGGCGTCTCCCCGCGCAAGTACCGCCGCGACATCAATCAGGCCCTGCCCGGCGACCTGCTGGCGCACATCAGCCGCGGCTGGCCGGCGCTGTCGCAGCAAACCACCCGCAACCTGCGCGGCAACGACGGCGGCGACGTCCCGCGCAGCGCAGCCACCGCCGGCAACGGCGCCGCGCCCGACCCGGCCACCACGCCCCACCACCATCACCTGCCGGTGTCGGCCGAGACCGTGCACTGGGGCTACTTCAGCGCCTCGCTGCCGCCGGTACTGGAGGTCGATTCCGGCGACGTCGTCACCATCGAGACGCTGACCCACCATGCCTACGACGACCACGAGCGCATGATCGCCGGCGATGCCGGCGCCGAGAGCGTGTTCGGCTGGACCGCGACCCGCAAGAACGTGGACCGGCGCGGCTCCGGGCCGATGGACGCCTCGGTCTACGGCCGCGGCGCCGGCGAGGGCTTCGGCGTGCACATCTGCACCGGTCCGGTCGCGGTGCGCGGCGCCGAGCCCGGCGACGTGCTGGAGATCCGCATCCTCGACGTGCGCCCGCGGCTGTCCGCCAACCCGCACCACCACGGCCACAGCTACGGCAGCAATGCGGCGGCGTGGTGGGGCTTCCACTACAACGAGCTGCTGACCGAGCCCAAACAGCGCGAGGTGGTGACGATCTACGAGCTGACCTGGCACGAGCACGGCGATTACGCCCGCGCGCTCTACAACTTCCGCTGGACCCCGCAGACCGACCCATTCGGCATGGTCCATCCGAAGATCGACTACCCCGGCGTGCCGGTCGACCACGCTACCCTCGTCAAGAATCCCGACGTGCTGAAGAACGTGCGCATCCCGGTGCAGCCGCATTTCGGCGTGCTGGCGCTGGCGCCGCGCTATCCCGGCCTGGTCGACTCGGTGCCGCCTTCGCACTTCGGCGGCAACATCGACAACCGTCGCGCCGGCAAGGGCGCGACGATGTACCTGCCGGTCAGTGTGCCGGGCGCGCTGTTCTCGGTCGGCGACCCGCATGCCTCGCAGGGCGACTCGGAGCTGTGCGGCACCGCGATCGAGTCGTCGATGACCGGCGTATTCCAGCTGATCCTGCACAAGAAGGACGCACTGGCCGGCAAGCCCTTCGAAGACCTCAACTACCCGCTGCTGGAAACCGCCGACGAATGGGTGCTGCATGGCTTCAGCCACGCCAACTACCTGGCCGAACTGGGCGAGAAGGCGCAGGTGGAGATCTACAAGAAATCCTCGCTGGACCTGGCCATGCAGGACGCCTTCCGCAAGATGCGGCGCCTCCTGATGACCTACAAACAACTGAGCGAGGACGAGGCGCTGTCGCTGATCTCGGTGGCGGTGGACTTCGGCATCACCCAGGTGGTCGATGGAAACTGGTGCGTGCACGGCATCCTGCGCAAGGACCTGTTCGTCGATGGCGAGGACTGATGCCATCGATCCCCTGGCGGGTTCAGGAATTGATGCGTCCACCAGCAAGACTGCTCCGCTGCGCCGCGCGAGCATGCGGCCATGAACGGCGAACCCGCGACCGGCGGATACTTCCCTGATCCGCCACCGGCAGCGGTGGTGGGCCGGGAACGCCTGCCACGATGACGCTGCGCCTGCACAAGCTCGATGCGGCCGGGCGCCTGCTCGACGACGACGCACCGCACTGGCGTGGCCTGTGGTCGCCGCAGCTGGCGGCCTGCTTCGTCGCGTTGCCGGGCATGGCCGACCGCGCCGGGTGCGAACGTGCCTGCGTCGACCTGACCTTGTTCGGTCACCGCGAATGGCAGCTGCCGGCGGTCGAGGAACTGCAATGGCTGGCACAGCGCCACCGGCCGTCGGCGATGTACGACCCGCGGCTGTTCCCCTGTCCCGCTCCCGCCTGGTGCTGGAGCGCGACGCCCGCGGCCTGGTCGCCGTTGATCGGCTGGGCACTGAACCTGGACGACGGCCGGGTTGCGCCGCGTCCGGCCGATGCCTGCGGTGGCGCGCTGGCGATCCTGCGCGACTATCGCCCACCGCTGCATTCCACCGCCAGTCGCGACACCACGCTGCGCCTGCCATCACGGATGGTCGCGCTGGACACGAACGGCCGCATGCTCGCGGCCGCGGATGAGGCGCACGTCGCGGCGGTCTACCTGCCCGGACCCGAACTGATCTTCAGTGCGGCGGCGCTCGGCCCGCGCGGCCCGCAGCCGTACTGCGCCGCGCTCTGCGCGTCCCTGGCGCTGTGCGGCTGGCACGACTGGCAACTGCCCGGCGTGGAACAGCTGCAACGGCTGGTCGACCGACGCCGCTACCTGCCGGCGGCCGTCGGCCATCCGTTCGCGCTCGCCGCGGACTGGTACTGGACCCGCCAGCCCGAAGGCTGGGACCAGGCCCTGGTGGGTTGGTACGTCGATTTCGAGGATGGCTTCGTCGGCTACCAGGAACGCGACTACGGCGGCCTGGCGCTGGCGGTGCGCCGCGGCCGCCCGGCCGACTGAGCCAGGCGGCCGCGACCGTTCTCAGTCGCCCAGCCGCGGCACCGCCGCGATCCGGATCCGGAAGTTGTCGCGCTCGCCCCGCTGCGCGGCGTCGGCCAGCGTGGCGCGATCCTGCACCACCGCGTTCTTGCCGAACCCCGGAGCCACCGGGCGATCGCCGTTGCGCTTGAGCCACAGTCGCAGCAGGTGGCGGCGGCGCTGCGGCTCGGCGAAGTCGATGAAGCCAGTGCGCGAATGCAGCGCGGCATAGTTGGACAGCCACTGGATGTCGCCCGGGCGGAAGTCCATCTCGATGGCCATGCCCGGTTCGTAGGTGATCTCCTCGAACAGGTTCAGCACCTCGATCTGCGCCGGCGTCAGCCGCGGCACCTCGGGATAGTCCTGCGCGGTGAAGATGTACAGCGAGCCGGCATACATGCTCAGCACGCCGTCGCGGATGCTGATGATCGGCGAGGCGTAGGTGTTGGCCGGGGCGTTGTGGTCCTGGCGCTTCCAGTCGAAGTGGAACGGTTCCAGCAGCAGCGGCGCCAGGTCCGGGCGGCGCTCGATGATCTCGTTGTAGATCTGCGCGCCGGACACCAGGCAGGAGGCACCGCCAGCCTTGCCACCGCGCAGGCACATCAGCGCCACCACGTCCGAGCTGTCGGAGTGGAACGGCAGCTTGTCGCGGATCTTGGCCGACAATGCGCTCGGGTCGTCCAGGGTCTTGTCCGAGGTCGCGTAGACGTGGTCGATCAGGTCGCCCATCCGGTTCTGCTGCATCGGCTCGCCCATGTGCAGGCCGAGGATGTAGTAGATCGCCGAGGACAGCGCGTCGGAATACAGCTCGGTGCGCAACCCGCGCACCAGCACGAAGCCACGGCCGCGATCCACATCGCGGCCCCAGGCCTCGACCGCATCGGCGCAGGCCTGTAGCGGGTAGTCGGCGGCCTGCACGTGGCGCAGATCGGGATCGTCGGCGAGGAAGCGCGCGCCTAGAGCTTCCAGTTCGGCGATCTGGGCGTCGCTGAGCGGGTAGATCCACTCCGGGCGGCGCGAGAGTTCGTCGCCGCGCCAGGCGGCGTCGGTGGTGACCGGTTCGAGTTCGGCAACAGGTGTGTTCATCGGAAGTTTCCTTGCGAGAGTCGCCGGCGCCGCGGCGCCGGCTTTGGCCGCGCGCCCGTGCGGACGTCCACGGCACCCGGATCTGGCGAGCAACGGCACGGTGGCGCATGCGGCGGTGGCCGGTTACCGGCCTGGCGTCGCCCTCGCCCGCTGCCGCCGGCGAAGCCCATCGCGCAGTGCAGGCCGTGCCAGCCGCGCAGGCCCGGCATATGGCGGCGCCTGCGCCACCGCAAGGCCTGGGCAGGCGTATGGAGAATCGCTGCACGCATCGAACGGCCCGCCTCCGCGTTCAGAACTGGTAGTTCACCGACAGTATCAACTGGCGCGGCGGCATGTAGGTCTCGTAGGTCTGGAAGCTGCCGTAGGGATCGGTCACGAGCGAATTGATCACCACCTTGTCGGTCAGGTTGGTCACCGCCAACGAATAGTCCCAACGGCTTTCCGCCGGCTTGTAATCGAAGTACAGGTTCCACAGGTTGTACGCCGGCACCGTGTCGTAGGCGGCGTTGTTGAACACCCGCGACTGGTAGGAGCCGCGGTGCACGAACTCGAGCCGCGAGGTCAGCGTGCCCTTGGCGAAGTCGTGGAAGTTGCTCAGGCTGACGCTGCCCTGCACGTCCGGGATCTTCGGCACGTCGTTGCCGTACAGGTCCGCCTCGGCCGAGGCCCGCGCGGCCGTCGCCGCGGCATAATTCGCGTAGTACAGCGCGGTGGTGGTGTAGCCGGCGGCCACCTGCGCGGCGGCGGCGGCCACCGGGTCCAGCGCGTAGTAGTGCGAGTCGATCCTGCCCCGCTCGAGCGCGAGATTCGCCTCCAGGCTCCAGTTGCGTCCCAGCCGCCAGTCGAACTCGAACTCGATGCCGTAGATGTGCGCGCTTGGCACGTTGCTGATGCCCTTGTAGTACAGCAGCGGGTCCTCGTTGAGGAACTGCATGTTCTTGTAGTCGTAATAGAACGTGGACGCGTTGAACTGCATCGTGTTGTCCAGGAAGCGGTTCTTCGAGCCGATCTCGAAGGAATTCACCGTCTCCGGCTTGAAGCTGCCCTCGACCAGTTCGCCGGTGACGCTGTTCACACCGCCCGGCTTGTAGCCGCGCGTGAAGCTGGCATAGCCCATGCTCCCCGGGGTGAACTGGTAGTCGTAGGCCAGCTTGCCGGTGACCTCGTTGGTCTTCAGCCCGTCGGTGGGCGAGGACACCGCGTAATAGGTGCTGGACACGCCATGATAGTCGTCGCGGTTGTAGCGGACGCCCGCGGTGAGCCTGGCCTTCTCCCCCATCTCCAGGCTGCCCTGGAAATAGGCCGCCAGGGACTTTCGTGTGATCGAGGAAAGCTCCTCGTAGGTCAGGTTGTCCGGGGCATCGGCGGCACTGGTGGTCCTGGCCGGGATCGGCGACACCAATTGACCGTCGTCGCCGGCGAATTCGACGATGTACTGGGAGTTGCGCGAATGCATGTAGACCAGCCCGCCGATCCACTGGAACGGCCCCTCCCCGTTCGAGGCAAGGTTGAACTCCTGGGTGTACGAGTCCGTGTCGGTCTGCCACAGCTCGGTGTGGTCGTAGGTCTTTGCGCCGTAGCTGACGTCGTAGAACAGGTCGGCGGTCAGCCCGTCGGAATCCCAGGACTGGCTGCTCTTGAGTTGCTGGTAGCTGGAGATCGATTTCAGCGTCGCCCAGCCGAGGTCCCAGCGCATCACCGAGGTGAACAGGTTGGTATCCACCCGGGACTTGCCGGCGAAATCCTGAGTGAGGCTGTACGGGTCGGGGTCGGGATCCAGGATGTTCTTCTGCGCCGGCGCATTGCTGTCGCTGCGATAGCCGGTCATGCCCAGTGTCCACGAGAAGGTGTCGCTCGGCTGCCATAGCGCCGCGATCTTCCATCCGTAGTTGTTGGCGTCGTCGGCCTCGTAGTCGGACTTGCCCTCAATGCCGTGCACGGTCGAATAGCCGTCGTGCCGGTATTGCTGCAGGTGTACCCGCAGGGCGAAGGTGTCGCCCGCCGGCAGGTTCAGCGACGCGCTGCTCTTGATCAAGTCGTGGTTACCCACGCCCAGCGACACGTCACCGCCGTACACGCCCAGCTGCGGCTGCTTGCTGGCGACGTTGATCGTGCCGCCGGTGGAGCTCTGCCCGAACAGCGTGCCCTGCGGCCCGCGCAGCACCTCCACCTGGTCGGCATCGATGAAGGCGGCATTGGTGGCTATGGTATTGAAGATATACACGCCGTCCAGATGATAGGAAACACCCGGCTGGGTATTGGTGTTCTCCGGGGTCTCCGACCCGATCCCACGGATGGCGATCAGGTTCTCCGCACCACCGCTCTTGGACACCACCAGTCCCGGCACCAGGCCATTGAGGTCGGTGACGTTGTTGATGTTGTCCTGGGCAAGCTTCTCGGCCGAGACCGCGCTGACCGCCAGCGGCGCCTTCTGCAGGTCGACGTCACCAGTCTTCTCCGCCTTGACCACGATTTCCTCCAGCTGAATCGGCTTGCCCTTCACCTTGTCCGCAGTGGCATCCGTTTCGTCAGCGTTCGCCAGCGCTGTGGGTGGACACATGCTGATGGCGAGGACCAAGGCGGCGACCAATGGACACTTCGCGGGTTCGGAGAACTGGCTGCACATCGGGACTTACTCCGGGAGAGAAGGGGGAGAGGCGGGAATTCGCGAAACGGCTCCATCCAGATAAAACACGGGGCGACCAGGCTAGATTGGGTTGCCTGATGCACTGCTTCTTGAATTTCAGCGCCCTTTTTTTTGCCTGGTGGAAAGGCTTGTGCAAACAAACCACCCCGTCCATCCGGCGGACAGCCGGATGTCCGCCACTGCCGTTCGCCGCCGCGAGGCGGGGAACGGCGGCCACCAAGTCCACCCTCAGAGATCGAGCACCAGCCGCCCGCTCCTGCAACCTGAGCAACAGATCATCATGCTGCCGTTGGCCGCTCGCTCCTGCTCGCTGAGCACCTCGTCGCGGTGGTCGGGCACGCCTTCGAGCACTACCGTCTCGCACTCGCCACAGATCCCCTCGCGGCAGGTATAGCGTGCACTGACACCCGCAGCCAGCACCGCGTCCAGCACCGTCTGCCCCGTCGTCACTTCGATGCTCAGGCCACTGCGGGCCAGCACCACCTGGTAGTTAGCTGCGGTCGCCGCCTGCCGGGTGGACTCGAAACGTTCCAGGTGCACCTGCTCGCGCGGGAGTGCCGCCGTAGCGGCCTGGAAATCCGCCAGCAGACCGGGCGAGGCGCAACCGTAGAAATGCGTCCCGGCTGGCGCCGCCGACAGCAGCGCCGGCAGGACGATCCGCCGCGACGGCTGCTCGCGGCTGAAATAGCAGTGAAGGACACCGCGGCGGGAGCGCGCAGCGAACGTCTGAATCGTCCCCAGCAGTGCTGCGTGCTCGCGACTTCGGGCCGCGTAATGCAGCTCCCAACTCGCCCCTGCTGTCTCAAGGCTCTGTACCATCGCCCACAACGGCGTGATACCAATGCCACCAGCGACCAACACGCTGTGAGCGCACACGTCCGCCAGCGGGAACAAGTTGCGCGGCGCCCCTACCCGCACACGACTGCCCTTCACCACCCGCTCATGCAGGTAGCGCGAGCCACCGCGGCTGGGCTCGGCCAGCGCCACCGCCAGCAGATAGCGGTGGCGCTCGCGCGGGTCGTTGCACAGCGAGTACTGCCGCACCAGCGCGTCATCGACCGCCACATCGACGTGGGCCCCGGCGTCGAAGCCCGGGAGCTCACCGCCACCGGGTGCACGCAGGTCCAGCAAGCGCACGCCGGGGGCGGCGTCGCCGATCTCGTGTGCTTCCAGTTCCAGCCAGGCTTCGGTCATGGTCGCGGATGGCTCCTGATGGCCCCAGCATAGCCATGCCCGCGACGGAGGTTCCTGGACCAGGACGTCCCGATTCTTGTCGTGCGGGCGCCCCCGACCGGCTTCGCAGCACCCACGCCGGGCTGTCGCTGTCCATCGAAATTGCGCGACAGGCAGCCGCCGTGACCGAAATGCGGAGGCGAAACGACCACGTGACCGATCCCGGAGAAGCCAACCGATGGATGGATTCCGTTAAGCTCTATTTCCTCCCATCGCCATGCCCCCCACATAGATGAAGCTGCAGCAGCTGCATGTCCTGGTTGCCGTGCACGAAAGCGGCAGCTTGCTGGGAGCATCACGGAGGCTGCACGTTACCCAGCCGGCGCTGAGCCGCGCTCTGAAGGAACTGGAGGACGAACTGGGCGTGCCGTTGCTGATCCGTTCCAGCAAAGGAGTCCGCCTTACCCCCTACGGGGAGAGTTTCCTGAAGCACGCGCGCAACGTGCTGGAAGGCGTGCGGCGAGCGCGTCAGGACATCAACGACATGAAGGGCCAGAGTGGGGTAGAGGTACGGATCGGCGTGACGACCGCCGCTGCCTTGATGGAACCGGTGAAAGACGCATTGGTGGATTTCCACCTCAAGCATCCGGAGGTCAGACTGGTGGTGGTCGAGCAGCGACCGCAGCAGATGCATGACCTGCTGTTGCAGGGCATGCTGGACTTCGTTGTCACTTCGCTGATTCCCGAGCAGTCGTCCCTGATGGAATGGCTGCCCATCTGCAAGAGGAACATGCATATCGTCGCAAGGCGGGGCCATCCGCTGGCCAATGCCCGGAGTCTGCGCCAGCTCATTTGGTCAACCTGGATCACCCGGGATTCATTGGACAACCCAAATTCGCCGCTGCGGCGATTGTTTGGCCAGAATCGGCTGCCGCTGCCAGAGCAGATAATCCAGTGCGAGTCCAATCAGATCACGATGGACCTGATCATGAAGGCAGATGCGCTGTTCCTGGCAGTAAACGAGACAAACGACACCGGGCATCCCGATTGGCTCGGCACAATCCAGATCGAAGAACGAGTGCCGGAGAGCTTTATCGGCATCGTTTGCCCGGATCCGCAATTGCTGACCCGGCCCGCGGCCAGATTGCTGGAGCAGATACGCGAAAACCTGCTCCAGCATTACCCGCACTTTTGAATGTCGCCCGCCTCGATCATGGATCAGGGACCGTCCCGGCTGCATCGGGGTGTCCACCCTCGCCCCTGGCCACCAACGTCGCCAGCACGAGGTCGCCGGTGACGTTGAGCGTGGTCCGGCACATATCGAGCAGGCGATCTACCCCGAGGATGAGGCCAATGCCTTCCGCTGGCACGCCGACCATGGCACAGATCAGCGCGACCACCGGCAACGAGCCGGCCGGCACGCCGGCGGTACCAATGCCGCCGAGGATGCACACGAACATCACCATGAACTGCTGGCCAATTCCCAGTTCCACGCCGAAGAACTGGGCCAGGAACAGTACCGTCACCCCCTCGAACAGCGCAGTGCCATTCTGGTTGGCAGTGGCGCCGACGGTCAGCACAAAGCGTGACACCTTGTTCGGCAGCCGCAGCTTGTGTTCGGCGACCCGCAACGAGGTCGGCAGCGTGGCGTTGCTGGAAGCGGTGGAGAAGGCCATCACCATCACTTCCTGGATCTGGCGGAACCATGCCAGTGGTGACCAGCCGGCCAGCTTCAATGCCACCGAATAGACCACGAACAAGTGCAGCGCCAGGGCCAGCACGACCACTCCCACATAGGCGCCGAGCCTGGCCAACAGCTCCCAGCCGAACAGAGCAGCCAGGTTGAACATGAAGCAGAACACCGCGTAGGGCGCCAACCGGATGACCAGCCCGATCAGGGTCATCGAGATATCGAACAGCCCCTCGGTCGCGCGCTTGAAGGTGGCGGTCGCTTCGCTGTCCTTGGTCAGCACCACGCCGACGCCGAGCATCAGCGCAAAAAACATCACCGCGAGGATGTCGTTCCTGCCGGCCGCGCCGACCACATTTTCCGGCACGATCGACAGCAACATCTGCCCGGCGCTGATCTTGCCACTGCTGCTGCCGATGATGGCTTGCGCGCGTTCGCTGCCGGCGTTGAGCATCTGCTGCGCCACAGCGGCATCGACACCGGCGCCAGGCCGCAATGTGTTGACCAGCAGCAGACCGATCAGCACCGCGATGCCCGACACGATCACGGTGTATAGCAACGTGCGCCAGCCGATCCGGCCCAGCGCATGGATATCGCCCATCTCGCCCACGCCGACTACCAGCGCCGAGAACAGCAGCGGCAGCACCAGCATGAAGATCAGGCGCAGGAACAGGGCGCCGGCTGGCTGAGTGAGGTGGCCGGTCAGCCACTGCACCCAGCCAGCCCCGGCGCCAGCGGTGACATGCACGAGAAGGCCCAGCGCCAGACCGGCGGCAAAGCCGATCAGTATCTTCCAGTGCAAGGGCAGCCCGCCGCGGCCGGCCGTGGAGCGTGTCGTGATGGTGTTATTCATTGGAGCGCGCTTTTCCAGGATGAAAGGATCCGTGCCGCTGGCCGGCGGCCGCATCCCTTTCCATGCGAATGGTCTCCAGCACGCCGACATCGGCGGCGTGCTGGAGGCGGGAACCTGTGTCCGAGCACATCGTCACGCCGAAGATGCAGAGCCCGCCCTTACCTCGCTCCGGCCAGCAACAAGACCGTCGCCAGTCCCAACGAGATATTCTTCACGTCGTCGGGGCGGTTGAGCTCGATCCCCTCCTCCAGCGAATGAGCACGGAACGATTCGAAGCCGTTGCCCAGGGTCATGGCTTCGATTCCCAGGTTCATCGGGATGTTGGAATCAGTGGAACCCGCTTCGTACTCCAGCGTCCTGCCCCCGGCCTTGACCACCGCAGCGGCAGTGCGGACGATCAAGGCCGACTCCGGCGTCAGCCCGGCCGGGCGGTCGCCAATCAACTTGGCTTCGTAGGTGATCTTTCCATTGGCGGT
Source organism: Pseudomonas sp. (assembly GCA_047607345.1). Lineage (GTDB taxonomy): Bacteria > Pseudomonadota > Gammaproteobacteria > Xanthomonadales > Xanthomonadaceae > Pseudomonas_S. The sequence goes on along the minus strand of JASGDF010000113.1, from coordinate 7,326 downwards.
CGAGCGGGCCGCGTTCTCGTGGTCGACGGCCTTGGGCAGAATGTCGAGAAACTGCTTTTCCAGCGCATCCAGCTCGGCCTGGCCATTGGAACGCATGTCCACGGTCATCGCCACATTGAACGGGATCGAGTTGACCGAGGTACCACCTTCGAGAATCCCGACGTTGTAGACCGTCTTCGGCGTTCCCGGAACCTTCAGATTCGAGAACTCGTTGACCGCCCAGCCCAGCGCATACGCCGGATTGACCAGTCCGAAGCTCCCCATACTGTGTCCCCCCGGGCCGGAAAAGGTCACTTTGTAACGGCGCGAGCCAGTGCCGCCATTGATGATCTTCCCGGTCGGGAATGGCTCGAAGGAAATGAAATACTTGATCTTCCCCTTGTATTCACTTTCCTTGAACAGATGGCGCATGCCGCGCAGGTCACCGGGACCTTCCTCACCCACGTCGCCCACGAACAGAATATCGGCATCGGTATGGTAGTTGGCGGCATCCATTGCCCGGATCATGGACAGGATCACCGACAGCGAGGAGGTGTCGTCGCCGATGCCCGGCGCCAACAGCTTGTTGCCCTCGCGGCGGACTTTCACGTTCGTCCCGGCCGGAAACACGGTGTCCAGATGCCCCGCGACCACGATCAGCGGCCCCTTGCCACTGCCACGGCGCAGCCCCATCACGTTGCCGACGGCGTCCATTTTCACGTCGTCGAGCCCGTGCTGCCTGAGCATCTCCATATAGGCCTTGCCACGCTTTTCCTCCTGGAACGGCGGCGCTTCGATTTCGGTCAAGGTGATGACGTCGTCGATGATGCGCTCGTAATCCCTGTCGATGCTTGCGCGCGCAGCCTTGAACTTGGCGCTGGCCAGCAGGCTGTTCGCCTGCTGATCAAGGTCGGCGCTCCTGGCCAGGAAGGCAGTGGACAACAGCAGCGCAGCCAGTGATGCGGCGAGCAGGGGTTTCATCGGAGGCAGCCTCTTGTAGTGGGAATGTCGCGAAGTGGTCGAAAAGAACGATCGCCGGGTGGCGCACGGCGAGATGACATGGTTCAGTCGTTCGTGCCCAAGCGTCGGTAGTCCAGCGCTGGCGTATCGCGGTCCAGCAGTGACTGGTACTTGAAGCCTGGGCCGCGACGTCTGTCGAATTCGGCCTTGGCCGAAGTGATCAGTTCCGGCTCGCTGAACAACCGCGTCGCGGTCAGTGCCAGCACCTTGGCGGCAACGGTCGCGCCTTGGTAGCCGATGGCGTTGCCGCCAGCCGCCACCGCCTGCCAGCTGTGGGCGGCGGTGCCGGGAACCCAAGTTGCGGTACTCAATCCCACGGTCGGCACCACCCAGCTGACGTCGCCGACGTCGGTAGAGGCGTACGCCACCTTGTCCGTGCTGTAAGGAGCGATGTCGGAGGCTTGCGACAATGGCGGGGGCGAAGCCAGGCTCTTGCGCAGTTCCATGGCGAATGCGTTATCGGCGGGTGTGTACTGCAATCCGCCGACATGACGCAGGTCGGCATCCATCACCCTGCCCAGTACGTCGTTGGGCAACAGGTTGTAAGTGCCGCCGACCGGCTCGTATTCCATCCGGGTCTCCGTGCCCAACGCGGCGCCCTCGGCGGCCTTCTTGATCCGTCCCATCACATTCTTGAGCACTTCCGGATCCTGATGGCGCACGTAGTAATAGACCGTGGCCTCCGCGGGAACCACGTTCGGCGCCTTGCCACCGTCAGTGATGATGTAATGGATGCGAACATCCTGCGGCACGTGCTCGCGCATCATGTTGGTCATCGCATCCATTGCCTCCACCGCATCCAGTGCCGATCGTCCCCGTTCGGGCGCGGCGGCGGCGTGTGCGGCGATGCCGTGGAAATGGAACTTGCCGCTGATGTTGGCCAGCGCGGTGCTTTGCGCCGCCGAATTCAAGTCGCCCGGATGCCAGTGCAGCACCACGTCGACGTCGTCGAACAGGCCGGCCTTGACCAGATACACCTTGCCGGAACCGCCCTCCTCCGCCGGAGCGCCGTACACTCGCACCTCACCGGGTCGCCCGGTTTCGTCCAGCCATTGCTTGACGGCACGGGCGGCGGCAATGGAGGCGGCACCGAAAAGGTTGTGACCGCAAGCATGGCCGGCGTCCTTGCCGGGGATCGGCTGACGCTGCGGCACGGCCGCCTGGGAAACGCCTGGCAAGGCATCCATCTCGGCGAGGATGGCGATGACCGGACCACCGCCCTTGCCGGCACGGGCGATGAAGGCCGTCGGCATGCCGGCGACGTTGGCCTGCACCTTGAAGCCGGCCGATTTCAGTTCCTGCTGCAGCAGTCCGGAAGTTTCCTTTTCCTGGTATCCGAGCTCGGCTTTCTCCCATATTTTCCCGGCCACCTGGGCAAGCCGGGGTGCATAGGCATCGACGATGGAGGTAGGGTCGGGTTCGGCCGCGCCGGCCGGCATGGCCAGCGCGAGCAAGCAGGCACCGGCAAGCAGGGACGAACGCAGGCGGGTCTCGGCAGGTTTCATTTCGATTTCCATGTAGTGGCTTGCTGGAAAGAGCGGGGTGGCATGGCACCGGCTTGACCGGCTAGGGAGGGTCCTTCAGAGGGACAATCCGAACCCTGTCGAACCCGCTGGCCACCGCCGGGCGGTCGAGGCAGAAGGGCATCAGCACCGGTTTGCCAAGACCGCGCAGACGCCTGATCCAGGCCGGCTCCTTCGCATTGTCCGCGCCTGCATGGGTCAGCGCGCCCTTGTGTTTGCCCTTGAAGAACACACCGGGCGGGCGTTGCATCCCAGCAATTGGAAGCTCCGCAGCGTTGCCGTCCGGCTCCATGGCCGGACGGCACGCGATCGCCGCATCAGAAATTGTATTTCACATCCACGCCGATGCTGCGCGGCCTTGCGCTGTAGACATAACCGTAAGGATGGTAGCTCGCGATATAGCTCGAGGAGACGATCGCGACCTTGTCGGTCAGGTTGTTGACGTAGAGGTAGGCGCCCCACTTGCCGCTGTAGCTCTCCACGCCCACACGCGCGTTGAGCAGGGTGTAGTTGCCGGTTTCCACGCGATTGGGATCGTTGGGACGGAACGTGGTCTGGGACGCGCCGACGTAGTTGGCGTCCAGACGCGCCATGCCGTCCAGATTCTCGGTCAGCGACCACTGATAGGCCGCGGACAATGTCGCGGTCCAGCGTGGGATATTCGGAATCCGATCGCCGGCAAGTCCCAGCGTGCTTGATGACTGGATGTCGTTGTTTATCTGGTCCTTCACCAGCTTGGCGTCGATGTAGTTGAAGGTTCCGCTCAGGTCCAGCCCGGCCACGGGGCGATAGATGACCTCCCATTCAGTGCCGCGTATGCGCGCCTCGCCGGCATTGGTGATGAACGAATAGCTGCCACCGGTGGTGGCCGGGTTGGTCGTGGCGCTGACCTGCATGTCCTCCCAGTCGATCTGGTAGAGCGAGGCATTGACGAGCAGCCTGCGATCGAACCAGTCCGACTTGACGCCGACCTCGTAGTTCCACAGATGGTCACCCTTGTAGCTGCGCAGGTTGTCGTTGATGTCCGGAATGTTCTGGTTCGCACCACCCGGGCGCATGCCATCGGCCACCGTGGCATAGGCCATCAGCGAGGGCGTGAACTGGTAGGACAGATTGACCTTCTTCAACCATCCCTTCTCGTCTGCCGACACCACCGAAAGCGCAGAGGTAGTGGCGCTCGGGTTGTAGGCGTAGGGGACGTCGGTATAGCCGGAGATGGTCTTGTCGTACGAGTAGTAGCGCAGGCCGGTGGTCAGATCGAGCTTGTCGGTGATGTGCCAGGTCCCCTCGCCGAAAACCGCCTTCTGCTTCAATTGATCGTTGATGTGGCGCTGGAAGACGATCTCGTTGGGCTCGACGACGTAGCCGGTATTTTCATCGGCGCGCACGTGCTGGCTGCGCAGGCTGGTCCTGCGATTTTCAGCGAACAGGCCCACCGTCCAGTCGATGCGGCCACCACCGTTGGACGACAGGCGGATCTCGTTGGACCAGTTGCGGGTCTTGCCCGGATATTGCAGTTGTACCGGAGCAATTTCCGATGCCAGGGCGTAGCTTTTCGCGTAGGTATTTTCGTACAGATAGGTATTGTCGAGCCCGTAGATCGACTTGCTGTCGAAGTAGGAGCTGGAGGCCGTCAGCGTGGCCCAGTCCAGGTCCCAGTTGAGGGTCAGGTTGCTGATTCGGGTGTGGTCCTGGTAACCGGCGTTCACACCGGCCACCGAGGCATAGTCCACATCGACACCAGAAACCGCCGCATAGGGGGAACTGCCGTTGTCGGGGGACCAGCTGGAAAGGATCGCATCGGTGTTCTGGGTCAGCACGCTGGCATCCAGCGTCACGTTCTCGGTCGGCTGGAAACGCAGGGCGACCTTGGCGCTCCCGCTGTTCTTGTAATCGACGTTCTTCTCGCCATAGCGCAGGTTGTCGACATAGCCGCCGACCTCGCTCTTGCTGGCCGTCAGCCGCAAGCCCAGCAGGTTCTCGACCAGCGGCGTGTTGAGCATCAGGTTGGTATTCCAGGACGGGTCGCCGCCCTTGGTCGTGTAGTAGCCCGCCTGGAGCGCGCCCTCGGTGGTGTCGAGCTTGGGCTTCTGGTAGATGATCCGCAGTGAGCCCCCCATCGAGCCGGAGCCGTACAGCGTGCCTTGCGGGCCGCGCAGCGCCTCGATCCGCTCCACGTCGAAGAAGTTCATCTCGGGCGCTCGCCCACCGGCGTCGCTGCCGGACCCCACCGAACCGCTGACCGGGGTCTCGTCGTAGTACAGGCTGGTGGTGGCCTCGCCGCTGGCGTAGATGCCGCGCATCGACAGCCGGGTGGCGCCCGGGCCGTTGTCCGTCACTTTCAGGCCAGGCACCTGCGCGGCGATCTCGCGCACGCTGACGATACCGGCCTCGGACAACGTTTCGGCGGTGATCGCGGAGATCGCCACCGGCGTCTTCTGCAGGTTGGTCGCACGCTTGGTCGAGGTCACGGTGATCGTGTCGAGGGAAACGGCCTCTTTGCCGGCGGAGGTATCGGCTTCCTGAGCCGAAGCGCCGGCGATGATGCCGCTCGTCAACAGCCATGCCGCGATGTGCAGGGCTAGTGGGTTGCGAGAGTGAGAGACAACAGCGTGCTTGGGCGTAGCTGGGGACATGAAGGGTTCTCGCTCGGCGCGGATGGGGACAGGACCGGCCGCCGCGGGCTGGGAGGTCATGCTGGCTACACAGCCGCAGGCGGAGGATGTGACTGCCGTGCGTCACACAACCCAGGGTGAACAGTTAATTAACATGGCGCCAATGTTTTTTCCTTTGACGGTGATCCGGATGATGACCAATATAACTATTTGTTTTTACTGGGATAGGGGACTGCTTTTGGCCTGGAAGCTGCGATATGGTGCAATGCGGCGCCCGAGAAGATATGCAAAAATAGGATTAATATAAAAATTCGGCATAAATAGGCAAGTGGGGACCCGCTTGGGCGACAGCGATGGTTCCGGACTACGGAGAAAGCGTTTCCAATGGGCTTTCGATGAGCGAAGCAGGCACCGGCGGGAGAAAGATCAGATGAGGCTGCCCGATCGGCAATGGCTTCGGTCAGGACGGTTTTGCCCGTAGTCCTGGGCAACGCCCTTGAGATATACGACTCGCCTATTTCGCGGCGATCATCGGGCGCTGATGTTTGCCATCCTGCTGATGGCCCTGGGCACGGGGTTTGGATGGCATTACGCCAATCCCGCGGTCGGGCAGGCGCCCGGCGCAGGGCGATTCTCCTTTGCCTGCGAAGCGGTACTTAAGCCGCCATAGCTTGCCGCCAACCGGGGGGATTTCCTGGTACATGTCGCTACCGTCGAACAGACGCAGAGGCTTATCGGCAAGCTTGGCCTTGCGGATGGCAGTGTCGCTCGGGGGCATGCCGGCATCACATCCCCGCGGCGCCTGGATGCCTCCACTGGGACCCGGCTTTCGACCGACACAAGCCGACGTCAGCGGGCACAAAAAAGCCGGAAGCCTTGTTGTTGCTGGGCTTTCCGGCCTCAATGGACGTTGACGGTCAACGATTTGGCGCGCCCGGAGGGATTCGAACCCCCGACCAATGGCTTCGGAAGCCACTACTCTATCCGGCTGAGCTACGGGCGCCTGGCCGGCCATTATGCCAGAACACGGCGCGCACAGGCCACGCACCGCAACTGGTGGTGCGGCGCGTCCGCCCGGCACGCGGGGCGCCGCATCCAGCGTGGCCGCGCAGGGGAATCGCCGCAGCCTCGCCGTGACCGCTGCCGCGACCGGCTGCTACGCTTCCGCGATGAGCTACGAACGCTTCGAAACCGCCCCGCCGCCGTACTGGCGCGACCGGCTCGGCCAGTACTGGAAACTGGTCCGCGGCGACCGCCCGATCGGCAGCCTGCTGCTGCTGTGGCCGACCTGGTGGGCGCTGTGGCTGGCGGCCGGCGGCATGCCGCCGTTGTGGACGCTGTTCGTGTTCAGCGCAGGCGTCTGGCTGACCCGTTCGGCCGGCTGCGTGATCAACGACTACGCCGACCGCTGGCTCGATCCGCATGTCGAACGCACCCGGCAGCGCCCGCTGGCGACCGGGGCGGTATCCGGACGCGAGGCGCTGGCGGTGTTCGCCGTGCTGATGCTGGTCGCCTTCGCGCTGGTGCTGACCCTGAACCGGCTCACCGTGCTGCTGAGCGTGGCCGGCCTGTTCCTCGCCGCCAGCTATCCCTACCTCAAGCGCTACACCTACCTGCCACAGGTATACCTGGGCATGGCATTCGGCTGGGGCATCCCGATGGCATTCGCCGCGGTACAGGGCGAGGTGCCGGTGGCCGGCTGGCTGCTGTACCTGGCCAACATCCTGTGGGCCACCGCCTACGACACCTGGTACGCGATGGTCGACCGCGACGACGACATCAAGATGGGCGCCAAGTCCACCGCGATCCTGTTCGGCGAGCTGGACCTGGTCGCGCAGGGCGTGCTGTACACGCTGACCTTCGCCGCGCTGGCGCTGGTCGGCCAGCGCCAGCAGCTCGGCGGGCACTACTGGCTCGGCCTGCTGGCCGCCGCCATGCTGGTTGCCTACGAGTTCGTGATCGCCCGGCGGCGCGAGCGCGGCCCCTGCTTCCGCGCGTTCCTGCACAACAACTGGGTCGGCGCGGCGGTGTTCGCCGGCATCGCCGCGGCGCTGGCCACGGCCTGACGCCCGTAGCGCCGGGCTTGCTCGGCGGAGGCTTCGCCGGGCAGTCCTCCGCCGAGCAAGCTCGGCGCTACGGGCGTCAGGCCGTGGCCAGCGCCGCGGCGATGCCGGCGAACACCGCCGCGC